>CBDUGP010000032.1:0-81339 GCA_965366625.1 uncultured bacterium
GACCCTCGACCACCACATCAACGACTATCTGCTCGTCCTATTGCCCGCGATGAAGGCCCACCATGAGCCCGGACCAGCCCTGGAAGCCGCCCGCCGAGCCTACCGGGATCACCTCGTCCTGCTCGGTGACGACAACGCGTCGTGGTCGGACACGGACCTGAGGCTCCTCGAGTCTTTGGCCCTGCGAGCCCTCTCCGACCAGGCCCGACCGGCCGCAAAACCCTTCCACTGACGGCACGACCGTCGGTCCAATCCACGGTCCCTCCCAGCCCGGTCGGCATCCGCCGGCCGGGCTGTCATCGAATCGGCCACGCGGAGACGGGACGATCGAGGTTCTCTGGAACGATCAGTTCCCAAAGATGCACTCGGTCAGTTCCTCGCCGTGTGCCAGTAGACCGACTTTTCTGAAACTTGATTGCGGCCTGTCTCATCTTTGGGGCGAGCGGCAAGGCTGCCGCCCGACGTTGGCTGGCCGACGCCCGCGAAGCGCCGACGAAGCCGTCTTGAGGCGCTCGACCTGTTTGGCCTCAACCTGTTTGGCCTCAAGACCAGGTTGCACCACCTCGCATCGTACGATTCTGTACAATCGCTGGGGGACGCACCGACCCTCCACAAGGACGACGGCTTCACCCAACCCGCAGTCCTTGTGGAGGGTCGGTCCTAGCCGCGCCGGGGTTCCCTATGAAAACGGGAATAGGGAGCCCGGAAAACAGCCAAAATGGGCGGTTGGAACGTGCGGCATATGCTCTAAAAACTGGAGATCGTCGCGGGTCCTGGACATTGCGATAGAGGCGGGCTACGACACCCACGAGGCGTTCACACGAGCCTTCCGCAAGAACTTCGGGCTCAATCCCAGGGAGTATCGAGAAGACGTCTCACAGGCGCTTCGGTCCTGGAAACCCGACAGCCCTGATCTCGAGCTCCGACTGGTAAATCTCTTGGATCTGAGGGTCGTCTACACCCGGCTCGAGGGAGCCTATGAGCACCGCAAAGAGCCTGTCGAGGAAGGCTCCCCGTGGCGGCTCCTTCTCGACGAGCTGAGCGCCCTGGAAATCGAGCCGTGGCCGGCTGCTCCGGAACCGAGATCCCGGAACAGCCGCGGCTGAAGAAAGGGTTCGCGACTACCAGGGCTACGGTAGGCCGACGACGGCCCGAGCTCGGTTTCGGGGGGTGGTGGTGCCGTCGCCGAGCTGGTGGACCTCGTTGTCGCCCCAACAGGCGGCCACTCCCGGCAGATTGCCGCCGCCACCCGCGGCACAGGTGTGCCAACCTCCCACGGCGAGCCTCTGCGCACCGTTCAAGCGAGCGCCGCCGGAGATGGTGCTGTAGACGGGTGTCCAACGATCGCTGCTGGTGCCGTCTCCCAGCTGCTTGGAGCTGTTATCACCCCAACATTTCACCTCGCTGGTGCTCAATCGGGCGCAGCTGTGCTCGTTTCCCACCCCGACCTCCACGGCATTGGAGATCCCACTGACCGTCACGGGCACATTACTGCCGCTGGTGGTGCCGTTACCGAGCTGCCCATTGTTGTTGCGGCCGAAGCATCGGATCTGACCAGTGCTGCGCAACACACAGGTATGGTGGTTGTCCGCTTCGACCTGGAGCCCGTCGCTGATGCCCACCACCGGCGACGGCACGTTGCGGTGGGTGTAGGACCCGTCGCCGAGCTCGCCGTTGGAGTTGTAACCCCAGCACACCACCTGTCCAGTGGCCCGGACCGCACAGCTGTACCAATCTCCCACCACTACGTCCACGGCGTCGTAGAGGTTGCTCACCGGCACGGGCAGTGAGCGATCGTCAAAGGTACCGTCGCCCAGCTGGCCGGCCCAGTTGCTACCCCAACAATAGACCCGCCCGTCCACCAATCGGGCACAATGGTGAAAACCCGCGGTGGCCACCTGAACGGGCTCGGCCACAAAGCCGGCGCCTTGGAACGGCGTGGCATTGCCGCCCCCCGCACCCCACACCTGACCGTTTTTGACCGCCAGGGTATAGGGATTGCCGCCGGACATGTGCGAGACCTGGGTGAACAGGGAGGTCTGCGCCGTGTTGACGCTGTTGGAGTGCCCCATGCCCAGCTGGCCCGAGGTGTTGTAACCCCAGGCCTTCACCGTGTTGCCGGTCCAATAGAAGTTACCGCCGCCCGAGGCGACGATCCTCGGATGGGATGGACCGAACGATTGCACGACCACGGAATCCGAATCGTTGCCGCCGTTCGGATCCGTCGGTGTCGAGGCGTTGCGGGTCGCGATGGTGGTGTGGGTGCCCGTCTGCAACACGTCCACCTCGATCATCAGCGTCGCTCGCGCCCCCGGAGCCAAGCTCGGGATCACCCAATTGCCGTTGCTGGGGGTGTAGGTACCCGTGGTCGCACTGTGACCGACGTACCCCAGGCCTCCGGTCGGCACACTTTGGGTCACGGTGCCGATGGTGACGTTGCCGGCGGTCGCCGGACCGAGCTGGGTCACCTGCACGGTGTAGGTCGCCCGCTCGCCCACCGAGGGTGAGGTGTCACTGGCCCAAACCGTAACTTGAAGATCCGCCTGGGACCCTCCTCCACCGACGATCGACGTCGGGATGTCGTAAACCGTCGTTCCGGTTTGGCCGCGGAACCAGCGGACATGCATCTGCGTGGTATCGAACCAGGCGTGGGCTTCTTGGCCCTGGTAAAGGATGCGCAAGAAATTGGTGCCGTAGTAATAATTGCCCCCGTGCATATTGGGCGCCGGATAGAAAGGATTTGATCCGAGGCTGACTTGACCATAAATATTCGTTGTCGGCGACATTTCGTAATAGTTGTCGAAGTACTTCGAGTACCAGTGGTCGGTGCTCGGATCCGGCCATTCCTCGGATTGATAGACCAAGACCTGAGCACCCACCAGGGGGTTGCCGGCAGAATCCAAAATGCGCAACACATTGTTCGCGGGATAGGCCGAGATCAGCTCCATATGTTGTTGCAAGCCGTAGTGGGCGTTGAAGTTAGCCCAGCCGTCGAGAGCCCGTTGCCCGGCGTAGGCGTTGAGCCAATTGATCTCCCATTCGGCGAAGCACAGGTTGTTGCCGTCCATGATGCAACCCGCGGCGGCCGAGCCCCGGACGAAGTCGTCGTTATCGGGAAAAATCCGGGTCCCGCTGCCGTCCCGCACGTCCACATGCTTGCCGTGGATGTTGAGGCCGTAGGTATCGACCATGAAACGGGCGTGCACAGGTCGAAATAGTCGCGCACGCTTTGCTCCACCCACAGACCGACCCCCAGGGAGGTCGAACGGACGGTTCGGGCATTGTTGGCGTTGGTGATTTCGGCGACGATATTGTTGGGATCGGCCCGGAACTGGATATCGTGGGGGTTGCTATTCCAAGTCCAAGGCAGGCTGACGGTGCGTTCGGCACCCGCGGGCACCGACACCAAGGAGCCCGTGGACACCACGGAGCCGTTGATCGACCATTCGTATTCCACCAAGCTGAGCGTAGAGGTGCCCCGGTTGCGCACATGGGCCACCCAATACACGGTTTGGCCGTTCTGTGGCAGATCGGGAACCGCGTCGTAGTCGATACGAGGGGTCCGCGAGATGTAAGTCACATCGATATCCGGACCGTTGGAGGTGTTGAGCGGCGGTCCGGCCGCGAATTGGGCCTGAACCTCTCCGGCGCTCAAGGCTCGGTCGTACAACGCGGCTTCCCGCAATAAACCGGTCCAGGGGCTTGAGCCATCCGGCTCCGCCCCGAGGGTGAGGGGAAGATTGCTCCAATTCGAAAAACCACCCCCACGGAAGCCCGTGCCCACGGACGTTCCGTTGATGAAAAGACGGGCGTTACCGGAGGCGTCGCGGGTGAACACCACGTGTTGGGAAGCGGCTCTTCCGCTCTTGCCCGCCGGCTCCTCCGTCAGCCAGAAAACCGAGTCGCCGAGCCCTTGGTCCGACCGCAGGCGAACCTCGAATCCACCCATGCCACCGGCTCCGACATAGCTCAATGAAAAGTTCCGGACATCGTTTTCCGACAGCGTCAAGATCCGCTGTGGATCCTCTGTTCGAGCCTCTTCCGCCGCGCTACCGTCGATCCAAACCGCCACGGTCAACGCCCCCGACCCGATACAAGCTTCCACGAAATTCGCCGCATCCAACGAAGAGGAGACGGCGGTGGGCTCGAGCAGCTCCAGGCCGCCTCCCATCCTCCAGCGAGCGGTTGTGGTTTCGAAGGTCAAATCCAGTGGTGGAGTCGAGCTCGACACATCGAAGACCTCGGTGCCCTCACCTTCGAGGAAGGAATAGTGCATCACCGGCCCTGGAGGCTCGGGTATGGGAGCGGCCATGGCCGAGGGGCCGAACAGCGAGACGATTGTCGACAGAATTGAGAGACACGATAAACGATACATGATTCACTCCTTGGGGTTATGAAGGTCTTCTAACCCCGTGGGAGTCGCGTGCCGTGTGCTTTCTCCAATGTTTCTCCGATGGCTCCGCCGATCGATCGCATGCGCTTCTTCGGCACCGGGGCCGGACCACCCGGCCAAGAAGGCTGTGACACCTCGGGCTGGTCACTCTGAGCCGGCCTTCAGTTTCAAGGATGAGAAGACATGGTTATCAGTCTTGAGACGGGCGCACCGACATCTCAACCACCGAGGCCCGGAAAATGGGCGTTTCGCAGAGTTTCACAAGCTGGCACGAATCCTGCTACTTAAATGTCCATCGACCTAGCACCTCGTCTCCAGCCGTGACCACGGTTGGAGGTCGATGCTCTCGAGGCCGACCTGCATTCCGCGGTCGAAGCCTATGGGATTCGTGCATTTTGTTAGTGGAGATTTGAACATGAGTTTCTTCAATCGTGTTGTTGTGCCCGCCGCGAGCGCTCTCGCTTGCGTCGGATTGATGGCGGCCCCCGTGGTCGCTGGAACCCCCGCCGAGAATGTGGTGGACGCCAAGCAGGCCGGGGCGGTCTTCGCTTCGGCGGATCTGTTCAGCCAGAGCGTGTCGTTGACGGACGCCCCCGCCAAGGCGTTCAGCGCCCAGGCCGGCGCCGCCGACGCTCTCGAGCATGGCACGTTGCTGACCCTCGACGCCGGCGCCGTCAAAGCCCTCAACGAAGCGGCTCCCGAAGCCCTTCGTCTCGAAATTCCGTTCGGCATCGCCAAGAGCGGTCGCCTGACCCTCGAGCTGCTCAAGGTCAATCCGTTCACCCCCGATTTCGAAGTCGTCACCAGCTCCCCGGAGCCGGGCGCCAAATACGACCTCGGCACCCACTATCGCGGTGTGGTCGCCGGTGATTCCGAGTCCCTGGTGGCGGTCTCCGTCTTCGCCGACGACTTGATGATCTTCGCCGACACCGCTGACCACGGCATCGTCAGCGTCGGTGCCCTCGAGGGTCGCACCAAGGGTCCGCGCACCTACATCGCTTTTGCCGACGAGCACCTCAAAGGATTCGACAAGAGCATGGAGTGCGGTGTCGACGACAGCGACAACATCCTCGGCCAGGACAGCCTGCTCGCCGAATCCGCCAGGCTGCCGATCGAGCGTCCTGGCTCCATGGGCGTCAGCAAGGCCGCCGGCGACTGCGTCAAGATCTACCTTGAAGCGGACTACAACATCTATCAAAACAAGGGCTCGACCCAGGCGACCACCAACTGGGTCACCGGCGTTTACAACCAGGTCGCCGCCCTCTACAACATCGACAACATCGAGACCGGCCTGTCGCAGGTCTTCGTGTGGAATTCCTCCAGCCCCTATACCTCGAGCAGCAACACCAGCACCCTGCTGTCGCAATTCCAAAACTACCGCACCTCCCACAACGGTAACCTCGCTCACCTGATGAAGTTGGGCAATATCTCCGGTGTGGCCGCGGGCTTCAACGGCATCTGCACCAACACCTCGCAATCCCAGAGTGTCGCCTACGTGCAAAGCAGCTACTCCAACGTGCCCACCTACAGCGGCACGGTGTTCGTGGTCGCCCACGAGATCGGTCACACGGCCGGCTCTCGCCACACCCATGCCTGCGTGTGGAACGGCAACAACACGGCGATCGACGGCTGCGCCGGTTACGTGGAAGGCAACTGCTCCTTGCCCGGCAACCCGTCGAGCGGTGGCACCATCATGAGCTACTGCCCCAACGCCAGCGTCGGCGTGAACTTCAACAAGGGATTCCATGCCCAACCGGCCTCGGTCATCCAAGGCAAGATCGCGGCGGCCGGCTGCTTGCAGTCCAGCTGCGGCGGTGAGCTGCAAAACGGTGTGCCCGTGAGCGGTATCTCCGGCGGCCAGGGCTCCCAGGCCAACTACACCATGGATGTGCCTTCCGGCGCGTCCAACCTGAGCTTCCAAAGCTCCGGTGGCAGTGGTGACGCCGACCTCTACGTGCGCTTCGGCAGCGCGCCGACCACGTCGAGCTACGATTGCCGTCCATACCTAAACGGCAACAACGAAACGTGCTCCTTCGCCTCGCCTCAAACCGGTACCTACTACGTGATGCTGCGGGGTTACACCTCGTACTCCGGCGTCACCCTCGAAGGTAACTTCACCGAGGGCAACAACCCCAACTCGTGCAGCGGCAACTGCGGTGGCCAGGCTCCGGGAGGTTGCTGGTGCGACTCCCAGTGCGCCCAATACGGCGATTGCTGCGCCGACAAGGTCCCGGTCTGCGGCTGATCCGCGGACCTCTCGTCTAGGTAGAAAAGCGTGAGGCCGGGATCGACCCGGCCTCCGATTTCGGGCCCCGGTCGCCACAAGGTGATCGGGGCTTTTGTGCTGATGGCGAGAAAGGTTTCCGGGCTAGCCCGGATTTCCCGCCATGGCCTAGGCGCCACGGAATGAATTCCGAGGCTACAAATGCCTTGCCCCTGACGGGGCGGCCCTGCATCTTCCGAGCTACATGTTGGAATCCTACCCGCCCGTGGACGGCGGGGCAAGCTCACGGCTCCTCGTCGTCGAGCGGGGTCACCAGCTCAGGGAATGGAAACTAAAATCGGCGATTTCAGAAGGGTTTAAAAACGTTGACCTGCGAAACTCGGCGGCGGGGGGGGGTTCGACGGCTTCGAACACCACCTTCAATTCCCTTCTGAGATACGCCGCACGTCTTCCTGCTCTGCCAACGCCTGCGTCGCCAGGGCTTCGTCCGACCTCGAGAGCCTTTCCCGATCGTTTTCCCCGTGGTGTTTTATAATGGGGAAAGCCGGTGGAGTTCACCGCTCGAGGTCGGAGACCTGTTCCAAGCGGCCCCGGAGGCCATCCTGCCCTACCGCCCGACCTTGCGCTACGCGGTCATCGACGAGCGGCGGCTGTCCTTGGAGTCTTTGGACGAAGACAACGTCGTCTCCGGCATCGTCCGGGCCGAGCAGGCTTCCAGGAGTGAAGAGTTCGACCGTGCCTTGCAGCTCTTCGAGGCCGTCGTCCCGGAGAGCCCCGACAACCAGTCACTCCGACGCGACCTTCTGGCTTGGCTCTCCAAGGTCGTCTTACCCAACCGCATTCAAGGCATCGAGCTACCGAGACTCGCAGATCTCTACGAATTCAGGACCTACATGGAGAACCACATGCACAGCTGGTCCGACGAATGGAAAGAAGAAGGCATCCAAGAAGGCATTCAGAGGGGCATGCAACAAGGCAGACAGGAGGGCCTACAGCAAGGGCGCTCGGAGGGTTTCGAGGCGTCCCTTTGCGAGCTCTTGGCCGCCAAGTTCGGTCCCGATTCCGTCGAGGCTGCACGTCCCAAGCTACGCGGGGCGAGCTTGGAGCAGCTCCAGCGCTGGATTCCCCGTGTTCTGAGCGCTCAATCCGTGGACGACGTTTTCCGCGAACCGTCCTGATCGGCGTTTCGCTGTCGCCGATCGACCTACTTTGTCTCCCGGGCCGAAGCCGGGGGACTCGGAGAGATCACCTCGGAGTGAGCTTGATCAGACGCCCCGGAATCGCCGTTCTACTCGCCGCCTTGCTCGTCTCCGGATGCGGCGACGGAAGGACGGATTCCCCGCAAGCTTCCGAGGTCACGTCGTCCCCGATCGTCAACGACCTGCTGCGGCTTTGGGACGACGCCGACTTGGTTTGCCTGGGGGAAATCCACGGCAGCGTGCTGGACTCGGAGCTGCGCAACGCCTTGGTCTCGGATCCCAGGCTGGCCGACACCGTGGACGTGATCGTCGTCGAATTCGTCAATCCGCACCACCAAGACCTGCTCGATCGGTTGGTGCTCAAGGGCGAGCCCCTGTCCCGCGAGCAACTGCGTCCCGCGTGGCGCGACGCCGGGTTGGGGGTCATCTGGGATCTCGAAATCTACGAGTCGTTTCTGCGCCGGGTGGCCGAAGCCAACGCCGGTCGGTCGCGGTCGGAACGAATCCCCGTCATCGGAGCGGCCCTGCCTGTGGATTGGTCGTCCGTCGAAGGACCCGAAGACTTGGTGGGCATGCCGGATCGCCTCGCCCAATTTGAGAACGTCTTACGGCGGGAGGTGTTGGACCCGGGTCTCAAGGGCTTGGCGATCTTCGGTGCCGGCCATTGCGAGCGCCGGGCCCCGAGTCTCTTGTCGCGTTTGGTCGCCGGCGATCGGGAGCGGGTGCGAGCGGTTCTGCCGTTCGAAGGCGCCGAGGGACGGGCGGCGGGCCGAGTCGTATTCGGGCCGTCCGTGGAGCCACGGCTGATTCCCGTCCGCGGGACACCCTTTGCAACCGTGCCGAGCGGCGGCATGTTCTTCGAAGGGCACGCGCGAGCCGGAGCCCGCTTGGCGGACTTGGCCGATGCGATCGTGGACCACGGCGAGCGGCAAGATCGACTGCTCGAGCCGGATCCGAATTCCGCGCTCGACGCCGAAGCCGAGCGGCGGCTGGACCTCCTTCGTCGAGCCCGCGCCATCGCCGACGATTCACTCGGCTCGGGCTGAATCGTCAGGTCCTCGGACGCCTTGGTGCAGAAAAGAAAGCGCCGCTTTTTGATCGTCGCGGCGAGGATCGGGAGATCGGTCTAAAAGCGTCCGGTCTAAAAGCGTCCGGTCCCGCTGAGGCATCGTTCTAAACGATTTGTATTGACCTCATGAGTATGGATGCGTTTTCCTAAACGCTCGTGTCTAATCCTGGTGAGGAGGAACAGCATGCACAACAAGTCCAGGCCGACGGCCACCAAGAGCTACTCTCAAAGAGGCGACGACCCAGCAGGCGGAGGCCTTCGATCCACCGTGGTGGTCGTGGCGGGTTGGATCGGTTTGCTTTGTCTCGTCGGCGCACCCCTGACGGCGGCCGAGCCGGACGACGAGGAAGAAATCGTTTGCATGACGTTCTTAGGCTGCGGCGGCATCATCATCCAAGATGAACTCGACATCGTTCAAGAAGCGGAAGATTTGGAGCGTCTCGCGACCCAGCTGCTGATCGATCCGGTGGCACCGCCGCAAGTCTGGTTCTCATTCCTGAGTCTGCTGGAAGAAAAAGAGCGCTCCGAAGAACAATTTTCCAACTATTACCGGGCGATCCATTGGCAGGACAAATCTCCGGAACCGCCGGCCGGTGGCCTCGATAGGCTTGGTTGGATCGATCATTGGCGAAGGCACAATCCGCGACAGTCCGAAGCTTGGTGCAGCTGGGCGCGGCTAGCGGCGGAGACCTGGGGGGACGCGGCGGTCATCGCGGAGATGGAGTCCTCCTGGGCTATCGATCCCACCAACCCAGCAGTCCATTCCTGCTTGATGGGCGCGCTAAAGCGGGCCGGCTCTACAGCTCGCTTCCAGGAGTTGCTGGAAGTGGAAACGGCGACGGATCCCGATCTCGCCGAACGCTACCACTACCTACCGGAGGAGCTTCGCCGTCGATACGCTTTCGAGGCGATGTCCTATGACTCTGAAAAGATCCAGATGGAGATCCTCGAACAAGCCCGTCAACAACGGCCCGACGACCCTTACTTGGAGATCGAATCCCTCAAGCTCGAAGCGCGCCAGGCCGGCGACGAGCGTCAAGCCGAGATCAAGGCTCGACTTGAAGCGATATCCGAAGGTGACCACACCTTGGTGGATCGAGCCGCGTTGTGCGCCGCGATCGAGGACCTGGATTTCGCACCCGCCGAGGACTGTCGGCAACGCTTCTCGGAACAGGTCGCTGAAGCGGGCCTGCACCTGAGCCCTTTCAGGGTGCCGGACGAAGCTCGGAAGTTGGAAGATGAAAACTGGCATTCACTTATCTTCGAGGTCCGCTCGAATCTGGTGGAAAAAGCCGTGGCCGGCCGCGATCTGGCCGCTCTGGAGACGATCCTGATCGACGGTCCCGGCTTTGGATACGGACAGCTTTGGGGGCTGGCTCTCGACCTCACGGAAACCGACGACGAGCAAGCCGAGCAAGCCGAGCAAGCCCGGGAGCTTAAAGCCCTGCACCAAGGGCTGTGCGCGCGGCTCGGCAAAGCCACCCAGGACGGCTCTCTCGACCGTCCGATTTATCGGGCCCTGCACGTCTGCCCCGGTCGTGCCGAATCCATTGCCGACCTATTGGCGGACTGTGAGCTCGAAGCGGAGCAGCGCCGGCTCACCCAAATCATAAGCTCCCGGCTCTCCGACCTCCCCGACTATTATTTGCGGACCGGCGATGCCCCTGTCGGGGCTCGCATCGACGAGGTAAAACGGCGCCTGAGCACACGAGAACTCACGCCGACGGAGCTGGAGCTGCTCGAAGACGTGCTGACGGATCTCTTGGTCGGTGCCCGCGATACCGCCGGTTTGATTGAGGTGGGCCATCGACGGGTAGCCCGGTTCGGCGATTTGAACGCCGAGATGCGGCATTGGTTGGAGAGAGTCCGCGGTGTAGAGGGTGTGGAGGTCGAGGTGCTGACCGACTTGCTGCCGGTCCGCCCCGAGGATCGCCTGCTGCGCCTGCGCATCGCCGGTGAGCGGCTGCGGCAGGCTCCCCGGGATCTCGTCGAAGCCCAACAACTCTCTCAAGAGGTGCTGAGATCCCGGAGAGCTAGCGTGCGCGAGCGAGCGGAAGCCAACTACCTACTCGGCCGAGTCGCCGTCCTCGAAGGCCGTTTGGAGGACGCCACTCCCCTGCTCGCCGAGTTTTATGAAACCTGGATCGAGCACCGCGCCTGCCCGGCAGGGCTCCGCGGCTGT
This sequence comes from uncultured bacterium, assembly GCA_965366625.1. GTDB lineage: Bacteria > Acidobacteriota > Thermoanaerobaculia > Multivoradales > J023 > JAUIJL01. The sequence continues at coordinate 11,068 of CBDUGP010000032.1, forward strand.
GATCGCGACTTTCCCCTGCACCTGATCGCGATCGGCGATTGGCCTCGCCTCGAGGCGTACCAACAACGCCGGAGCCAAGAACTCGCCGAGCAGGTGGAACAGCCTTCGGCCAGGATGAGATACGGCCTGCTTCACGAGGACCCGGCTTTCAAGTGGCTCTTCCTCGACGACGGATGTGGCCTGGCCTCGGCCCTGCCCCACGTGGAAGCCCTTGCCGCCGAGCGGCCGGACGACCCGGCCGTCCAAGCACGCCTCTTGCTGGAGCGCCGGCGCACCTGTCTGCGCCGAGAAGGGCCGTACCCTTGGTCCCAAGAGACCCAACCCATGGCCGGGACTTTCGTCGATCGCGAGTCCCACCTGCTGCTCTCGGACGACTATCCCTGAAGCCGCGAGTTCCACCGGATGCCATGGCTGAGGTCCGATCAGCAACCTGTTACCATGGTCGAAACTTCGGTACTGCCGCCTATTTTTTCGACCGGCTCCCGAGCCTCGACGTCACTTTCCACGGCCTCATATTTACGGCCTCATTCACGGCTTCTATTCAGGGGGGAGATCGCCATGCACCAAGGTGAGGACCCTAAACGGATCGATCGTGAAACCGAGCTGATCCCATCCGGTTCGGAGCTGGATGACATCGTGCCGCGCATGTATGAGGACATGCGCGCCCTCGCGGTGAGCATGTTGCGAGAGCAGGGTCCCGCCGTGACCCTACAACCCACCAGCCTGGTCCACGAGGCCTACCTTCGCTTGCGCGATCAACGGAAGGCCGATTGGCAGGATCGACTGCACTTTTTTCGCATCGCCGCGCGCATTATGCGCCGAGTGCTGGCGGACCATTGTCGCAACCGCTTAGCCGACAAACGGGGAGGCGCGGCCATCAACGTGGAGATCTCCGGCATGGAGATCGGCCACAAGCCGCAACCGCTGGACGTGCTGGCGGTGGATCGCCTGCTCGACGAGCTCGAAGCCCTCGACCCCGAGCGGGCTCGCATCGTGGAGCTGCGTTTCTTCTCGGGCCTAACTTTGGATGAAACCGCCCAGGCTTTGGAGATTTCGAAGGCCACCGTCAAGCGACATTGGATCGTGGCTAAGGCTTGGTTGGCCCGAGAGCTGACCCGCTAGGTCGACATGGACGGCGACCTCCGACGGCGGCTCGAGGAAGTTTTTCTCGAAATCGTGGACTTGGACGAGCCGTTACAACAACGTCGCCTCGCGTCGGAGCCGCCCGAGGTGGTCGAAGAACTTCGCCATTGGCTCGAGGCCTACCGCCGCGCCGGACCCCTACTCGAAGAGGGCGCCCTGGCCGCGATTCCCGACCTGGAGCAGAGATGGACCACCGCAACTCCGGGGCGGCGAATCGGACCCTACCGAGTCATTTCGGAGCTTGGGCGGGGTGGAATGGGAGCGGTCTTTCTCGCCCAGCGCGACGACCCCTCTTTTCCGCAACAGGTCGCGGTCAAGCTGATCAAAAAGGGCATGGACAGCGAGCAGATCGTGCGCCGATTCATCACCGAACGGCGGATTCTCGCCGACCTGATCCACCCGAACATCGCCCGCTTGCTGGACGGCGGCTCCACTGACGACGGCCGCCCCTACTTTGTGCTCGAACATGTCGTCGGTCGACCGATCACCACCGAGGTCAAAGCTCGACGGCTCGACATCGACGGCCGCTTGCAGCTCTTCCTCAAGGTCTGCTCGGCGGTGCAATACGCCCACCAAAAGCTCATCGTGCACCGGGATCTCAAACCCGCCAACATCCTGGTCGATGCCGAAGGCGAGCCCAAACTGCTCGATTTCGGCATCGCCAAGCTGCTCGATCCCGACGAAATTTCACCGACTCTGACCGGCGGCGGTTCGCCGCTGACCCCGGACTACGCCAGCCCGGAGCAGTCGTCGGGAGAGCCCGTCACCACCGCTTCGGATGTGTACTCCCTCGGGGTTTTGTTGTTCGAGCTGCTGACCGGCACCAACCCGCAGAACCTGCCGGAGGGACGATCCGCCAGCAAGTCCGTCGCGTTGGACCTGGACTCCGCAGCCGCCCGTCGGCGCTGGTCTCGACGCTTGGCCGGCGACTTGGACACCATTTTGGCCAAGGCTCTCGAGGCGGATCCCCGCCGACGTTACGGCACGGCGGCGGCCTTGGCGGAGGACCTGGAACGGCACTTGGAAAACCGACCGGTCACGGCCCGTCGCCCGACGCGGCTTTATCGATGGGGTCGAACGGTGCTGCGCCACCGTTGGGCGACCGCGGCGCTGACGACCGTGGTCCTGCTGTCCGGCGCGGCCGTCCTGCAATCCTTCGAGCTCTCCCGACAACAAGACCGCTTGGCCCAGCAGCATCGTCGAACCGAAGCCTTGGCCGACTTCCTCAAGGGGCTGTTCAGCGCTTCCGACCCCGGCCAGAGCCGCGGAGCTTCGATGACCGCCCGAGAGATCCTCGACCTAGGGGCCCGGCGCCTGTCCTCATCCACAGGCAGCCCAGCGGCCACGGAACCGGAGACCCGGGCGAGCTTGCTCAAAGAAATTGGTGACGTCTACACCAGTCTCGGACTTTATGAAGAGGGCCGACAGATGCTGGAACTCGCGCGCGAGATCCTCTGCCCGAACGAACCTTCGCTGGACTGCGTGGAGGTGTGGATATCCCTGGGACGCACGCTCGCCAGCCAAGGGCAATACGAAGAGGCCGAGCGGTTTCTGCGCCGAGCGTCCGGCACCCACCTGAATTCGGGTGTGCCCACCACCCTGCGCATCGAAATGCTGAGCCTCCAGGGGCTGGTGGCGGTGGAAACCGGCCGGTTCGACAGCGCGGATCGCTTCTTCGACCAAGCCCTGAACACCTGCCGCACCCATCCAGACACCCCGGCACCCCTGACCGCCGAAACCCTCAGATCCGTCGCCAACCTGGAGGCCGAGCGCGGAGCCTTGGAACTCGCCTCCGAGCACCTGGAAGAGTCGGTCGCCTTGTTCCGATCAGCGCTCGGAGCCGATCACCCCCACACCTTGAGGGCCTGGAACGACCTGGCGACGGTGGTTTACCAGCGGGGAGATCACCCGGAGGCCGAGCGCCTCTTCCGAGCCATCCTCGACGCTCGGCGGTCGCTCCTAGGGCCCGATCACCCCGAGGTCGCCCAAGCCATGAACAACCTCGCGGTGGTCCAACAGGCCCTGGGACGATTGCAAGACGCCGAAGCTACATTGCGGCAGGCCCTGATCCTCCGGCAGGGATCCAGCACCACCTCGACCCTGGGCATGGCCCAAAGCCTCAACAGCCTGGCGGCGGTGCTGAGGAAACAGCATCGCTTCGAAGAGGCCTCGGAACTCTACAAACGGGCTGCTGAAACCCTGCAAGCAAGTGGCGCCGACGCCCATCCGGAGCTGGCCAATATTTACAAGGGTTGGGCGCTCGCCGAACAACGACTGGGCCGTGCCGACCGAGCCGAAGCACTGGCTCGATCCGGGTTGGATCTCGCTCGCCAAACCTTCGGCGAGCCCCACTACGCCGTTGCCGACGCCTGGCGATGGATCGCCGATATCGCCGCCGGTGACGACAGATTCGACGACGCCGAGCCCGCCTACCGCAACGCGATTGCGCTCGCCGACCGGCTACCCGCAGAGGAGCGCGCCGGTTTGGCCGGGGCCTGGGTTGGGTTGGGCTCCGCGTTGATGGAGCTGGACCGCGCGCAAGAAGCGTTGACCTGGCTAGAGCAAGGTGTCGACCTGCGGTCGAGCGCATTGCCGGAAGACGATTGGCGACTCGCGGCCGCTCGGGCCCGTTTGGGCCGATGCTTGCTCCTGCTCGGTCGATCAGCCGAAGCCCGACCTTTGCTCGAAACCGCCCACGGGATCTTGCTCAACCGACTCGGCCCCGAGTCTCGGGAAACCCGAGCGGCGGGTGCCACGCTCAGTGAACTCGACTCGAAGATCCGACAAGATAAAAACTAAAAAAGTTTGAGCCCTTTTCGCCGGCCATTGCGCGTAGTGGCAAAACGAGAACAGCCGGTCCTTTCGGATCGGCATCAACGGCCCCCTTTCGGGTCGAGGAGCTCAACATGTGCGCGTCAAACCTTTTTATCCTCTCGAGAGTCTTCTTCTCGAGACTCTTCTCGAAACCCTGCACATCGCTGCTCATCGGCGGTGTCTGCTTCGGGGTCAGCCTATCCGCGGCGGCGGATCTGGACCCGGAAGTCCGCCTGGCCCTCCACCACCTCGATCCCCTGATCCAGGCCTTCAGCGATGCAGAGCCCTGCGGTCTGGAAGGAATAAATCCCCATGTGTCCGGAAGGTGTATTTCGGTGGAAAACACCACCGAAGAGCCACCCGGCTCCATTTGCACATCGGGCCCATCCAACCTCATGGGCCACGTCCCCACGAGCCCACACCGCTCCCCCGCCCTCTTTGCCAAGACCGGGGTTGAGTCCTGTTTCCAAGGTCTCAACCTCGATCTGTGGACGGTGGCCCGCAACCCCGGCCCCGACGGCACCGACCTGCTGGTGGTGGTGCCCACCGCCGAAGACTTGTGGGTGGTTCCACAGGTGGAAACCTCTTGCGGAATCTGGCAGCTCGACATGGTGATCGATCCACCCGCCCTGCAAACCGCCTCGCAGCTGGTCCTCGAGCGCGAGTTTCCCGACTCCGAGCACGGCTCTACGCAAGGGATCCTGTCCGTGGGCATTCGATCGCGATTCACCCGCACGGACGGCGCCATGGTGGAAATTCCAGGTTTGGTGGACCTCGATCTGACCGGTTCCTGGCAGCAAGTCCCGGTCGATGGGGGTCCTTGGGACGAACGGATCGAACTGCAAACCGCTGAACCGAATTCAATCTGCTGGCAAATGAGGCGGGTCGCGGGCAACCTGATGTTGGTCAACGACTGTTTCGAGCAAAGCTGCCCGGGCGAAATTCCACCCTGCTCCCCATGGTGTGCGGTCGACCTGATTCAGTAGCGTTACCCGGACTCCTCCCCGATCCCAAGTTCAACGCCCACCCAAGTGGGCTCAACACGGGGTGCTCCGGCGCCCTATCGATAACCCCTGCCTTGAAAAGGAGAAAGCTATGTCTGCCATCAACCCCGTTACGTTCAACCCTTGCCCTACCCACCCCGTCACGAGAAATCTATTCAGGTCCGTCTTCGGCATCTTGCTCGTGGGCCTGCTGTGGAGCGCGCCCATGCAAGCCCAACCTGCCCAATTGGTGTATTCCATCGACTTCCAGGGGCCCACCGCCGGAGCGGGAACCAGCCCTGCGGACATCCTCTTGCCGGGTCCAGGGGTTTTCGTGCCCGGCACCGCTTTCGGCCTGGTTCCGGCGCCGAGCACCGGCAAGGTGGAGATGGACGCGATCTCGAAATGCTCCAAGACCATGTGGCCCGGCGTGATCGATCTGGTGTTCACGGTCGACGAATTTGCGGCCGGCATCAACGGCCTGCCGAGCTCACCGGATGTGGCTTCCGAAGGCCTATCCGGAAATCAGCAGGCGTCCGCAGATGTTTTCTTCTATTTGCAAACCGGCGGTAGCGTGGGCCTTTTCGACGGCGACGGCATGGCACCGTTTCCGGGCCCAGGATTGGGCTTGATCGAGCCCAACCCCGGAGTGTTCGGCCTCGCCGATGCCGGTGATACCGTCGACGGGCTGTTCTACGAGAATCGCTTTCACCAACGCATCTACTTTTCCCTCGATGCCTCTTGGATGGATCCGCTCGAGGGATTCCCGGTCAACAGCGGCACCGCCGCAGCCAACGGCGTCGCCCCCGGCGACATCCTGGTTTACGTGCCGGGTGCCACTCCCCCGACCTCGGTTTACGCCACCTACCAACAGCTGGGACTCGGCCCCGACGACGACGTCGATGCGCTGATCGTGCACGACAGCGGCAACGGCCTCTTCGATCCGAGCGTGTGGCCCTGGGATTGGATCTGCAGCGGCCAGACCGACATGCTGCTCTTCTCCGTGCGCCGCGGCTCGCCGATCATCGGCACCCTCGATACCTTGAAGGGTTTGCCCATCGAAGAAGGTGACGTGCTGACGGTGATGAACGGCGGCGCCACTCCCCCTGGAATCTTCGTGCCGGCCGAGTCCCTCGGGCTCCGGACCGTGCGCGCCGGCTACACCCTGCCGTCCGGTTTCGCCGACGACCTCAACGGCATGGCGCGCCCCGTCGATCGTAACCAACAAGACCATTCCTGCGATCCCATGCCTTGAGACTCACCCCCGGTGAAGCAATCCGGTCGGACGGCGGGCACGGCCGACCGTTGTTGCGGGCTCATGTTGCGGGCTCAGGATGGCCAGAAATCACGAATCGATTATCTTCCTGCGCCGGCCGTAAGCTCTCCTAGCATGGAAGCCAAGGCGGACCTTGATCCCGCGCCGATGACGTCAGGCGCCACACCGGCGACTCCACCGCCCCCGGCGAGCTCTGGACGCGGATCAGGACATCCGCTCCAGCAACCAGGCACGGGCGAAAGTCCAGTCCCGTTTGACGGTGGCGGGTGAGATGCCGAGCAGGTCGGCGGTCTCGGCAATCCCGAGGCCGGTGAAATAGCGCAGCTGGACGACCTCTGCCAGCCGGGGCTCGTCCTTCGCCAGGGCGTCGAGCGCCTCGTCGAGAGCCAGCAGGTCGAGGTCGGTCTGCTCGCCGGCAACCGCCAGATTCGCGAGGGTGACCCGCTGCGCCTCGCCGCCCCGTTTCGAGGACTGGTGGCGTCGCGCATGGTCGACGAGGATCCGGCGCATGGCGCGCGCCGCCGAGCCGAAGAAGTGGGCGCGGTTTTGCCACTGCTGCTCGCCCAGCGCGAGCCGCAGGAAAGCTTCGTTGACCAGTGCCGTGGGCTGGAGCGTGTGGCCGGGGCGTTCCCGGGCCATCTGCGCGCCGGCCATCGACTTGAGCTCGCGATAGACCAGCTCGAAGAGCTCCTCCCGGGCTCCTTGTTGGCCGGACCCCATGGACTTCAGCAGTCGAGTGAGATGGATTTGGGGCGGTTCGTGCATCGGCCCGATCATATCCCGCTATATCGCGCCAAACTGCGCTTTATCGCGGAAGCCTTCTCCGATCGCGGACTCCTCCGTCCGTCGAGGCGAGTCCGAATTCGAAAGAATTTCTCCAAAGATGAGCCAAATCCGTCGACCCCTGCGCATGGGGGGATACAGCGAAGAAACCGGCGCCACCTGCTGTTCTTCTTCACAGAACCACCAAATAAATACACGGAGTCCCCATGCCAAACCTCAATCTTTCCGCTAAGACCCTCATCGCAGCCCCCGCTGCGTTCTTGCTCTCGCTCCCCGCCGCGCCGACCTTTGCCGACAACTTTCTCATGTTCGGTCCGTCCCTCGCGATCCAACTCCAAAACGACCAACAACCGCGTGTGCCCAGCTCCGCCCACCAGGGCCACTTTCACGACCCGTCAACCCTAGGGGGTGATAGTGCTCCCTTTGTCGTGGACGAGTCCCACTTCGCCACCGATGCCGGCCACAACGTCACCATCGTGGACGCAAACGAGTGGTCGACCATGACGACAGAGGAATTCGCTGCCTTCGACGCCATCGTGATCGGCGACGCCGGCTGCGATTTCGATGACGGGAGCCTGCTCGATCCGGTCAAGGCAAACAAAGCGACCTGGTCACCCGCGGTCACCGGCCACCTCTTCCTGCACACCTTCGATCCCATTTATCACTTCAACCAGAACGAGGCCACGGGCGCGCCGACTTCGCCGGAGCAGCTCCAGGCCATGGTCGATCTTTCGGTAGGTGGCATGGAGTTCGCCGCGTCCGCGGGCTCGACGGGCCTTTACTATGCCGCCGGGTGCCGTTTCTTTGGGCAGGGGGATATCGAATTTCTTTCGCTCCTGGCTCCGGTCAACCCACTCGAGGGACGCGGTGACGGCGTCGAGATCGTCGAAGCCGATCATCCTGTCATGACTCTCTTCACAAATGAGGCACTCTCGGACTGGCTCCAAAGCTTCCACAGCTCGTTCGGCGCTCCTGGCGATTTGTTGGAGGTCCTGGCGAAGAATGCTGAGAGCGCAGAGGCCATTATCATCGCGACGCCTGCACCCTTGGGAAACGCCATCGTATTCGCCGATGGCTTCGAGTCGGGATTGACGGCTCGCTGGACCTCTTCGACGGGGGAAGTTAGCCCCTAGCCTGGAGCCGGCAGCGGGCTGTCTGCGTCGATGCTGTTGCCTGCATGGATGCTATATCCTAGCCGCCATGAAGGTCCTCATCGCGTCGACACCCGACGAGCTCTCAGGCCAGGCTACCCTCGCCGCCAGGGTGGTGGGCTCCCTGAGCTGGGTGCGGCAAGCCCACGACCCTTCGGGAGCGTGCTCCGTCGAAGAGGGAGTGATGGCGGTCGACGGTGCGGATCTAGTGCTGGCCTTTATCGGTTGGCGCCGGGGCCCGCTGCCGGGAGCCATCGAGGGGTGGGACGGCGAGACGCCGTGGGTCGCCTACGAGCTCCGGCGCGCCTTCGCGTTGCACAAGCCGGTGCTGGTCATGATGGCCGACGAATCTTGGCCCCAGCGCGAGCAGGACCCCAGGTCGCGCGCACTGATGGCCGACTTCCGGGCCGAGCTCGCGCCCCTGGCCGTGGCCTTCGGGCCAGATGTCGAAGGTGACGGCCAGAGTGACGGTGACGGTTTCCGCGCGCAACTCGAGACGGAGCTCTCGCGGTTCCGCAGCCAGGGCCGGGTGTCCCGCTCGACGAGCCGGACGAGCCGGACGAGTCGCTCGACCCAGCCCGGATTGACGCTCCGTTCTTGGCCGCCGTCACCCCATCCCCCCGAACCCTGGCCCCTGCTCCTTCCTTATGACCACTCCGATCTCTTGGCCGGGCGCGAGCGTGACCTCGAAGCGCTTCTCGCCCAGCTCGCCCGACCGCAGCCGATCCTCGGCCTGCACGCCGTGTCGGGGGTCGGCAAGAGCTCGCTTCTGGCCGGCGGCCTGGTTCCGCGGTTGCGCGCCGAAGGACGGCCGGTGGCCTTTGATCGCCACCCCGCCGAGCCGGGCCTAGCCGGCCGGCTCATCGGCGATCTGCTCGCCGGCGACTTGCTCGACGACACATCCCAACCGCTCGACTTAGACTTCGATCTCGAGCATGGAGATCCCGAGGCTTTCGTCGAGCTGCTGCTGCTCGCCCGCCGGCTGTCAGGCTCGCCGCCGGTGCTCGTGCTCGACCAAGTCGAGGAGCTGTTGCGCAGCGACCGCCGTGGCCGCGCCGTGCTCGGCACTCTGCTTGCGGCGACTGTACAGCGGCGGCCGGAAGTCGAGGACCCACCCTGTCGCTGGCTGCTCGCCTATCGTCGGGAGGCCCACGGTGAGCTGGTACGCTGGCTCGGAAACGCCCTACGAGAAGCACGCGCGCTGGGCTTTGGAACGGCCGGCTCGGGTGTGGCCGAACAGTTGCCCCACGACCTTGCAAGCCACGAACGGTTCCACGCTTGGCCGCTTGCCGCTCTAGGTGCTGTCCGGAGCGACGACCCAGACCCTCAGTCGGCTGCAATCGCCGCTTTCCGCGCGGTGCTGGAGAACCCACTGGCGTTGGTCGGCGAGCACGGCGACCCGCGCTACCCCTGGCGATTCGCGGGTGACGGCGCCGAGCGCCTTGCCGACGCCTTCGCCGCTGCGCGCCGGGCCGACCGTGAGGCGCCGTTGGTGCCCGAGCTGCAGGTGGTGCTCGCCCACCTGATGGCAACGGCGGGCCCTATTCCTACCGATCGCCCGGCGGCCCTGGTGGTCCCGGAGGACCCTACGACCCTGATCGATGCGGCTCTGGAAAAGCACCTGGCCCGGGCCCTCGACGCCGCTTTCCCGCCGACTGGCGATGGGCTCGGTGATCGGGTCGGGCGAACGCGAGCGCTACTGGCGCTCCACCAGCTCGCCGACGCCCACGGCCGCCGAGGGGCCGGCCGCGCCGGCGATGCGCTGATCCGGGCCATCGGCCAGCAGGGTCGAGAGGTGCTCGAAAAGCTCCAGGCGCCCGGCGTGCGGCTGGTGGTCGCGAGCCCAGCCCCCGATGGGGGCACGGTCTACCTCCTCTCCCACGACCGCCTGGCCGAAGTGGTCGTGGCTGCGGTCGACGGCCAGGGTCGCCTCGCCGTCGACCGCGAGCTCCTCTCATTGGCCCGCCTCGTGGCGCTGCGGAGCGAGCTATTCCACGGCGGTGAGCGACAAACGTCGACCGCGGTCTCTGCCGCCCAAATAACCGCGATCGAGCGGCACGCCGAGTGTCTGCTGGTCGATCGTGAGCATCGTGAGTGGTGGGCAGCCTGCCGCGATCGCCGACGCCGGAGCCGCAGGAGGAGGCTGGCCATCGGCAGCGCCATCGCTGCCCTGATCGCCGTCGCCGCTTGGTGGGTCGGCTCTCATTTCGCGGCTCGGACCGAACGCGAGGCACTGCTCGTTCGGGTCGCCCAAGGCGAGCCGGAGGCGGCTTTTGCGGCGCTCGGCGCGGCCCTCGACGATGAGGAGATCACGGCTACGTCCATCCTCGAGCGGCTCGGCGAGCGGGCGGCGCCCCTCGACGTGCTCGAGTCCGGGATGGGCGGCGTCCCGGAGCCGCGGCGCAGCCGGTTGGTGCTCGAGGTGGCCGAGCTGGCGCTGCCGTTGCTCCACTCCGCCGGACCCGACGACCCGGTGGCCCTCGCCTCTTTGGTCTGGGCCCTCGACCACGGGCCCGGGCGCGATCCCGAACTCGCCGGCCGCGCCCTCGAGATCCGCGACGCCGCCCTTGCCCCTCTCCGCGAGCGCCGTCCGCCGCCAAAACCGGGCGCCGATTGGGTGAGCGTCCCCGCCGGCAGTTTCCGCATGGGCACAGAGGCCGGTGACGGCGGCGACCCGGAAGAGCGGCCCGCCCACCCGGTGACGGTCTCAGCTTTCCGTATGCTCGACCACGAGGTGACCAACGCCGAGCTCCGCCGCCTCGACCCCTCTCACGAGGGAGCGGACGAGCTGCCCGCCGCTTTGGTCACTTGGTACCAGGCCATGCTCTACGCCGCGTGGCTGGGTGGCCGACTACCGAGCGAGGCGGAGTGGGAGTTTGCGGCGCGCGCCGACTGTGCCTACAAATACTGCCTGGCAGACGGCACCGAAGCGGCGGTCGACGACGTGGCCTGGACCGTCCAGACGGCGAGTGACGGCAGCGGGCAACCCCAACCCCAACCTGTGCGCCGGCTCGCCCCGAATCCGTGGGGCCTCTTCGACATCTACGGCAACCTGTGGGAGTGGACCGCCGACTGGCACGCGGCCTACGAGGCTTCGGCGCAGATAGACCCTCGGGGCCCCACCGGCGGCCGACGGCGTACCGCCCGTGGTGGCTCCTTCGCGCTCCCGCGAGCGAGCATCCGGTCCGCCCTCCGGTTCGGGTTCGACCCGGCGAGCGACAGCGAGGTCCGGGGCCTCCGCCCCGTGCTTCCCTGGACCGAGCCACCCCGGGCCGACCCTCCGGATAGCCCAAGCCCCTAGTCGGGCACGGACCGGACCGGACGCAGGCCCACGCTTTTGGCTTTCCTCTCCGGCGGAGTTTCGGCGCGGGAGCTCGGATGCATTAATTCGGCTCCTACGAAGGCACTGCCTCCGCCGAGCAGCCGATACTGGATTTCGACCACGGGCGACCCAACGGGATCGTGAGTATCCTGCGGCGGAGGGGTGCCGGACCAATCCGAGAACCACTCCCAGACGTTGCCGACGAGGTCGTACACCCCATACGGATTCGGTGCCAGGGTCTTGACAGGCTGCACCTGGTTCTCGCCCCGCTCGTCGGCCGAGTTGCCCACCCACCAAGCCACCGCCCCGGGCTCCGCCACTTCCCCATCGGCGGTGCACGGAGCACGCACGCAACCCGCCCGGGCGGCGTAATCCCATTCGGCCTCGGTGGGAAGTCGAGTCGTTCCACCTGGGCCACCCAACCAGGCGGCGTAGACCATCGCCTCGTACCAGCTGACGCGGTTGACCGGTAGATCGCCGTCTCCGGCCTCGCCCGGATGCTCCGGTACGAGACGACGGTAGTCGGCCCTCGTGACCTCGTGGGCCAGGATCTGGAAGGCCGAAACCGTCACCCGTTTGGGCACGGTCCCCTCGCCGGAGCCCTCGCCGCCGGAAGGCTGCTCACCTGTGCCCTGCTCACCTGTGTCCTGCCCGGGCCCGGCGCCCATCCAGAAGGTGCCACCCGGCAGATCCACCCACGCCTCGCCCTCGGGATCGGGCGGTGGCCGGGCGGACCAAAGCGGCGCCAGCGCTCGATCCCGCAGAGCCTGGGCGCGCGTGACGAGGGTTGGTTGGCGCATCGGCGAGTAGTCGAGGGCCCAGAGCAGGGAGGCGAGGCGCACGTTGCGCTTCTCCGTTCGCTCCGACGCCTCGGGGCTCGACGGCTCGATCAGCGGCAGGGCCAGCTCGCCGATCTCGAGAATCAGCTCACCGCGACGCGAGTCGGGCAGGCCGCGGAGCCCCAGCTCGAGCAAGTCGAAGGGCCTCTCCCGCCCGCGCAGCGCGTCGAGCAGCTGGTCGCGCGGGAAGCTCGCGCCGTCTTTTTCCAAGGCGCGGGCCAGCGCCGCTGCGGCGACTTCTGGCTCACCACCGGCGACCTGCTCGAGCACCGCCGTCCTCTCCGCCCGCCGCTCGACCTCACCGCGCAGCACCAGCGCGGCGACGCCGAGGGCGATCACCGCCACGGCGGCCCACGCGGCCCGACGCCACAGTGCGGCACGGCGACGGCGAAGGCAAGCGGCCCACCAGGCGCGGCGGCCGGAATCCCACAGCAGCGCCTCGGAGTGGGCTGCGATGCGCCGGAAGACCCGCCTGGAAAGGAGGGTTGCGCCGGGCTCACCGGAGAGGTGGAGCGCGCTTTGCAGGCCGACTTGCCGCCTGAGCGCGAGCAGCTCCGAATCGACCACCAGCCCCCCGCCACGCCCTTCCTCCTCTACCACGCGTGCCACCACCTCGGCTAGGCGATCGTGGGAAAGCCGATACCGACGCCCCTCCGAGCCGGCGCTGGGCACGACCAGCCGCATCGCTGGGCCGGCGAGGGTTTCGAGCACTCGTCGACCGTCGGCCCCGATCGCTCGCCCGAGGACGGCCTCCGCCAGCGCGGCGTCGCGGGTGCCGTCGGCTGTGGCCAGCTCACGCAGGGCGAGCAGCGCCCTCGCCCTCCCTTGGGCGGCGTCGCGGCCGTCTGGGAAGGCGATCAGCAACGCCCGGCGAAGGTGATCTTCGAGCGCACGGTCGATCAGTCGGTCGACATCGTCGGGGACTTCCACGGTCCTCAATCCATCCCTGCCGGGGCTTGCGGTGGCGCGGGCGAGCAGATGGGCCAGGACCACCTGCAGATCCGGGGCGAGGGGCGCCCGGGGCTGCGCCAAGCGTGCCTCGGCCAGTGCCCGGGCGAGGCGCTCGGCCCCGTCACCGGCGAATCGCCACGGATAACGCCGACCGCCGCTTGCGTCGGTGAGTTCGAGCGGCGCCTCGATCACCCGACGGAAGACCGCGGTCGCCTCGGCGAGGGGATCGGTCGCGGCCCCGGCCGGTGTCGCCAGGGGCGCGAGTGGCAAGGCCTGAAAGCGGTCCTGGGTGCTGAGATCGCGGGGTAAGGAGGAGAGCTGCTCGCCGCGCCCACCCACGACCGAAAAGCCGATGTGCTCGGCGTCGGCGAGCACATCGCGCAGCCAAGCGTCGAGCCGACCGGCGAATTCTTCCCGGTAGGCGAGCAGCCAGCGGCACGGCGGGCCGTCCTGCCCGCCGCGACGGCGACACGTCGCGGCGAGCAGGGCGCCGAATACAGCCCTCGCACGGCGGGCGTCGGGCAGGCGGAAGAGGTCCTCGAGCTGGTCGACGATCAGCACCGGGGGAACGCCGCCGGCGAGGGACGTGGCCTCGTCGAGCAGGGCGAGAAAGCCGGAGTGATCGCCGTCCGCCAGCGTGATGCCCCCGAAGGCGTCGAGCAGCCCGTCCGCCAGCCGCCCGGCAATTCCTGGATCGGCCGGGTAGCGCTCGAGGACCGCAGGCCTGCCGGCGTCACGCAGCGCCGGATAGAGCCCGCCCGCGAGCAGGGAGCTCTTGCCCGTCCCCGACGGAGCCGAGAGGCCGACGATCGGCCGCGGCAGCTCGAGCCAGGCGCAGAGCCGCTCGATCTCGCCGTCGCGGCCGGCGAGAAGCTCCCGATGGCGGTAAGGCAGTAGCACCGGGTACGGCTCGCTCGGCAGCGGCGGCGGGCTCCAGGGACGCAGCCGGACTACTCGTCCCGCCTCGGCGGGGATCTCGCCGCCGCGCAGGGCCGCAGCCACGGCGGCGGCCGAGAGCGGCCGCGATCCCGGCTCCTTTTCGAGGCAGCAGAGGATGGTCTCGGCGACCGCGGCCGGCAGGTCGGGACGGCGCTCGGCAGGCGACGCCGGCAGGTCCTCCCTATGCTGCCGACAAAGCTCGGCCGGGATGCCGCTGTCGAACGGAGGCGTGCCGGTGAAAAGCTCGTAGAGGATCAGGCCGAGGGCGTAGAGCTCGCTTTGCACCGTCGCTCCCGTCGCACCCGAGTCGGCCCAAAGCTCCGGAGCCATGTAGGCCGGTGTGCCGCCGGGTATGGCATCGCCGACAAGGCCCGCGAGGCCGAAGTCGGCCAGCCGCACCTCACCGTCGCCGTCGATCATTACGTTGGCCGGTTTCAGATCGCGGTGCAGGATGCCTTTCTCGTGCACCGCCCCGAGGCCGTCGCAAAGCTGGGCGCCGATCTCCGCCGCCCGCGGAATCGGCAGCGGGCCCGGGCGGGCAAGCAGCGTCGCCAGGTCCTCGCCCAGGATCAGCTCCATGGTCATGAAGCGCAGACCGTCGGCCTCGTCGACGTCGTGGACCCGGCAAACGTGGGGATGAGAGACCTGGCGGGCGATTCGGACCTCGGAGTGGAATTGGGCCAGGCGCCGCGGGCCGGCAGCTCTGTCCGGAAGGATCTTGAGGGCGACCTCACCGCCGAGGGTGTCGTCTTCGGCGCGGTAGACCTCCCCCATCCCACCCTTGCCGAGCAAGGCGATGATCCGATAGCGGCCCGCCAGCAGGAGACCCGGCTGGAGACGGCTCGCCGCGGCACGAGCCGAGTCCGCGTGTGGACCCGATTGCGCTACCTTCTCGTGCTCCATCGAGTCCGCCGCCGGACTATGGCTCGGTGCCCAGGTCTTCGGCAACGATTCGCGACTCGGCTCCGTCCACAGCGAAGCGGGTATCTCCAGCCGGGTCGGATTGAGCTCGGACAGCTCGTGGGCGGCCAGCAGGGCCCTGACCCTTTGCGCGAGCTCTGCCCGCTGAAGACCGAGCTCGTGGAGGAAGCTTTCGCGAGCCTCCCCTTCGAGCTGCAAGGCGGCCTCGAAGACCCGACGCTCGGATCCATGATCGAAGTTAGACATGGCGAGCCCCGTTCTCACCGCACCCGCGTCACGGCAGCTCGCCGACGCTGCTCGCCCGGCGCGAGGGACGGTCGATGCCGAAGCCGTCGGTGGAGGGGCCGAATCCGACCACTAAAGACGAAGTCCAGACGCAGAGTCTTCTATAGTCCATGGCGGTGTTCTCGTAGGGACCTTGTCAAACCTATGGCGGTGACCCAAAGCCCGGTTATCGAAATATGGAAAGGTCAGGCAATAGAGTGTAAACGACCACGAGATAATTTCGGCTGGCTGCCGGCTGGCCGGCTCGGATCCCACCCATAGGGTCATGCGCAGTCCAAAAGAAAGGGGCTCATGCGATCTCGGCCAACCGGAGAGATGCCGTGAGCCGTTTGCCGCCGATTTGCGCATGAAGGTGCAGAAGCCTCTCGCCCGACCTCGAACCCATCACAACAGGCAGCCTGAGAAGATGAAGAAATCGAACCCTGTCGTCGTCGCCGGAATGTTTCGTTCCGGAACTTCCTTGATGACGTCCTTTCTAGCAGCCATGGGGCTCGACCTGGGGAAAAATCTGCTGCCGGCGGACGCCAACAACCTCGGCTATTTCGAGGATCAGAGCTTCCTGGAGCTCAACCGCCGGCTCGTCGCCGCCTGCTGCGATCCAGACGACGGCGGCCATGCGGATTGGGGATGGACCGAAGGAGAACGCTTCGACGCCTCTCAACTGGCGTCCTACTCGGGCGACGGGCGACGTTTGCTCGAAGATATCGGTCCGCGTCAGGGGCCGTGGGGTTTCGAGGATCCGCGCACTACGTTGCTGCTCGACTATTGGGACGAGCTGCTCGAAGACGCGCGCTATGTGCTCGTCTACCGCAATCCATGGGACGTTTCAGACTCGATGCAACGCCTGGGCTCGGAAACCTTCTTGCGCCGGCCCGACTATGCGCCTCGCATCTGGAGCTTTTACAACCGCCGTCTGCTCGACTTCTACCGCCGACACCCGGCAAGGTGCGTGCTGGTCAGCCTGCACGCCGTGCTCGAGCAGCCCGAAGCCTTCACCCAGCTGGTCATCGGCAAGCTAGGGCTAGAACTCGAAGCCACGCCTTTGGAGGCCGTGTACGAAGGACAGAGGCTCACCAACCTGCCCGTTGGGGATCCCCTACCCCGCCTCTTTGCCGCCACCTACCCGGAGACTCTACAGAGGCTCCGCTCCCTGGAAACCGAGGCCGATCTATCGACAGACCCCCGTTGGGCCGATACCGACGCCGCCGGCGGACCCCTGCGGCCCTATCGCTTCACCCCTTCACCGGAGGCCGCCGAGCCGCCCGTTGCGGTGGTGATTCCCTGCCGCGACCATGGCCACTTGATCATCGAAGCCATTGCCAGCGTGGAGCGCTCGGTCCCCGAACCCTACGAGCTGATCATCGTCGACGACGGCTCCCGGGATCCCGGGACGGTGGAGATCATGGATCGTCTCGAAGAAGCGGGCTATCGCATCGAGCACCAAGAGCCGAGCGGTGTCTGCGCGGCGCGCAACAGAGGATTCGCCCTGGCTCGGGCTCCCTACATCATCCCTCTCGACGCCGATAACCGCTTGCGGCCGGGACCTTTCCTAGCAGCGGCCATCGCCGAGCTGGAGGCCGACCCGAGTCTCGGCGTCGTCTACGGCGACCGCCATGAATTCGGACTCCGAAAAGGGCTTCAGAAGATCGTGGATTTCGACCTCAACACCCTGCTGAGGGGCAACTACATCGATACCTGTGCCGTGGTCCGATGGACCACTTGGAGCGACACCGGAGGCTATGACGAGAAGTTTCTAACCTGGGAAGACTGGGAACTGTGGATTCGAGTTGCCCGCCGGGGATGGAAGTTCCGCCACCTCGATCAGGTGGCATTCGACTACCGAGTCAGGCCGGGTTCCCGAGTTTCCGCCACCCAGAATCCGCAGATCCTCAAGACAATTCTCGAGCGTGTGATGACCAGCCACCGTGAGGTGTTCGAGCCTTATCTGATCCAGCAGATCGGCCATACCCTGGCTGCATGGCCCTTTCTCCTGCTAGAGGAGTGCGACCGACTGCGCGAACTCGGGACGGCGGGTTCGGAGAACGAGCTCGGCACCGCACAGACCTCGAAACCACGCGACCACGAGCTCCAGCTGACGCGGGCACGACTCGCCGCTCTCCAGGCGGCCCGAGAAGCCGACAGCGCCGGCTGGCGTTTGCATCATGCCAAGACCTCAGCCAAGCATTTCGAGGCATCGGCAAAGCAACTGCGAGACACCTTGGCCGCCCGTGACGAAGTCGTGAAGCTCCAACAAACCGCCCTCGCAGATCTGAGGAATCGGGCCGAGCTCGCCGAAACCGCCTACGCCAACGTCAAAGCCGAGTCCGTGGCTCGCGAGCAGAAGCTACAGAAGTTACAACACCTCGATCTTGCCCACGAAACAGCGGTCCGGGAAGCGGAAGAGCTGCGCAGAAAGGTCGAGCACATGACCGCCACCATCGACAGTCGGGCCTACGGGCTGGCGCGGCTGTGGTGGAACCTGGCCAGAAAGTTGTGGCCGGGCAAAAGACCGTCTCGGCGAGACGACCAGAACCTGCCGCGCCGCTCCCACGCCTAAGACGGCCGGCCGCCACACTGGGAGCGCGCCGGCGTCCCGCCGAAAGACCCGAGGACCCAGCCCGGAAATTTCACCAGCCTTCTGCTGCGACACCGCTTCCACCTGCATCACCAACTCCGCATTTCCCGGGAGAGCCACGGAATGAATTCCGAGGCTCGCAAACCCTTGTCCTTCGGACGGCCTGGAAGGATCCTGCCCTCCGGGCCGGCGTGGCGTTGAACCAACGGGATCCGCGAGTCCCATCTGCTGCTGTCGGACGACTATTGGGACGGCCCCGAAAAGCTTGAGCCTGTTTTGAGATAAACCGCGCGTCTGTCCTTTGATCGCAGACTCACACAGCTCAGCCATAGACCGATTCGATCGATCTATCTAGCGACGAGCGCGCCGGCTCGGCGTAGTGGGCGAAGCATGGCTCAACTACATCTCAAAGGTCCGAAAGTGGTGCTGAATATGGATCCTCGAAATCGACTCTCCGTCCTGCTCATTCTCTTGCTGCTCCTGCCCTTCGCCACCCTCGGTCAACCTGCTTCGCCCCTTGAGCTGGAAATATTGAGTCTGCTCAGCGCGGACCAAGTTCAGGCCTTTGTGGACGGCATGCCCCCGGAGCTTATTTTTCTGGCCGACGGTCGCACCCTGGCGGATCTGCTCGAGACCTATGAATCGGTGCTACCGGATTGCAGCGACCCCGATGTCATTTTCTGTGACGGCTTCGAGACCGGCGGCGCCGACTTATGGGGTGAGGTGGTCGGTCTGCGGCTGCCGCCGGTGAGCGTCGTGCACAGCTCCCCCACCGACGGCGAAGCCGATGTGGCCGTGACCCGAGAAACCATCCTCGAATTCTCGTCGCCCCTGCCCGCGGGAACCGTGATCGACGACTCGGTGCTGTTCGCGGAATTCGGCGGACAAGACCTGCCGGCCCGGATTCACCTATCCCCCTCGCGCAAGCGTGTAACTCTTTTCTACGACCACGGTTTGCCGGCCAGCGCCCGGATTCGGGTTCGGCTGGTGGGTGACGATCTGCTCGACGCCAACGGCAATGCCGTCGATGCCGACGGCGACGGCGAATACGGCGGCACGGCGCAAATTGATTTCGATACCTTGTCGCTCACCACGGTGCCCGGCACCCGAGTCTGCGGCAGTGTCTTTGCCTCGGAGCTGATGACGGGCGAGGCGGGCAGCCCCGTGGATCAGCCCTTAAACGGCGTGGCGATCACGGTCGACGGTCAGGCGTCGGTGCTCTTCACCCACACCGACAACATGGGCAATTTCTGTCTCGATCCGGCGCCCGCCGGGCGATTCTTCGTGCACATCGACGGCCGCACGGCCACCAATGAGATGCCGGCCGGGGCTTATTACCCCTTTGTGGGCAAGGCTTGGGATTCGGTGGTGGGCCAGGAGGTCCACATCGGCAACGTCTATTTGCCCCTGGTGGTCGACGGCACCCTTCAACCCACGAGCATGGAAGAAGAGACCGAAATCGAGCTACCGGACAGCGTGCTCGCGGAGCATCCGGAGCTGGCCGGAACCATGCTCATGGTGCCGCCGGATTCGCTCTACTCCGACGACGGCACCCGCGGCGGCATGGTGGGCATCGCGCCCGTAGATCCGGACCGCCTGCCGGGCACTCTGCCCGAAGGATTGAATTTTCCGTTGGTGATCACCGTGCAGACCGACGGCGCGACGAATTTCGATACCCCGGCACCGATTTGCTTCCCGAACCTCCCCGACCCGATCACCGGCGAGCCGTTGGTTCCGGGTCAGAAAAGCTCGCTCTGGAGCTTCAACCACGATACGGGAAAGTTCGAGGTCAAGGGGCCCATGACGGTCACCGCGGACGGCTCCATGGTGTGCACCGACGAAGGGGTCGGCGTCGAGGCACCGGGCTGGCACGGCAGCCAGCCCGGAACTCAGCTCGAAGGCGCGGCGGACAACGAGCCCGATGACCGGGATCCCTGCGCCGACCCGGCCCATCGCCGCCTGCTCGACACCTTGAATCCCGATCTCTATCCCCAAGAGGTGCTCGACGCCCTCGCAGCCGTCGGCGGAACCTTCCAGGTCGCAGACGATCCCTCAACGGCCGCTTTCACCGACTACACCTTCGACGAATATTCCGTGGTGATGGGGGACGACGACTTCCCGTCTGGGCTCACCCCCCAGGAGTACATCCGGGAAATCCTCCGAGGGCCTAACGAGGCTCTCAACAGTGGTTGGTTTAATGGCGTGAACCAATTCGACTGGCAAGGCACGGAGCCCGAAGCCCAGCTCGGCGACATCTACGACATCGACATTTTCGGAACGGAGAACGGCTCCGTCATGCTCACCGCCCTCAACGACCTGTCTTGGCAGTTTTCGATCGTCAACACCTCCACCTATGGGCAGCATCCCCTCTACGGAGCACGGGAATTCGGTTTCGAGCCGTTGCCCAACGGTGACTGGAAGTTCTATACCAAGGGTTTTTCCAAACCCGCCAACATCACCTACAACCTGGGTATCCCCCTTAAAAATCTCGGATGGAATTCCATGATGTCCGCCATACCCATCGAGCTTTTCCGCCGCCGCACCGGCGCGCCGCCGACTCGAACCCAGCGTCAGGAGCTGCGAACGTCCCACCCGCGAAACCACACCGCTTACACCGTTGCGGATCTCCCCGACTCCTGTGGTGGTGGAAGCCTGCTGCACCCTTCCGCCAAAGGGGGTTCGGATTCCCGGCAATTCTTCTACCGCTTGGAATATTCGGATGTCGACAGCATCGAACCGATCCGGATTCGCCAAGGCATGACCAGCAATCAGGGCTACCTGTCCAGCATCTTGCCCAGCGAGGTCTACTACAACGTCTATCTCTACAACCCCGAGTCGGGGCTTTACGGCTTTGCCGGCGGGCAAGCGGCGGTTTTCGGCATCACCGAGCTGGGTACGATCCATGTGGACTCCCCCACCGGGCCCGATACGGACGGGGACGGGCTCGGCGACGTCGCTGAATTCATCGTCGGCACCGACTCCTCCATCGCCGATTCCGATGCCGACGGCACCCTCGACGGCGCGGAGATCGACCAAGGCACCGATCCCCTCGACGGTCTGCCCGTGGCCACGGGCATTCTCGCCTCGACCGACACCCCCGGTGTAGCCGTGGACGTCTGCGCTTCGAACAACGTCGCCGTGGTCGCCGATTCGAACGCCGGCATTTCCGTCTTCAACGTGTCCAACGACCTCAACCCCACCATCGTCGCCCAAGTCGATACCCCGGGCAACGCCCAGGCCGTCACCTGCTCCAGCGAGCGAGTGGTCGTCGCCGACGGCACGGCCGGGCTCGCGGTGGTCGACGTCAGCGATCCTCCCGCCGCTTTCATCGTCCATCAGGTGCCCCTTTCCGGCTCGGCCCAAGCGGTGCGGGTGGCGGGCAATCTCGCCTTTGTCGGCACCACCTTGGGTCAAATCGCGGTGGTCGAGCTGGGCAGCGGCAACTTGTTGCAAGAGCTTTATCTTTCCCGCGCGGTGCAAGACTTGGCCATCGCCGAGGAAACCCTCTACGCCCTGACCACCAACGCCATCCACGTCATGCCTCTGCTCCAGGGCAATTTGCGGATCACTTCCACGGTGGCTTTTTCGGGCAACCAAGGGGCGGGTAATCGACGGCTCCGGCTTTTTGCCGGCGGCCCCGTGCTCTACGCCACCCACACCTCCGGTTACGACACCTTCGACATCACCGATCCCTTGCATCCGCAGCTGATCGCCCTCGGTGATACCGACCAATTCGGCTGGAAACAAATCGTCACCAACGGCTCCGGCCTCGGCATCGCCGCGGTGAGCCCCAACAGCACCAACGACGGTCCTCACCACATTTCCATCTACGATGTGAGGGATCCGTCGCAGACCGACCTCTTCTTGGCCCAATTCGAAACCCCGGGCCTGGCGGCGGCGGTTTCCGTGTTCAACGGCTTGGCCTACGTGGCCGACAGCAACTCGGGTCTTCAGGTGTTGAGCTATCTCGCCTACGACAGCTTCGGCATGGCCCCGAGCATCGCCTTGGAAACCAATTTCTCCGACGGCCAGGCGGAAGAAGGCAAGCTCATGCGCCTGACCGCCGACGTCAGCGACGATGTGCAGGTGCGCCACGTGGAATTCTTCGTCGACGGCGTGCGCGTCGCCCGCGACGGCAACTTCCCGTTCGAATACCGCTTCTTGACGCCGCTGATCGCCGAGCAAAGCACCTTCACCCTGCGAGCCAGGGCCACCGACACCGGGGGCAACGTGGCGGAGACCACGGAGGCGGTGATCACCCTCATTCCCGACGCCACACCACCGCAGGTCGTCGCCACCTCACCGAGCGCCGGAAGCAGCTACCAGCCGGAAACCGTCGCCATCGTTTCGGCCACCTTCAGCGAGCCGATCGACACCACCTGGCTCGACGGCAATACCTTCTCCCTGAGTTCCGCCGGGCCGGACGGCCTGCCGGGCACGGCAGACGACGTCGCCATCGCCGGTGCCGTGACCTACGAAGAAGAGGCACGGACCGCGCTGCTCACCTTGCCCTCGACCCTGGGCGTGGACACCTACCGGGCGCGGCTCGACGGCAGTCTGCGAGACTTGGCCGGCAACCCCCTCGAAAGCACCTTGGAATGGGACTTCTCGATCGTCGACGGCACCATCAGCTCCCGACCGGGCGGCGGCAATTGGAGCGATGTGGCCACTTGGACCGAGGGACGCCTTCCCCATGCCGCCGACCTGGTTTCGATTCGCGGGGTCGTGACCTTGGACACCAACGCCACGGTCACCGGATTGACGGTCGGAGCCGGGGCCACGCTGCAAGAAGGGCCGTCACCCCGAACCCTGAGCGTCACCGACCGGACGGTCAACTATGGCACCCTCTCGGGTGATGGGTTATACCTCGAAGCCCACGGCGATCTGGTCAACCACGGCGTTTGGAGCACAAATCTACAACTTACCGGCCACGCGCCGCGCAGCATCACCGGCGCAGTGCCCATCGCCGGCAGTGTAAGGCTCCAGGACAGCTTCGAGATCACCCAAGATGCCCTCTTCACCGGTCCCCTCGACCTCAACTTCTTCATTCTCACCTTGAACGCGCCCACCACCGTCACCTTCGGCGGTGTCGAAGGCACGGGCACGATTCTCGGTGGCGGCACCCTCGGGCTCACGGGCGTGATCGACCTGAGCATCTACTCCAGTGTCGACGGCAATGTGCGCGTCCAACCCGGAACCGTGCTTCAGAATCAGGAAGGATTCACCCGCACCCTTTCCGTCACCGGCGATTTCACCAACCACGGCACGATTCAACATCACCCCAGCGACAGCGGCTCCTTAACGATCGAGGTCGGTGGCAGCATCGTCAACGAAGGGCCATGGACCGCTCAACTCGAGCTGATCGGCACCGATCCCCGCAGCTTCACGGGTACCGTGCCCGTCGCCGGCAGTGTCAAGCTCCAAGACAGCTTCGAGATCACCCAGGACGGCCTGTTCACCGGTCCCCTCGACCTCAACTTCTTCACCCTCACCTTGAACGCACCCACCACCGTCACCTTCGGCGGTGTCGAAAGCACGGGTACCATCCTCGGTGGCGGCACCCTCGGGCTCACCGGCGCGATCGACCTGAGCATCTACTCCAGTGTCGACGGCAATGTGCGCGTCCAACCCGGAACCGTGCTTCAGAATCAGGAAGGATTCACCCGCACCCTTTCCGTCACCGGCGATTTCACCAACCACGGCACGATTCAACATCACCCCAGCGACAGCGGCTCCTTAACGATCGAGGTCGGTGGCAGCATCGTCAACGAAGGGCCATGGACCGCTCAACTCGAGCTGATCGGCACCGATCCCCGCCGCTTCACCGGTGCCGTGCCCGTCGCCGGCGAGGTAAGGCTCCAAGACAGCTTCGAGATCACCCAGGACGGCCTGTTCACCGGTCCTCTCGACCTCAACTTCTTCACGCTCACCTTGAACGCACCCACCACCGTCACCTTCGGGGGTGTCGAAAGCGTCGGAACGATCCTCGGTGGCGGCACCCTCGGGCTCACCGGCGCGATCGACATCGATGTCAGCGCTTATGTCGACGGAAATTTGATCGTCCAACTCGGAACCGTGCTTCAGAATCAGGAAGGATTCACCCGCACCCTTTCCGCCACCGGCGACTTCACCAACCACGGCACGATTCAACATCACCCCAGCAATAGCGGTTCTTTGACGATCGAGGTCGGTGGCAGCACCGTCAACGAAGGGCCTTGGACCGCTGAACTCGAGCTGATCGGCACCGATCCCCGCAGCTTCACCGGTGCCGTGCCCGTCGCCGGCGAGGTAAGGCTCCAAGACAACTTCGAGATCACCAACAATGCCGTTTTCGCCGGACCGATAGACCTGAATCACTTCACGTTGACCCTCAATGCTCCGAGGACGGTGACTTTCGGCGGTGTCACAAGCACCGGCACGATTCTCGGCGGCGGGACGCTGCGTCTGGCCGGGAACCCGATCAACATGACTTCAAGCGCTTACGTGACCGGCAACGTGGAAGTCAGCGCCGGCACGATCCTGCAAAACCAAGTCGGATCTGCGCGGCAGCTAGGCGTCGACGGCAACCTCACCAACTACGGCAACATTCGCCACCACCCGAGCGGCGGAACCCTCAGCCTGTCCGTGTCCGGCACCCTGACCAACCACGGAACCATTACCGCGACGATCGACCCATAGGGAATGGGGTCCAAGAATCACGAATCCGAATATCTGCCTGCGCCGGCCGTAAGCTATCCTGGGTGAAAGGAGGCTCAACGTGCCCCACATCGACAGCTACGATTTGCTCTTGGGCTTGATCTTGTTGGCCGCCTCGTATTTTGTTCTCGGCGATTTGATCGACGACCTCTTTCGCTATGGCCGCAAGAAGTGGCGTCACTTTTGGTACGGCGAAGAAGACCTCGAGAGCCGGAATGTGGGATTCCGGTTGAGGATCGATCGAGATCGATTCCGTCGCGGAGTGGTCGGGCAGGCCCCGGCGAAGCTCTTGAAGCGCCCGGGCTCGCAGCTCAATCCAACCTCGGCGGACGCTCCCGGAGCCGCCTCCCGAGCCTTGCGGAGCGAAGCCCCGCCGGGGGCCGAGTCCTCAGACTAGAGCCCTGGTTGTGCAGCCCGGCCACGGGCTTCAGGAGAGCCGGCCTCGTCCGCGCGGGGGATAGATTGAGATAGTCTCCCCGCCATGCCCCGCCTGCATCTCTTCGAGCTTGAAGACCAACCGTGGCTGCCCGCGTCCGTGCGCGCTTACGCTACCGACTGCCTGCGCTTGGTTTTCTCGGTCCTGCTCGATCGTACTCGCGTTGCCGAGCAGTTGCGCGCCATGCTCGAGGCGACCGAGGAAACGCACATTCTCGATTTGTGCTCAGGCAGCTCGGGGCCGCTCGTCCGGCTGATCGAAGTGCTCGCGAGTCAGGGCGTCGAGGTGGACGTGCTGCTGACGGACCTTCACCCCCATCCCGAGCTTGCGCGCGACCTTTCGCCCCGTCTGCGCTATCGATCCGAGCCGCTCGACGCCCGTGCCGTTCCGCCGGAGCTGAACGGTCTGCGCACCTGCTTCGCCGGTCTGCACCATTTTCGCCCGCACGAGGCCGTCTCGATCCTCGCCGACTGCGCCGTCGATGGACGCGGCCTAGCCGTTTTTGAGCCGGCCGCGCGGCGCCTGACCGACTTTCTTCTCGTGCCTTGGATCGGCCTCGTGAGCCTCAGCGCCGCGCCCTTTCTGCGACCTTTCCGCTGGAGCCGGCTATTCTGGACCTGGATCGTGCCGATGGTGCCGATAGTCGTCATGTGGGACGGCTGGGTTTCCTGCGCCCGCTGCTACACGGTCGAGGAACTCCGCCAACTCGCCGAGCGGGCGGTCGAACAGGCCGGCGCCGGCGGTCGATACCGCTTCGACGTCGGCCGCGATCCGGTGCGCGGCCTACCCGCCGGCATCACCTGGGTGCTCGGGCGGCCGACGGAACCCTGCACCGTGCATGTCGACGGTCCCGAAGCCCTCGCAGAGCAGGCCGCTCGTCGAGACATGACCTCCAGGGCGCTTCGGTGATCGGCCCCGATCCCGACGTTCACCAGGGCTACGCCAGCGGTCTCTCAACTCAGGAATTTCTTCCGGGAGGCTGTTCTACGGCGATCGGTTTCTCGAACAGTAGGTTGATCGCTTCACCGACCATGTACATGATCGGTCGATCCTGTTCCGCGGCCAGCACCTTCAGCTGTTGGAGGACCCCTTGATTCACCCGCGTGGTGAGCGGATTCAGGACCTCGAATCGACGACCTCCCAGGTAGAATCGGCTCGGAGGGATGCAATGTGACCGTGGACCGAAGCCGACCGAGCGTTTTCATCAGTTACGCCCACGCCGACGAGGTTTGGAAGGATCGACTGCTGGTCCAGCTCCGAGCTGCTTTCGGGGTAGATGCGCCGGTCGAGCTGTGGGACGACCGTCAGATCGGCGCCGGGGATGCTTGGCTCGCCGAGATCGAGCAGGCTCTCGACCGGGCTTCGGTGGCGATTCTCTTGGTCACCGCCGATTTCCTGGCGTCGGACTTCATTCAACGCAAAGAGATACCTCGGCTGCTCGCGCGGCGTGGCTCCGAGGGGGTGCGGTTGATGCCGTTGCTCGCCGATGCCTGCCCGTGGCCGCGGAGCGATTGGCTCGCGTCGATGCAAATGCGGCCGACGGACGCCGTTCCGCTGACCGAGCATCCGTCCCAGAGCCGCGCTTTGTCGGAATTCGCGCAGGAAGTCGCCGGACATTTCGACGACCCAATGCCAAAGGCCGAGGTCCTGCCGGCTTTCGATCGAAGCCAAGTCCCTCTGCCTCCAGCGGCTCTCGACAGCTTCCCTCGCCCCAAATTCCGCGACGACCATGCCCGCGAGGCGGCCACCGAGCTTTCTGGTGCCTTCAAGTCGCGCGAAACGCTGCTGCTCAGCGAGCTCGACACCACCGCCATCGACACGCGGATCCTCGATCTCAAGCGCATCCTTCGTCACGGACCCCAGCTCAATCCGGGTGAGTTTCTCGGTAACGGTCGCTACCAGCTGATCCACCCTCTCGGGCAAGGCGGATTCGCGACGGTTTGGCTGGCTCACGATCGCCGTAAAGACGCTCAAGTGGCGATTAAGGTGCTGCACGGTCAGTTCAGCGCCAGCGAAGAGCGTCGGGAGCGGCTCTTCCGCGGCGCTCGTCAGATGGCTAGGCTCGACCATGCCCACATCGTGAAAGTGCTGGGAGCTCCCGCCATCGACGACGGCTGGGCCTATTTCGTCATGGAATACGTCGACGGTGGTGATTTCAGGCGGGCGGTGATCGAGAGGCGGCTCGATCTCGACGCCCGGCTCGATGCGCTCGAAAAAATCGCCCTGGCCCTCGACGACGCCCATGCCCTGGGGCTCGTGCATCGGGACGTGAAGCCGGCGAACATTCTCTTGGGTCAGGACGGAGTGCCCAAGCTCACCGACTTCGATTTGGTGCGCGCCGCCGACACCACCGGTTTGACTCGCACCCGTGCCGGCATGGGCTCGTACCTCTTCGCGGCACCGGAGACCATGGGCGACGCGGCGACCGCCAAAGCCGCCTGCGACGTCTACTCCTTGGCGGCCACCCTCGTTTTCGCGCTCCAGGGCAGCCAGCTGGGGCCGCTCTTTCTGATCGAGCGCCAGGCCTACCTGGAGAGTCTTGAGCTGCCTGAGGGGGCCCTAGGGGCTCTGACACGGGCTTTGGCGGTGGACCCGGAGGTTCGTCCGGCGTCGGCCTCCGAGCTTTGCGCGGAATTGCGGGCGGGCTTGGCCCCTAAAAAACAGATCGTCGAGCCGCCTCGAAAGCCGGCACCCCCGAAGAGACCCCAGAAACGGAAGGGGCGCATCGTCAAGCCGATCCCGGCGGATCTGTTCCGAATCGTCCAAACAAAGGACGGTGAGCTCGATCTTTGGTGTGAGATTCCAGCCGGAACGGGTTGGATCGGCAGCCCAGAGGGCGAGAAAGGCCGACACGACCGTGAAGGACCGAGGCACCAAGTGGAGATTACACGGCCATTCTGGATGTCGGCGGTTCCGGTCACAAATGCCCAATTCGGAGCTTTTGATCCCGAGAAGGCGAACGCGGATCGACCGGACCATCCGGTTGTAGAAGTCAGTTGGGACGATGCGACGGCCTTCTGTCACTGGCTGGCCGAAGAAAGGGACTTCAAAGGAGCCCGGCTGCCGACTGAAGAGGAATGGGAATACGCCTGCAGAGCCGATAGGTCCACCGCCTACTGGAACGGGGATACCGAAGCCGATCTCGCGAAGGTCGGCTGGTACGAAAGTAACTCCGGACGCTCAACCCTTGCGGTGGGTGAGAAACCCGCGAATTCCTGGGGCCTCTACGACGTGCACGGCAACGTCTGGGAGTGGACGGCGAGTCCTTGGAAGGACTATTCACGCCAGGCGACCGGGCTGACGGTCGATCCTGCCGAAACCCCGGCAGATCTTGCCGCCGCCTCCCCCCGCGTCCGCCGCGTGTTCCGCGGCGGCAGCTTTTGGGGCACCGCTCAGTTCGCCCGGTCTGCTTATCGGAACCACTGGAACCCGGGGGTCCGGAACGTCGACTTGGGCTTTCGCGTTTTGCTGCCTTTCGCCCCTAGCGACCCTTGAGTCGAGATCATAGATCCTTGAAGACGGTAAGAATTTGCGGTCGGTCGGCAGATTTGGCCGCCGGCTCGGCAAGCGCGCTTTTTGCGCTTTCCGCCTCTTGATCCAATAATCCCCGTAGATCCTGAGTTTTTCGACACTTCTGGGAGCGGGTCCCGGGTCGACCGCACCCAACTGGAGGTGTGAGCCCCTATTTCCGGGTATGCCACGGGATCTCGTTTCAGTCGTTGATCGCCCGGATGCCAGAGCTAATTTTCCGGAGAGCGTATTCAGCTTGCTGTCGGAAGGCCGAATCGGTGTGTCGGAGATATGGCTCGAACACCTCGGACAGATCGGTTCGGCATTTCGCAGCGACATAGCCCAGGAATCGGAAGAGCTCCAGGTTCTCGACATCCTGAGAGAGCAGGTTCTTGATGTCTTCCGCCCACGCTTCGGTGCATGACTGGCCGTACCAGTGCACCCGTTGGAATACAGCCAACGGATCAGCCGCGAGCTGTCGCTTGAGCCACGGCTCGGCGCGTTCAGGATCGAATCTCGCCAGGACGCCAATCGCTGTCGAGAGCGCTTCTCCGTCGAGCACGTCGACCACGGATTCAAGCTCGTCGAGAGATTCCGACGTGAAGCACGCCTTTGAAAGCAGCCCTTTGAGGTAGCTGACGTCGCCCGTTCTTCGGAAACCGTGCAGCAACTCGGACCCGGTACCGCCTCGGGTGTAACCGAACCATCCGGCGTGTCGGTGAGAGAGATCTCCCGAGATCACCTCATTTAACCAACGTTCGTACCAATCGAGAAATGTCTCTTCATAAGCGAAAATGGGCGGATCACCCAGATCGATGTTGAGGTTGAGCACCCGGCCGCGGTGATCTCCGGTGAGCACCAGCGCGTGGTAGAAGCTACACCCTTGTTCGCCCAGGATCATGGTGCCTTGGAAGACCTCCTTGAACCGCCGATCGTAGTCCTCCTCAGTGAGCTCGTCTCCCATAGGACTCCCCTCGTCGGCCACAAGCCCTTCGACGAGCTTGCTCCACTCCCTGCGCGGCATATCCGGTCGGAGCCGCGCAGGCCGTTGCACCAACTTTCTCGACGAGCCCAGAACCTCGTCCAGCGAATCTCTCAAGGCGACTAAGCCATAGAAGGGACCCGCTCCTGGGGTTCCCGACTTCGAGCTACCGATCTCCGTCAAGAAGACTCGATAGCTCGACGGTAGGGTGACGCCCACCTCTTTCAAACAACGCGACTGCAGATTCTCTCATCGGTGGTCCAAGTTGGTAACGGTGGCGGCTCGCACCGAACACTCGGAGCTCCGGATCGGCTCGCCGGGCCGCGGTGAGCTTCTCCTGGACGCGGCGGATTTGCCGGATGTGATCTGTCTTCACGTCGGATGCCTGGATGCTCTCATTCCGAAAACGTTTCTCTCCGTGCCGCGCCTCATCACCTCAAGGGATGCAGCTTGCCCGCTGGGCTGTTTCAATCTTGGACTCAACCCATAAATGTTGTCCGCTTCGTGATTCTACCGAAGGCAAGAATGCCTTTTGGAGTGCGCCCCTTCGAGGTCGGGCTCTTGCCCCTTCTCCTCGTTCCCCTGGCTTGGTTGGGGGATATCGGTGGTTCTTCTGGGCCGTGCCGAAGGCACAAGGCAACGGTAGCCACAGAATTTATTCTGTGGTCGGGCTCGGTCAAAGACCTGATTTCCGATCGATACAGCGCCACAGAATGAATTCTGTAGTGTCTCTCGATCACCACAGCGCCACAGAATGAATTCTGTGGCTAGGCGCCCCGGCTCTCGTTGCCTTGGGTACAGACCTGGTACACAGGATCGCCGCTCGGCCGCTCTCGATCCGGACTGGCCACCTCCCGGCCGCGGTCTGGCGGTCGGTTCGTATACCAGCCAGATCTTTGCCGCCCATCTCTACCTGAACGCCTTTGACCATTGGCTCAAGCGGGAGCTGAAAGTCCCGGGTTACCTGCGCTATGTCGATGATTTCTTTCTTTTCGGTAACCGTAGGGCCGACCTGCGTCGGTGGCGTGGGCAGGTGGCCGAATGGCTTTTCGACCACCGTGGGCTGCGGCTGAAACACCCCGAGGCCCGCATCCTCTCCTGCCGTGGCACCCTGGACGCCCTCGGTTACCGGATTCGGCGCGACGACGTCGAAGCCCTACCCCGCGCCACCCGACGATTCCAGCGCACCCTCGCCCGCGCCCTCGACCCATTCGGACGACCCCCACGCCTCGATCTCGATCGTTCGATCGCCTCGTCGGTCGGGGTTTTGTTGGTCTGAGCACCGTCACTTGCCGGTCTCGGACATCCATGCCGGTCCGTCGGCACGGGAAACCGGAGGTTTCCGAAGGGCCGGCAAACCCGGCAAGAAACTGCCGTCCGAACCCACCTTCAGCGGCAAAAACGTCCGAGCGCCGGTCGAACGCGGCAAGATCTGCCGCGACCACCGGCGCGGACGGTCGGCGCTCCGAGCGCAAGAAACTTATGTTCGAAGCGGCTCTCTCTGATTTGGACGGACTAGACGCTACTACGGGCTTGCCGAGCCGGCGGCCGATTCTACCGACCGACCGCAAATCCTTACCGTTTTCAAGGATCTATGATCTCGGCTCAAGGGTCGCTAGGGGCGAAAGGCAGCAAGACGCGAAAGCCCAAGCTGCCGAACCGGTACCACGGGTCGTTCCAGTTCCGAAAAGCAGACCGGGCCCACCGAGCGGTGTACCAAAAGCTGCCGCCGCGGATCACGCGGCCGACGCGGGGGGAGGCGGCGGCAAGATCTGCCGGTGGATCGGCAGGATCGACCGGGAACCGGCCATCGGCTGCTCGGCCCTTGAGAGCTTCGAAGTCCCCTGGATCGGAGACCCACTCCAAGACGTTGCCGTGCACATCGTAAAGCCCGAAATCGTTCGGCTCTTTCTCGGCGACCCGGTGGGTCCGGTCGCCTGAGTTGGCGTCGTACCAACCGACTCGGTCCAAATCCGAAACCTCGTTGCCGCGCCAATAGGCGGTTTCCGTGCCGCCCCTGCACGCCACCTCCCATTCGGCATCGCTAGGCAATCGCGCCCCGTTCAGGTCAACTTGGGTCGACAGCCATTGGCAGAAGGAAACGGCCTCGTACCAGCTCACCCCTGCCCGAGGATGATGAGCCAGCTCTTCCTCCGAGATCCCCTCCACCCTGATGAATTTCTTCGCCTCATCAAAGACCGAGTATTGAAGGTTGGTGATCGGAACGGCCGAAACCCAAAACGGCTGCTCCAACACCACTCGATGGCGCACCTCATCGTCGTCACGTCCCGGCTCGTCCTCGGGGCTGCCCACCCAATAGGTTCCGGCCTTCACCTCACACCAAAGGCCTTTCTCCTCGCCGGAAGCTGTTCGGAAGGTCCTGAAAAGCTGCGGATCCGGAGCGGGGATGCGATTGAAAAAGGTCGACCGCATCGCCTCGGCTTTGGGCGCGGCTTGCTCGGACGACTCCCCCACTTCCCCCATCGCTCGATAGAGCCAAAAGAGATCCTCACCATCGCGCGCTTGCCGACGAAGGCGATCGATCAAGTGCAAGGCTCTATCCGGGTCGTCGAGCAAGGAGGGAAGCTGCTCGAAGACCTGGGAGCGCTCGGTTGGATCGTCGGTGAGGTCCAGGATCTCGCTCAGAGTCTTGTCGCTGACGGCTTGGGCGGTGGCCAAGGCCCGCAGGCCCAGGCTGCGGTTGGCCTCCACCAGTCGCCGGACCAGGGCATCGGGCTCCGCGACTTGGCCGGTCAGCAAGGCAAAGGGCTCTGCCCAGCGGCTCTCTTGCTCCGCCAGCCCGGACGCTTGCTCCAACAATTCCTCTTCCGGCATCGTCGCCAGGAATTCAGCGGTGAGCGCTTCTTTGAACGTTCGATGCCCGAAGCGCCAATCCGCGTCCACGCCGTCGTGGGGCCCCACGATGCCTACTTTTTCCGCCACATCGTCGAGAAAGTGGCGCAGGTCCCCTTCCCAGCGCGGCGAGGTCTTGCGCACCTGGTCGCGAATCTGCTCGTGCTCCGGCAGGTAGAACCGCTCCACCAGCTCCGGCCGGGGCTCGGTGTCCCAGTTGTCCACGGTCAGGCTGTAGGCCAGCCGCTGCAAGGCTTCTCGCACCAAGACCGGGCGTTCGATGGGCCGAGCCCCTTTGTGTTTGTGCTTGCCTTCCAGGAGCAGGGTGAAGACTTGACGGTAGAGGTGTGCACGATTCGGCTCGGGCGACTCGCCCTGCTCCAGCAACATGGCGGTCAGGGTCAAATAGAGGGGGTTGCCCGCCAGCCGCGCCGAGCGGCCGCCAGCCCCTCCCTCGGAGCGGACCTGCACCGCTCGATGGTCGAGCACGGCCAATCCCTCCGCTCGGAAGTCGGTATCCCCTGCATGCTTGGCCAGGGCCATCAGCTCGAGCCGCTCGGCCGTCGAGCCGGCCGCGTCGTTCACCAGGTGAAGGGTTCGCACCGCCGAGGGTGCACTGGGTAGGAGCCCGGTAAAGGTGAGATCAGGAGCTTCGCCGGTGCCGGGGTCGAGCCAGGAAAGAACGGATGCAATTATTCGAGGCTCCAGGGGGCCGGGGCGCCGAGAGGAAAGACGACGTGCGGCTCGGTGCCGGCACCGGCTATCCCGCCGATGGATTGGGTGTAGATCAGCTCTGCGTTGACGTCGGCCGTCGCCGGGGAACGCGGATCGAACCACTTGCCCGCGCCGTAGGCGGGCACGGTGTACACAAATAGCGCGTCCCCGTCCGCGTTCCATCGTCCGTGAGCCGGTAGGGATGGGTCGAACGCGCTATCCGCCGCCCCGGAGCTGAAAGGGATCTGCCCCACCTGGTAGAGCCCCTGTGCGGTCTCGCCCGAGTAGCGAAGTTTTCCGCCTGATAGGTGCCCCTCCCCCCGCAGACGATCCGATCCCAGGGAGGGGGTCGTATTCCGCGCTCGGCGGTGCGGTCGCCGGCAGCGGAGGGGTGGCCCCGGTGCCGAGCCGGGCCATGGTGGTGACCACAGCCGTATCCAAGGCGCAAATCGCCATATTGGACCCGCTGGGCGCTACGAAATGGTCCCGGTGCCACGCTTCGAGGGTGGATCCGCCTCCGTTCGTCGAGAACGCGACCACCGTCTCGGGAAATCCCACGGCCGGATCGACGCGGCGGATCGTGTAGACCGTGCTACCGCTCGCCTTCTCGCGCCAGTAAATGCGTCCGTCGGCTCGTGCATAAAGCCGAATAGCCGCGCCGGCGGATGCTTCGACAGCAGTGACGGTGCGCGAGACGAGCTCGGCGATCATGACGCGTCCGGCAGTCCCGACGAACGGATCGGCCCAGGCTAGATACAGGGCATCCGGCCAGGCGAGGTGCTGGACCACGAACGTGCGGGCGAGGGCGTGCCCGGGATCGGTACCGGCAGGGAAGGGGCTAGACGCCATCCCGTGCTCGGGCTCGAGCTCAGGAAACGGATCGCCGCCATCGAACCAAGCTTTGAGGGGCTGCCCGTCGGCCCAACGGACGGCGAGGAACTCGGGCAGGGGCTCGGGCGGGGGGACGTAGACGGTCAGGAGATCGGGTGCGGTGTGTTCCATGCCCTCGGTTTACCGAGGGTTGCGCGAATCTCCTAGGTTTCCAACCTGAATGTCCGGTGTAGATGGACAGAATAAGCACGTCTGTGGCCAGTGAGTTCCCCGCAAGGAGCCAGTTTCC
Organism: uncultured bacterium; assembly: GCA_965366625.1. GTDB lineage: Bacteria > Acidobacteriota > Thermoanaerobaculia > Multivoradales > J023 > JAUIJL01. The sequence continues at coordinate 45,361 of CBDUGP010000032.1, forward strand.
CCACCACCCTCCTCCATTCCGTTAAACCTGTATCAATACTTGGTGCTTGTGTGCGCAGAGATGGTTTGCGTGCAGAAAAGGCGCGACCCACCAGGCCACAGGCTAGAATATAAAGAATTATTCGCTGCACATCAAAGCAGAAAGGAACCGTTGAAAAACCGTTCTAATCATTTCCTGGAATTGAAATGTTCACCGTAATGTAGATTGAGAGGTTCGTCTGCTACAGTTCTTTGGTAACTCTTGCCCTGGAAGGTGGTGATGCAGAGATGGGCATGGCAAAAAAGCCGATCTGTAAAAGAAAGCCACAAGGCCACCGAGCGCATTTACAAGTGATAGCACACTTGTGCGAAATCCTCGGCGTCCTTGTGGCCCTCGGTAGCTGCTGTCCGCCCGGCTGACCTAGAAACCGGCTAGGCGAATCCAACAACAGGCCCCGGAGGCGCAAGCCTCGGGGCCGTTCCGTTCCCTCCCATTATAGCAGGCCTAGGACGGACAGAACCCCTTTTCTCACCGACGCACTCGCACCGCTACACGGTAGGCGTCCGGAGCCTCTTGCGCTACGTCCGCCGTCACCTGCACCGCCGTTTGCCCCAGCCCGATCTGTAGCTCGACATCCTCCACCGCGACCGGATCGCGTAGCGTGACCCACTCGTCGAGCACGTAGCCGACTCCATCGCGCTTCACCGCCTCGAAGGTGTCCGTTTCGCGAATGCCGATAACCACCAGCACGATTGGTTGAGCCCACTTTCCGTGGGGTCGTGCCAAAACACGTCCCAATTGGCGCCCACCCTCCGACGCAAGAGCAGTCGGAGGTCCCGTCGCAACACGGCGGCGAGGTCCCGATCCGCTTTGCAGGCGCTCAAATAGGCGATACGAACGTGGGGCTCGTCACCGGCGAAGTAGCGATCCCGAACCCGCGGATATTTCTCGATCCACAGCTCCAGGTCCGATTTTCCGAAACATCGGATCTCACAACGCCCGGCGGCCGCCTCAATCAGCTTCGCTTCCAGGCCGGCCCTCAGGTCTAAGGTTGCCGCCACCGCCCAGATCGCGGGAGGTGGCCCTTCTCCGTCGAGCACTTTGACCATCTCGCGCACCGCCGCCGGGTGTTCGAGCTTCTTGACGTGCTTGCACTGCACGCACCAAACACGGCCCTCGCGGTCGACCGAGCGAATATCCCATCCCCCGTCCGCACCCGCCGCCCCGAGATGACGGACCTCGTGCCCGTCGGCCGCCAAAAGCGCCAGGCACAGCTCCTCGAATTCCCGCGGCGACAACTTGTCGATTCGAAATGGCATGGATCCCTCCCCTTCGGAACCTCCTGGAAGATCTTCTCGAATTCCGTCTGGAAAATCGTCTCAAGAGTAGCAGGAGATATGGCGCTTCCTATAGAGCGACCCTGCCTCGATCTGCATGCAGGACGCGTCGGGGATCATGGAGGAACATCGAAGATCCAGTCCCACTCCGGGCAGCCCCGTCAGGGGCAAGGCAAGTGTAGCCGGGGGCGCCTAGCCTCGGGCTTCCAGCCCGTGGCGCCTGTCCGTGGCGGTTCTCGAGGGTCGACCGCCGATGTTTGGGATCGCGATGCGGAAGCGGCACTGATCCGTGTTCCCTGGTTCGGTCTCTCAACTCAGGAACTTCTTCCGGGAGGCTGTTCTACGGCGATCGGTGGTTTTCCGTATTTCTCGAACAGTAGGTTGATCGCTTCACCGACCATGTACATGATCGGTCGATCCTGTTCCGCGGCCAGCACCTTCAGCTGTTGGAGGACCCCTTGATTCACCCTCGTGGTGAGCGGTTTCAGGACCTCGATGGCCTTGCCTTCGGGCCGTAGGGTCGCCGATCGCCGTGGTGCTTCCGCCGGCGGCGGCGTTTCGGGTGAGGGCTTCGGATCCTCTTCCGGCTGAGGCCGTCCGGTGGCCGCCGATTTCAGGGCGCTGTTCAATGCAGTTCGCTTTCTCGCCATCTCGCTATCCTTTCCACTCCGCGTTTCGTTCAAACTCGTCTTTCGTTCAAACTCGTTGGGTCAGTCAACTCGTTGGGTCAGCCAACCGGGCATTGCGGTCGATCGGCCGCGTCTCAGCCCTTCATTTCTTCGCGCGCCAACACCCAACGCAGCACCTCTCGACACTCTTCTGCGGCCCGACTCTTCGGCTCGTAATCGATGGCCGTCATGCCTCCGGCCGCGGCGTTGTAATGGGCGGCCCGCTGGGACATTCGAACCGACGCCACCTCCAGCCCCCATCCCTGGAGCGCCGCCTCGGCTTCGTCGCCGTGGGAGCCCTGGTGCGGAACCCCGTTCAGCAACACGGCCCCCGGGGCCTTGGCGAGGTCCAGTAGGTCCTTGGAATAGCGCAAGGCGCGGAGGTCGTGGATCGACGGTCGTGCGATGAGAAAGGTGAAATTGGCCACTCGGGCCGCTTTCAACGCAGCTTCTTCCGATCTGGGCGCGGTATCCAACACCGCCAGATCGACGCCGTTCTCGCGCGCCGCATCCAGGACCGGGCCCAATCGGGCCGCCTGGGCCGACACCACCACCGGGCTGTCGGCCTCGCGACTGTCTCCCCAATCCGCGGAATTCGACTGGGGGTCCAAATCGACGACGGCCACGCTCATTCCGGCTTCCACCGCCGCCACGGCAAGACTCAAGGTCACGGTGGTCTTTCCAGATCCACCCTTATTCGACAATACGGCCAAAATCTTCAATCTCAGGTCCTCGGTTTCTGAGGTGGGTAGGGCAAGACGAGCACGGTTGTGATCACACGCCCATGTCCGTCGGGTTGACGGTCTCAGCTCACTCGGCCGAGCTTTCAATTCAACATGGCATCACGACAACATGACATCATGATGGACTGAAATCATCACGCGATATATTCATGGCGCTATTGGCTAATGATGTCATGAAACTGCACCGCCATCACAGAACCGCTCCATGCATTCATGCCCTACTGACAGCATGACGTCATCCCATGACTTCATGCTGTTCGAGCAGCTTGGCGTCATGAAAGCACAAGGTCATCGCGCCAAGCTGTCATGAAATTAAGCTGACATGCAATGAATGCCCCATGGAGGCTAGCAATCATGGCAGCAGACATTCATGCCTCGATCACCTTATGACTGAATCATGCCATGCCTAAATAACGTCATGCATGAATACCGTCATGCCGTTATGCCGTCATGCCGTCATGCCGTCAATCAATCACATTTGCATGCAATAAACATGGAATGCTTGCATGCCGCTACCACTACTTAACAGCATGATTTCAAAACGCAATGCAAGCATGACCTAATGCCCGCCTGCCTCCATTACGCGATGATTTCATGACTGAACCTCTTTCTCCACTCATGCCATCACTCCTGCATGACATCTATCTTGCATGCCATCACTCCTGCCTGCCATCACTCCTGCATGACGTGATGCCCGCATGAAGTCCTGACTCTATTCCCGCTTTACTTTATAGTTCCATCGCTCCATGCCACTCAAACTTCATGACTTCATGCTTTCATAAATGTATACCTTGCCTACTCTGCGACATTCACCCAATCGTACCTTTACGATGTCATGCCACTATTCCGCCATACCTTCATCACAGCAAACCACGTCGCAAGCATGATTTCCTAGCTTTGGTGAGCAGGCCCTCGCGGATAGGAACCATGGCGCCACGACACCATGATTTCATTACCTCATGCCATCATATTACCCCCGTTTCCAATACGGGACGAATAACTGGATGATGGGGAAACAGCCGACCTCCAAATTCTCCGGCGGAACGAGCAAACGATTCAAACTTACCTCCGGGGGAGTCCAGGGCCCTTCCTAAGCCGACGATCTCGGCTTTCGGGTACCTCGGGTAGGGTAAGGGTCACGATCGACGTCTGAGGCGCCTCAGAGGCTGTGGACGCTGTGGTTAGCTCGACTTTGAAATTTCGGTTCAGCGAATTCTTTAGCCGCCGCTTCTGCGGATACTGTTCTCGAGATCTTGATCAGGAATATTGAAAGATCTTGTACGGGCTGCAAGTCTTTTGCAATCAGCATTTACGAATGGGTTTATGCCCTGGAGATACGAAAAGTTCAAGGGTTTAAACCCTCGAACGTCGAAAACGACCCCTGTTTTCGACCCTGGAGATACGACAGATTCAGGAGGTTTTATCCCTGGAAGTCTGTTGAAAACCTCAGTTTTCCACAGGTTTTTCCACAGAATTTCGGTGTTTTTCCACAGAAAAACCTCAGTTTTCCACAGCGATGCTCTCCGAGGAACCGTAACTCTCTTCGAGAGATGGATCTGAAGAGCGTTTAGACCCTCGAAATACGAAACCGCCGTGCTTCCTAGAGGGATTCTTGGGTTTAGGCCCTCGAAATACGAAGATCAGGGTTTGGTCGTCCTTCTCCAGAAGGGTCCGCGGGGGTTTAAACCCTCGAAATTCGAAAGGGTTTCGGCCCTCGAGATACGAAAGATCCCGGAACTTGGCGAGTTCCGAGGTCGGCGGAGGAAGCTGCGAGCCTGTGTTTAGACCCTACAGAAGCGAAACGACCTCCGAGCTGCGGGGAATTAGATGATTTTCGGCCTGATTTGTGAGGGTTGCCGGCGGAGCTGGGCAGGGTCTGTGGGGGTTGCCGGCGGCCGCCCGGCCCTAGGGAACGGAAATCGGTTCGAAGCTTGAATTGGGTGAGCTTGCTTCGTTTCTGGAGGGTCTAAACGTCTGAGGATTTCGTATTTAGAGGGTCTAAACCCCAGCAGACTTCGTATTTGGAGGGCCTAAACCAGGCTGAAAAAGAGCCTTAGGGATGGATTTACGTATTTGGAGGGTCTAAACCTCAATCTTCGTATTTGGAGGGTCTAAACCTCAATTCTCGGCTTCAGGAGCGGCCGACCGAACGTGCCGACGATTCTCTCGGCTCTCGCTTGCCCGAAGTGATCAGGGTCTGGCTGGGGCCCACCTGCAGGCCCCATTGTTTCCTGGGGCGTCCACCGTTGGGGTTGCGGATGGGCTCCATTTCGACGATGCGCGCATCCAAGCGGTGGCCTGTGGCCAGCATGATCTCCTCGTGGAATCCGCGTAGGGTCTCGATCGTCCGGCTGTCGGATTGGTTGCCCGACTTGAACATGTCCATCAGCACGGAGTGGGGCACCATACTGGATGAGCGGGCGGCCCCACAGCGATGGGCCAAAAACACGAGATAGTCCCAACCGAGGGGCCGGTTTACGAACTTCTTGAGCAAATCCATCCGCACGATGAGCTGGTTCTCCGACGATCGAAGATAGTTCATCAGCTGTTGAGAAATTTGCACGTAATAGGGAGATCCCTCGATCGTCAGCTGCCCGGATCCTTCCGCGGCCAGGCGTCGACGGGTGGGCATCGCCCATTCCTCGATGACCCGCATGCCGACGCCGACCACCATGTCGTGATGCCGGTCGTTGCCGTCGATCAGTTCGATGTCGACGTTCAGGCCCTTGAGCCGGTTCAATCGTTGCCGGAGGTCCCGGTATTGGCTGCCGGAGCGGGACAGGCCGAATTCCTTCAGCAGATCGCCGACGTTCTCGAAGCTCACGCGCGCGGAATCCTGTTTGACCGCCAGGTCCTGAATGCCCGCGAGCACGAAGCGATCCTCGCCGAACGGCATTTTGGACCCACCGGCGGCTGTGTAGGTGACCCGGATCTTGAATCCGGTGCCGAGCTGAAGCTCACGCACCACGGTATGCTCCGTGGTTTTGGTACGCGGCAGCCAGGCGAGCGCGATGGACCTGGCAAAAGTGAGCGCCAACGATCTTTCTTTCGACTGGAGCTCACTCTCGATGGCCGAAGCGATTTGGGTGCATTCTTCGACACGCACCAAGTGGAGGTCGCGTTTGGACCGTTCCGTGGGGCGTGCCGGCTGATCGAGAGCCTCGGGCGGAGAGATTTCCAATTTCTTCATAGGTGACCTCGTGGATTCTTATCGAGACACCTTACGCCGGCCCGGAGAGGGCCGTCAACGTCAAGTGAATTCTAGGCCGGAGCTCAAGCGATACTTAAGCACCCCCCGATGCGAAGATTTTCGGCTGGAAGCGGCCCGTCAAGTTGGTTCCATTGGCGGCTCGGCGGGGGCTCGGCGATCGCTTGAGAGACCGATAACGCTATCCTTTTCTGAAGTTTACAATTATTCGGCGCGATGCCGGGCACCCTTGGAAGCTACCGAGCTCGACCCGCCAGAGGCGAAACCACGCCCGGGGCTCCGGATTGTGAGGTCGCTGCGGACCGACGGTCAAAAAGTCGTCTAAGGAACAGAGCTCAATGATCACTTGAGCTCTCGGAAAACGGCTCGATTCGGCGCCGGCGAATGCGATTAGGTTCCACATCAGTCGGTCGCCGTCGACACCTCGGTTACCCGAGCCCGCAGCGCTTCGATTTCGCTCGGCCAGAAGGCGGGATGCATTCGTTCGGCCTGGGCCAGAATCGCCTCGGCGAGCGGGCGTGATTTTGCGTCGAGCGGCAGATGCTCGATTTGGCGAGATCTCTCTTGAAGCCAAACGTCGGTGATTCGCATGGCGCGGACCGCAACGGTAATCGAAGGGACGTAAGAGGTGGAGAGTCCCAAAGCAGCGAACGAATTTCTGGTGTCGCCGTCCACGGGGTCCCTCTTACGCAGGGCCTGCTCGATCGCGGTGCGCTCTCTACCGCTCAGTTGGTCGTAGGGCTTGCCGAAAAACGGCACAAAGTCTCGGTCGCGATAGAGTTTCGTCGCATGGACCATCAACCGATTGATGACGATGTTGTTTGGAGAGGTGCCGGGAAATTCTTCGACATACCGATCCGCCCACTGGTTGGCACGCTCTCTGTCGGGTCCTCTGACGACCCACCTTGAACGTTTGGTCTCTAGGGAGGCGCTCATCGCCGCGATCAGCGGCTCGGCTCTGCCCTTGCGCGCGAAAAAGATGAAGGAATTCCTGGTGCGCTTCCAAGGCTGAAAGACACCGACAAAGGAATCGAGCGATTCGACGTAGACGCCTTCGGCGGTAGACAGTTTCGAGGCTCTGCCCGTGCGATCCATCTTTCCGGCGGGCTCGAATCGAAGGGCACCGGTCTCGTGCCGATATTCAATCTTGACGTCGAGATCCCCCATGAGCGTGTTGCGATTCGTTCTGCGAGGCATCTTGAGGGGCCGAATCCGCATTGTGCCCTGGTAACCACCTTCCCGGTTGTCGTGGACGGGAAAGAGCGCGAGGTCCAATTGATAGAGATGGGGAGAGGTGTAGAAAAAGCCAATCCAATCTCCGGAAAGATCGGCGATCGAAGAATCAATTTCTGCTTCAGATTTGAGGAGACCCCGAGCACCGGGCTCCGGAGCGACCGACAAAGGTAGGTTTGTAATCGACGGCATTTCGAGCCGCATGCTGATGCCGCGACTGAGCTCGATATGGCTCGGCCGATAACGTTCGACCCATTCGAGAACCTCGCGGTCCACGAACTCCGCCAGGAGTTGCAGGGTGATGAACCCACGCGGGTCGGCGCCGGCAGCACCGCTCAGCCCTTCGAGAACAGCCGCTGTAAAGACTCCGTTGCCGCGGTCTGAATCGTCGTAGGAATAGCCACCTAGGGTGGTGGCCGAGAGCACGGCCAGCCCTTCGGCATCGGCGATGGCATCCGCTAGCTGCCGGCCCATGGCACCGTCGGGATCCGTTCCTCGAATCGAGGTCGACAGCTTTTCGCGGCAGGCATCGAGCAGCAAGAGCCGCCTCGGGGAGCGCGCTTCTGTCACCGCTTCGAAGACCTTCGCCACGGCGATTCCGCTGCTTTCGACCCGGTGTCTTAGGGAGTCGGAAGCATTCAAGAAGTCAGCTCCTCCAACACTGAATCCGTGCGTCGCCAGGGACACGACGAAGATGCCCTTTTTTTCACTGCGCTTTCCGAGGCGCTCGAGCTGACGAAAGATCTCGCGTCGGGTCGCCGGTCGGCGGTTGGCACCGGCGCGTAGGAGCGTTTCGAGACGGGTTTGAGATTCGGGTTTCTGGGGCTCGCCGGCCAAGGCCAGGACGAGACGTCTCGGCGAGATCAAGCGCAACTGAAACGCGAACAAGTACGCCAAGTCCACCGCATCGTCGACGGCGTAAGGAACTTCTGCGAAGTCGGTGTCGTCGAAGTGGCGCACACCGACGAAGAGCCCAGCCGAGCCTGAAGCATCGAAGCTTTCCGCTTCTCGAATTTCGTTCGGCACCTCTACGAGCCGGACTCCCCGCTCCTGGGCCGCAGCCGGAGCAGCGCCGAGCACTGCAACGAGGAGGAGAGCCGCTGCTCTAAGGCCTCCCCTGAGCTGATCCCGATTCGTCATCGCCTGCGATTCCCTCTAAATGATGTGCCCGCTCGATCGTGCCATGTCGAGAGCGAGGATCCTACGGTGGCACTGTAACAGGTGCATCAGCGGTGGAACGTCACAGCCGCGGGGGGAAGGTATCTTCTTCGGCTGGCACCAAATCTCGGCCGGCGAGCCATAAAACCCCGTCAAATTACAGTTACACACCCGAGCCGCAACGGTCGTAGAATCGCGTGAAGAGAGGGAAGGTTGGCCGATCGTTCAGTCATGGTCCGGCTTCCGGCGAGTGTAGTTGTCGGCCTCTTGGTGGCTCTAGGCATTACCTCGCCGATATTCGTTCTCGGCTTGGGCGAATAGCATCAGTAGAGTAGAAATGTCGTGCCTTTGGTTGCAATCCATCACGCTTGCCGCGTTCGATGGTGCCTCGTGATAGATCCACTTTCCGGGCGATATTAGGTCGATATGAGCGACACAATTCTTGCAGCAATTATCGGTGCAGTCGCCGCGTTGGTCGCCGCATTGATAGGAGCTTACCTCCCGAGATCCGCTAGCGGACAGCGCAGCTCGGCCTTGTCGCAGTCGCGAAAAGAGGTCCGAGAGAATCCGAAGGTAGGCACCTTAGGCTGCTCCGTTTGGTTGGCCTGGTTGAGTCTCAATCTCCTCGGAGCCTTGGTAGCGGGGGGACTGGCCTATGGGACCATGCATGCATACAGTCTCCCGCGATACTCCGAGGAGAAATTCATGGCCATTGCCGCAGATCTGATGGCCGAGTTCCCGGACGCCTCTGAAGAAGAACTGGTTGAAATCGCTATGGCCCGGACCGGAGTGAGCTTGTACTTTGCAGTCGGGACCGGTCTCTCGTACTTTCTACTCGGCATCATTCAGTGGTTGTTTGTCCGGAGGTTTGCCAGACGGTCGGTCTACTGGCTTCTCGGGGCTTTTTGCGCCAGTCTTCTCGTTGGTTTTGTGTCCTATCGTATGGATCCGGATGCGCTGAGCTTCGTGGTTGGATGTGGCTTGTTGCCCATCGTTTTAGCAGGTCCCATCCTTATATCCGAGATGGAGGCGAGGTAGATCCTCAAATGCGATCGAGAATCTCGACTTCGAGCAGATTCATGATCCGGCCGATGTCGGTGGCGTCGGTAAAGTTTTGCAGGTCCTGATCAGGGCTCCACCTCGCCCACGTACCTCCCCACATGATTGCCAGGGGCTCTCGACGATCCTCAGTGACGATCAACTTGCCGCTATCCCCGGGATCGCTGAATTCAGCGTTGTTCTCACCGACGATCAAATAGTCGCAAATGAAGCGGATTCCGTCGTCGATGTAATCCACGCCCACGGCCTCTACCGTGCCTTTTTGCTCTCCTCGGGTTCCTCCGACTCCAACTACTCGACGGCCGACGGGACCCATGGTTGTCGGATCCAGTGGGAGAGGCGGTCCGAGCGGCCTGCGCTGGATTCGGTCGTTTTCAATCGTGGGCAGCTGGGCATCCAATAGTTGACGATCGAGATCGGGATGGAGTTCACAAAAAGCCGCGTCGACCGTCAGGGTCGTGCTGGGTGGGTCGGGAGGGATTGGCACGCCGTAAAGCTCTCGCAGGCCTTGCGCCTGTCGGATTCCTTGGCGCAGCGTGCCGACTTTATGATCGCCGAAACCAGGATGCCAGAGCGTGTTTCCTCCGAATTCCCCCACGTGGTAGTTGGTCAAGAAGCCCTCCCGACCACTAGGTGTATGGCGAGCGAAGCAAGCGAGGGTGCCCTGGAAGAATTCATCGTCGAGGGTCCGATAGCCGAGTCTGGAACCGGGGGTCAGCCGGTCCCCGGCTCCTCTCAACTGATCGCGGAGCCTCAGATTCGCTCCCTGAAGGCGGTCGGTATCCACCAGAGAAGGGAATCGCTCCAAGTCTCTTTCTTCGGCGCCGTGCTCGTCGCGGAAGGTCCGAAGCCAGAAGTCCCGGTCGGTTTCAGTCGAGACGACGTCGGTTGGGCAGGTCAGCTGACCCAAAGGTCCGGTCAGGGTGGTCGGCACGACTTGATGGCTCTGCAACCAAACCGACGCGATTTTTCGAGCCACAAAAACCAGCACGGCAGGATCACCCGTGCCGTTCTTTCTGCCCAGAGCAGTGCCCGTGACGTTTTCGATGGCGTCGAGGATGAGTCGGTTGTGCTCGCGGATCGCGAAGAGGTCTCGGATGTTCTGGGCAGCGGGCATGGCGGGTCCTCCTAGAAAGGTGTTGTTTTCTCCAGCGTAAGTTTGTCGTCGGAACCACCATCCAAGCTGGGCATAAGCGAAGGTTTATCGTCATATCCGTGCCATGGTGGAGCAATCGGATGGAATTGTGCGCGGCGTTTTGCTGATACATCGAGCGTCGAGAACAGCACTACCAGCGGGAGACGAGAGCTTCGAGTTCCGTCCGGGTCGTGCTACTCGCCGACGACTCGCGATTTGATGCCCATTTCCGAGCCGTTGGGCAAGTAGAAGCGGATGATCCGGCGCTGCTGGGGGATTTGGACCGCACCCACCTAGCTGCCGTCTAGGGTTTGAGATGGGTGGGTTAGAATCGCGGCATGCCGGAAAAAGATCCCGAGACCTGGCAGCTGCACCTGAATACCAGCACGGTGACCACGCATGCTTCCCCGGGCCCCGCCCACGATGTCCGGATTGTGGGACTGACCGTCATTGCCCATCCCGATCTGTCGCGGGTCGGTGAGCAAGCGCCGCTGACCCAATTGGCGGCTCGGGAGAAGGTCGAGGTCTCACGCCTCAGCCCGACGTTTGCTCAGCCCTTTTCCGGCCTCGTGGCTCCTCGTCCGCTGGCCGACCCCCATCTCAGTCGACGTCCACTTTGGATCTCCGCCGGTGGGCGGGCGGGTGATCTATGCATAGGGTTACAGGATGCGGATTCGCGGCGAGCAGGGGCGGTGCGGATCGATGGCGAAGACTTGACGGGCGAGCGCGAGCTCACGTCCGAGCAGCTCGAGAGTGGGGTCACGATTTTGCTCAACGATCGCGTGGCGCTGCTTTTGCACCGCTTCGACCCGACGCCTGTCGGGCCGGGCGGGGATCTCGGATTGATAGGCCAGAGCGATTCGATCCATCGGCTGAGACAGTCCATCCTGAAGGTTAGCGACCTGTCGACACCGGTCTTAGTGCTGGGCGCGTCCGGCAGCGGCAAGGAATTGGTCGCGCGGGCATTGCACGAGGCGGGGAGCCGAAGCTCCGGGCCGTGGGTTTCGGTCAATATGGCGTCCATACCTTCGAGCTTGGCGGCTTCCGAGCTCTTCGGCTCCACCCAAGGGGCCTTTACCGGGGCCACCCGACGCCAAGGATTCTTCCGTCGCGCCCATGGCGGGACGCTCTTCCTGGACGAGATCGGTGACACGCCGATGGACGTGCAACCTCTTTTGCTTCGGGCGCTTGAAACGGGAGAGATCCAGCGGGTAGGGGATGATCGCAGCCGGTCGATCGACGCGCGTGTCGTTGCCGCCACGGACGCGGATTTGGAGTCTGCGGTCGAAGACGGCAGCTTTCGAGCACCGCTTTTTCACCGCTTGAGCGGTGCGGTGATTCGGGTGCCGTCGCTGAGTTCGCGCCGGGACGACATCGCTCGGCTGGCGATGTATTTCCTCCGTCAAGAGCTGACAAGCTGTCGGCGGGAGCAGCGCATGGAGCCCGCTCAGCGTGGTCAAAGGCCTTGGCTACCCGCTGCGCTGATGGCCGAGCTGGTGGCGAGCCCTCTACCCGGCAACGTGCGCCAGCTGCGCAATATCGTTCGCCATTGGGTGGTTGAATTTCGCGATGTCGACGAGATTGCCGGAGATCCTGGATTCGAGAGCCCTTGGCCGGCTCGGCCGGGCGACCGGCGATCTGGTGAGCCCCCGGACGAAGTCGCCACCACGCCGACAAAGCGATCTCGGCCCGTTCACCGTCAACCGTCGCAAATCGAAGAGTCGGTGCTGATCGATGCGTTGCGCGAGCACCGCTGGCGTCTGATGCCGACGGCTCGATCCCTCGGCATCTCGCGTACTTCTCTTTATGCATTGATCGATAAATTCCCGAATATTCGACGGGCCGGCGAACTCGAACGAGCGGAAATCGAAGCGGCCTTGGAAGGGGTCGACGGCGATATCGATCAGGCGGTGGAACGATTGGAGGTTTCCAAACACGGGCTCTTGCAGCGAATGCGCGAGCTCGGGATCTCATGAGCCATCGATCCATGGGCCATCGATCCAAGCAAGAGCCGGGCACGTCGGACTCGGGAGAATTGGGCCGGGTAGGACCGTATCGCCTGGATGGTCGGCTCGGTACCGGCGGCATGGGGGAGGTCTATCGGGCCTTCGACCAACGGCTGGAACGGTGGGTAGCCCTCAAACGTCTGCGCGCCGACCGCGAGATCGAGGATCGACATCGGCAACGATTCCGGGAAGAAGCCAAGGCCGCCGCGGCGCTATCCCATTCAGGAATCGTGCAGATCCACGACGTCTTTGACGGTGGGCGAGGTCGAACCTGGATCGTCATGGAGCTGGTGGACGGCCGGGCACTGTCGGAGATACCGACCCCCTTTCCCGTGGCCGAGTGTCTCGAGCTGGGCGCCCAAGTGGCCGACGCGTTGTCGGTCGCCCACGTCCAAGGCATCGTGCATCGGGATCTCAAGGCCGAGAACGTGTTGGTCACCGGTTCGGGCCAGGCAAAAATCGCCGACTTTGGGCTCGCCAAGAGGCCGAGGGCGGACCCCTTGAGCGTAACCGGGCAAGTGTTGGGAACGGTTCGGGCCATGTCCCCTGAGCAGAGCCGGGGCCTCGAAGTCGACGGTCGCTCGGACCTCTTTGCCCTGGGGGTATTGCTCTACGAACTCCTAACCGGAGTGAGCCCATTTCAAAGCTCGGACCCATTGACCACCCTGGAACGGATTCGGACCCATGCCCATCGTCCTGCGAGCGCCTTGCATCCGGCCGTTCCGCCCTCGGTGTCGGCTTATTTGGATCGGCTGCTGGAGAAGAATCCAAATCGCAGACCGGCCGACGCCCGACAAGTCGCGGCCGATCTGCGTCGGTTGACGACCTCCTTAGCCCTCGGCTCCACCTTTCCGACGAACGAGAGCACCCTCGACCACGAGTTTGGAGTCGACGTGCTCGGAGCCGCCGCGCCCCGGGATTCGGTCGTCGGCTCCGAGCCGGGGGCCGGCCTTGGGACCGATGACCTGCCGTCGAGCCTCAGCAGCTTCTCCCCCTTCGGGTCCGGGGCAAGTCGTGGGCGCTTGGCAGGGTGGTTGATCTCGGTGTTGATCTTGGTGACGGTCGCGGTGCTGAGCGTCTATTTTTGGAATCCTCGGTTTGGGAATCTCGGATCATCGGAAGGGTGGGGAAGCGGTGCAACCGCGGTGGATTCCAGCGCCGCCGAGTCCGGCGAGAACACGACGGCGATCTATGTTGCCGTCGGTGAGCCCCGGCTCCACGGCGTTGTTGGCGGCGAGCACGTTGTTGGCGGCGAGAACGGTGCTGTTGTCGAGCACGGTGTTGCCGAGTTCGGTGTCGTCTCCGGGCAAGACGCGGTCTCCGGGCAACCACAGCACGTCGAGCTGTTGCAAGCCGCGGTGCGTACGGCTCTTTTCAAGGGCCTCTTGAGCTTGGAAGGGGTCTTACCCGTCACCGCCGAGCGCCTGGACACGTCCTTCGAAACCGACCTCGGGCTGGCGCAGGCCCTGTCGGTGAAGGAGGTGATCAGCCCGCGGCTCGATTGTCGTCCGGCAGCTTGCTCCTTGGTCTTGCAACGGATCCAAGCCGCCGACGGCCAGGTGTTGGGTGTTGAGGAAATGCAACTACCCGAAGGCAACCTTTTTCTGGTGTCGACGGCAGTTAGGGCTCGGGTCCAGCGCCTCTACGACGAATTCGAGCTTCGCCCGGGAGCCGTGGAGCCGGCGATCGAAAACGAGGCTTATTCTCGTTTGCTCGAGCTGCGTCGTGCTTTCAAACAAGGCAGTCGGCCCCTGGTACAGATTGCGGAGGAGCTGGTGGAGCTGGCTCAGCAGACGCCTTCCTATCCCGAGGTCCATTTGTTGACTGCGGACGTGGCTCACTCCATCTACTTTCACTCGCGCCAGGCCGAGGACTTATCCAGGGCTTTTGCGGCGTTGAAAACCGCGCGAAACCTGTTGCCTTGGGATCCGGAGCCCCTCTACCGGCAGGTCAGTCTCAGCCTCGACGTGGGACGGTTGCCGGAAGCTCGCGCGGCTCTCGACGATCTGGAAGCCCTGCAGATGGGGGATATCCGGGTCGGCATGCGCCGGGCATTGTTGTGGGAGAAGGAAGGGCGGGCCGAAGAAGCCCTTCAGCTCTTGCGGCGTCAATTGGAGATTTTTCCGGCTTGGCAGGGATTGTTGGATTTGGCAGAAATGGAGTATCGCCAGGGTCAAACCAAGGCGGCTCGGGCGACGTTGGAGCGACTTCTGGAGCGCACCCCGGACAGCGGTCGAGCCCGTTCTTTCCTCGCCCAGCTCGAATTGCTCGGGGGCGATCCACTGCGCGCCGAGAGCCTTTATCGGCAGATGTCGAATCCATCTTCGAGCGTCGCGCCGGCAGCCAATCTGGGACTCGCTTTGATGTTGCAGGGGCGTTTCGATGAAGCGGCCGAACAGTTTCGCCAGACCGTCCAGGCGGCGCCGGAAAACCCGGCGTTGATCCTCAACCTGGCGGATGCGGAGCTCTTGATGGGTCGAGACCGAGAAGCCCTCGAACTCTACGACCGGGTGATCGAGCTCACCGACGACGCCGAGCAGTCCACCGACAACTCACGGTGGCAGCTGTTGACGGTGCGGGCCCAGGCGTTCGCCCATTCCGATCGACCTCGCCGAGCCGCAGAGACCATCCACCAAGCGTTGTTGGACGCTCCGAGCCATCCCCAAGTGGCCTACGAAGCGTCATTGGTCTTCGCGTTGATCGGCGAATCTTCTTCTGCCCTGGCCCACGCAAAACGAGCACGCCGGGTCTTTGGCCCGGCTTGGTTTCGGCTGACCTGGTTCGAAAATTTGCTTGGCGAGCCGGAATTTGAGGCGTTGCTTCGGCTGGGCTCCTAGGTCGCACTCTGGGGCGTCTGATCATCGGGTCCGCCGGGAGGCTCGATGTTGGGCGGCTCTAGGATCACCGTCGGATCATGGGCCAATTCCTTGCCGGCGTACTTCACCCTGACCGTATAGGAATAGGTCGCGAGTCCTTCACTTTCACCTGCATATTCTACTTCGTTGACGATTTCCACTTGCCACAGCTGCTTGCAATGATCGACCGGCTCCGCCCGAGTGATCAGGTGGTCTTCAAAAATCGCCAGTAGTTCAGCAGGCTCGGCGTGCCCGCGATTGGCGGTTTGCAGAGCGAAGTAGAGTGTAGTCGTGCCGTTTGGAATGCAAATGGGATTGGGATTGATCGCAAAGGTCAAGGTGGAGGCGTCGAAAGTTACTACCACGACTTTGGGTTCCTGGACTGACATCTCGCTCTCCTAGTGGGTTGAGCCGAAGGAATGGGTGGAGTCGAGCGAGGATCTTAGCAAGTCGCACGCGCCCTGGGCTGACCCCATATTGGACGCTCCGACATTGGACACTCCGACGGTGACTAGGCCTTTTTGAACACTATTTTTCGGTCTCCAGAACACAAAGTAAGGATTTTGAGCCGGCACAGGCTTTGCTCAATACAGTCTTTGCCGAAGACAAGAGATTAACCAATAGGAGACGAACATGGCTGGGAAAGCAAAAGGCAAAGGCGGCGGCTTCGATATCAAAATCGACATCAACAAGATTCTCGACGAGACCGCGAAGACGTTCACGCCCGGTGGGTGCCAGACGCAGATGGTGATCATCAACAAGACGGATTTCACTCTGGCAAGGTCGGGGTCCCATGTCGGTGCCGGGGACGTGATGTCGAGGGATGCGACTTCCGATTGGGGGCCCCCGACGACTCTCGAGGCCCAAACGACCAACGTAATGTTGGTGGATTCCGACGGCGGGTCGTCGCAGCTATGTGCAGCTTACGGGTTGCCGGTGGAACATGGCCGCCATCGTTTGATGATGTTCTATGCGTACAACCCGAAAATGGACTCCCACATGTATGCCGGATTCCACAATCCCGTGCCAAAAGGCGGCACCCTGAGCGAACAAGAATGGCGGGACTCTCGGCTCGATAGTGGAAACTATCCCGGAAATACCCTCTGCGAGGACGCCAACGACGGCACCGGGCCCGACTGGCAAAAAGACGTCACCAGCCATCCGACCCATTTTTTCGAATCGCCGCCTCTGAGCCTCGAACTCCGATGCTCGCGCAAGGAAACCGGTGACGGATCCCGTTTGGTGGCCATCTTTACGCTGACCCAATAGCTCCTGTCCAGACAAGAACCTGCCCAAATCACCATCAGACAGCACGCGATCGGAATTCGTCGGCTGAGCCGCCGTCCTCGCCCACCACCGAGCGGGCCGGGCGGTGGCTCGTTCTGTGGCTCATTCCAGACCCTGCCTGCTGTGACTCATTCCAGGCCCTGCCTGGAGAAGCTCGATGCATCCCGACGCAAAAGGAGCCTTGAAATGAAAAACCCAATGCCCACAACAACACTTACGACGGGGATGAAGCGAGTTAACTCCGCCGCTTGTCTCACGATTTTCTTAGCAGTATTTTGGCTGGGCGCGAGCCCGGCTGCCTTCGGATCCTGTGGTGATCTGGAGGTGGAGTTGGCGGACGGATTGGATTGGCGGATCGTTGCCGTCGGCTGTGAGCAGGGCGAGGTGGAGAGCCAAAGCGCTCGCCGCGTGGTGATCAGCGGTGAGGCCTTCTACGGCCCCGACTGTGACTTGACGTTGGAGAGCCGAAACCAACGGGGCGTGGTCCGGGTCCAGCAAAACTATTGCGCCGCAGAGGGTGGCGCGATCACGGTCCAACACAAAGGCGGAGTGGCGATGCCGTCCCACTGCTCCCGGGAGGGCTCGGTGCGGGTCGGTCGCCCCGGCAAGGTGACGTTCGGCAATTTTCGCCAAATGCAAGAGACATCCCCGGCAAGAGAGCTGCGGGTGGCCACCTACAACGTATTCGACCGGTCCTACAACGTGGTCACCGACGGCCAAGATCAACGCATGGAAAGGGTCCCCGAGGTGCTGGCCGGGATCCGAGGCGGCCCTCTGGATGCCGTCGTGTTTCAGGAATCGTTTAATCACGACGTGCTGAGCTACGGCCTATGTACCGCGGGTTTCCCGTGGCAAACTCCGGTGATCTCGGATCCGACCGTCAACAGCTTGGAGTCCGGCGGTGTGTTCATCGCTTCGCGCTGGCCGATCACCGCCCAAGGCACCAAGGTGTACCGCGACGCTTGCAGCGGGGCCGACTGTTTGGCGGCGAAAGGGGTCGTTTACGCCAAAATCGAAAAGGGTTCCAAGAAAGTGCCCTATCACCTCTTCGGCACCCACATGCAGGCGGACCTGGAGTTTCAGGGGATCCGTTATCGCCAAGCCGACCAGATGAAGAAATTCATCGAGCAAAGGAAAATCCCTCCCTCTGAGCCGGTGTTGTTGCTCGGCGACTTCAACACCGACTGGATCCATCACTCCAAAGCGGTCGAAACCCTAGTCCATCGATTGGGCGCCGTGCCTCCGGTGATGCCCAAGGGCCGAGCCGGCAGCAGCAGCGACCCTGAAACGAATCCCCTGGTGGGTTTGGATGGCGCGGCCGGCAACGGCGAGTGCTGCCATGGTTATCTCAGCTCGCGTCCTCGGACCTGTGCGTGTTGCCCGCGGGAGCTGCTCGATTTCATTCTTGCGAGCCGCGACCACCGACAACCGGCACAGGCGCTCGAGCTGGAGGTCGTGTCCCTAAAAACCCGCAGCGACTTCTCGATGCCCGTCGACCCCTACAATTGTGACCAAGGGGAATCCACCTGGCAAAGCAGAGATCTCTCCGACCACTACCCGGTGGTCACCACCTTCCGCTACTGAGCTGTGGTCGCCTACCGAGGCACGACCCGATAGCTCAGGATCGCGACCCCTCCGTCAAAAACCTTGTGGGATTTCAGCTCGAGGTTACGAGCTGCGCCCGCGGGGTCGAGATGGCCCAGCCAAAGGCCCGCGCAGACTATCCCGGCAAGCAGGTTGCCGGCAATCTGCTCACCACCCCGGCAACCTACTTTCCTTCTTTCGGACCGAGCGGCCCGGGAGGTCGTCTTCGATCCTCGGCTCGGACTCTCTAAGTCCATGGTTTCCAGTGTTTAAGAAAACTTCCTGGTTTGACCCCGCGCCGGCACTGTTCTTGTAAACAGCTTAAGTAACGTTTCGAGCCCTTTTGGGCTTCAGGGCTTTCGAGCCCGGCAGCGGCGTCCGTCGGCTCCGCTGCCCGAGATGTGAAGAAGAGCTGAATCCGTTGGATAGTGCCGACAAAGCAGGGGGAGAGCCATGCGCCGAGAGCAGTCTTTAGGTTCGGAGAAGTATTGGACGCGGAAACCCACACGATCGAGAGCAACCAGATGCCGAGCAAAGGGGTGCCGAGCAAAGAGGGTAGAGAAGTCGGTTCGAATGCTGATTTGCTTTCAAGCTTTCATGATGCTGCTCGGCTCGCCCTCGATTTTCGCTCAGACCGGGGAATCCGAGCTTCAGCCTGAGAGCCTCTCACCGTCTGAAACGAGTTTAGAGCCTGGGGACGAGAAAGCCGCTCCCTTGGCGGTTCCAGCGATCTTAGGGGTCATGGCTCAGGGATGTTTGACCGGGGTTTCCACTGAAATTCTTTACAAGACGCTGGTGATCTCGCTCGGTGCGGAGGAGACTCTTTCCGAAGGGGATTTGGTGTTGGCCTGCGTGTTGGGCTCGGTCTCCGGAGGCGTGCTGTCGGCCGGTCGAGCGGGGGTGGCCGTGGTGCGCACGGGTGTTCAATTCAGCCCGACTTTGGCGCGGGTGGCGAGTCAGGCCACCGGGGTCGATAAAGCGGCCTTTGGGATCCTCGCGGGGGTGGGCAAGAAATACTCGACGGCCACCTTATTGTCGTGGATTGAAACAGATTGCGATCTTTATCCCGCCAACCTATTTTGGGACGACCTCTTGGACTTTGGGTTCTGGCAAGTCCAGTCGGTGTGCATCGCGGATTCCTTATATCGACACTTGATCGGCATCGCCGAGATCAACGTCGAGTCCGCGCAGCTGAGCGAGCCCTCCGATCCCGTTCGGCCGGTTGGTTTTCAAATTCGAGAGGCCGGTCGAATGGCGTCGATCGTGCGACCGGGCGTGAGCTTGACCCTCGGCGTGGTCGTGGTGGCGGATCCGGGCACTTATACGTTCCGCTTGGGGGTCGTGGACAGCGGAGGGTCCGATCACCTATTGAGCCAGGAGACGGTCACGATTTCCGAGGAAGGATTCCAGGATTTCAGCTTAAACATCTCTTCCACCAATTTGGCGGCCCTTTCGCCGTCGAGCCCCGCCATGTTTGATCTCTTCTTCGAAGCGAGCGACGGTGGATCCTTGGATCTTCGATGGGAAGGGGATCCTCCCACCTCGGTCTCGGTTGCCGACGCCGGGCAAACGCCGCCGGTTCCCATGTTGAGCGTGGAAACAAACGGGCTGGGAGTCCACTTTCAAGGCCGAGTCGAAGACGTGGACGGGGATGTGATCGAAGACTTGACCCTCGAAATCACCAGCTCGACGGGCACCGAGCTGGTCAATGTGCTTCCCGCCGCGGTCCAGGTTTCGCCCACCGAATGGGAATTCGACGCGTGGGATTACGACCTCGGGTTGGATTTCAATGCAGGTTTGTACGACGTCGTGCTCAGCGTTTCGAACGCTTTCCACCTCCGGAGGACGGCGCCCACGAGCCTGCGGTTGACGTCAGGGCCGATGGCTGTCGATTTGGAGCTGTTGGCTTCCACTGTTTCCCAGGCCGAGCCGTTCGAAGCGACCTGTGAGGTCACCGACGAGCTCGGGCCCGTGGGCGATGTGGAGGTGGGCCTGCACAATGACGGCAATGTGCACTATCGCGATTCGAACGGCGATCTAGTGCGCAAAGTCCGAACCGACGCCGCGGGTATCGCAAGATTTACCGTGATTCCCCAACAAGCTGGGACCCGCACGATTCTGTGCATGAGCCCCGACAAGACCTTCGATTTCGGCGATGTGGAGGTGATCGGTAGCAGCGCGGATTGGCAGCTCGGCTGTGATCTAAACCCGGAGGAAATCGGGGAGGATTTCGGCCGTTTCATCTTCCAATGCCGCCCGCTCTTCCAAGGAGAGCAGCTATCGGTCGGCACGGAAGTCACGTTCTCAGCGTCCCTAGGCACGATCGAGCCGGACGATCAGGTCGGCGCCTCTGGATATGCCCAGGTCAACTACGAGCTGCAAGCCACCCAACCGACGTCAGTGGTGTTTACCCTCGGGGTTCCCAGCTACGGCGCGACGGATCTGCGTTGGATCCGGACCGTTCCTATCGGTTTGCCGGACTCGTTCGAGCCGACCGGAACCCTGAATCGGGTTTCCAATCCCAACGAGCAGGAGTCCATGGGCATCGCCTTTTCCCAGGATAAGTTGGCTTTCTTCCCGTCCGAGCGAACCGTCAGGATTCTGGAGTATCCGAGCTTGACGACCCTACATTCCGTCCCTTGGAACGGGGATGATTTGAATGCGTGCGCCTTCAGCGCCGACGGCTCGCAACTGGCGTGCGTGGACTCCGACGGCACGGTTTTCCTGATCGACCCGGCGACGGGCGCCGTGGGAAACCAAAGAAATGTCACCAACGATCATACCTCGGCCCTCAGCATCAGCTGGTGTGGTGACAATCAACATTTTGTGGTCGGTACCGAGGCCGGCTCGGCGACCTACCCGCTCGACGCCCAAATGGTCTTGATGAACGGCAGTCTCTCGATCGTCAGAAGAATCAAACCGTCCGGCCTCGAGGAGACGGATTTCATGCGCGTGGCCTGCTCCGCAGCCACGGGCCTGATCGCGGGCAATACGTGGTTCAGCATTCCCACGACCGTGGTTCATGATTGGAATGGAAACCAGAAGTTTCGGCGCGATCACCCCGACTTCAATGCGCTCTGGGCTTTGGCCATGGATCGCACGGGTGAGTGGATGGCCTTTGGGGGCGACGACAACAATGGTTTCTATTGGCTGCATCTCTACCGTTGGCAGCAAGGCCAGTGGGTGGAGCAGCCGACGCCGGGGACCGCAAATTACAGGATCCACGCGGTCGGATTCGCCGAACATCCCGACGAGGGGCAGCTGTTGGTGGTCGGCGGCACGGATGCTCTCGAGCTATTTCGCATGGGTGAGGTGGTGCCGTGGCGTGCCCACAGCCCGGACCCGCTGGCGGGCCATAAACGCAATCGGCAGATCCATTGGTTCGAGTCTCGCGACGAGCTGGTGAGCGCTTCGAACGATCAACAATATGTCTATCCGCTGGTGCCCGATTTCGAGGCGCCGGAGATTTCTCTGAACGCCGAGAGTCCGGTGCCCTTCGAGACGAGTTCGGTCGAAATCTCAGGCACCGTGACGGACGCTTCCCAAATCATTCGATTCGAGCTGTCCATGGGAGGTGGGCCTCCGGTGGACGTGCCCATAATCGACGGCACTTTCAGCGTTGTCGTCGAGCTTCAAGTCGGCATCAATTCTTTGGGGTTGGAAGCGGAAGACGAATTTCAAAACGTCGCGCCAGTGCCGTTTGACATCCTTCGTCAGCAAGACAATTCGGCGCCGACCGTGAGCTGTACCGTATTACCACCCTCGGGACCTGCGGGTACGATGTTCGACCTGAGCTGCTGGGTGGCCGACAACGACGCCGTGGCGCTGGTGGAGCTCGGTCTGGACGGCTCGACGGACCGAACCGACCTCACCGTGAATGGGGGTTCGGTGGCGGCGACGATCGACTCGTCGGGCTGGTCCTCCGGCGACCATACGGCTGAGGTGCGCGCGATCGACCCCACCGGCAACATCGGTGAGGCGTCGGTAACGATGACGATCGAGATGCCTACCGAAGGCCACCTGGACCTCTTCGATACGGTGGGTTCGTACTCCGGCGACGACGGTGATCGACCGTGGCCCGGACCCTGGCGGGAGACCCCGGCGGACGGCGGCTCGGCCGGGTGGGGACATGTGCGGGTGATCACCGACGGCGATGTGGATTTCGGGATTTCTCAGCTGCGCATCCGTCGCGACGGCATGTGGGTCGAGCGGCCGGTGGACGGGTCGGGAGCCGGGGCCGTGACCTGGCGCTTCGACTATCGGCGTGAGTCCCTGCTCGACGGTCATTTTGTGGCCGCAGAGGTGAGCGCGGACGGCAGCTCGTGGACCGAGGTCGCGAGAATGGCCGGCCCGGCGGACGATACGGACTATCTATCGATGGAAGTGGAGATTCCGACCGATAGCGCCTGGATCCGTTTCGCCAACCCGGCGGGTCTCGGCATGGGCAACGGCAATATGGTTTTCTTCGACAACGTCGAGCTGGTCTTCAATCTCGGTGCGTCGATGAAGGCTACGGTGTCGGCTTTTCCCAACACGGTGGTGACGCCCGGGGGGCCGGTGACCTTTAGCCTCGGCGTCGAGAATACGTCGCCCTCGGGTTCCCTAGACCTCGACACCCTCGACTACAGCTTGGCCGGTGGACCGGCAGCTTCGGTCCACGGCTCAGGGACTTGCCTTCTGCCGCAGTCGATCGCGGTGGGGGAGACCTACACCTGCGAGCTGGACTTGTCGGTCATGGGATCGGCGGGCACGGCGAGCGCTTTCGTGCTGTCGGCCTCGGGTTCGGTGGGAGGGGAGTCGGTGAGCGCGGCGGCCGACGTGGACGTCAATGTGATCGAAGACGTGGAAGCCAACGCCAAGGATGCCTTCCACAGCTTGAGTTATTCGGGCAGTGACGGCACGGTGCCGTGGGCCTCGGATTGGATCGAGTCCCCGGTCGACGGCAGCCAGGCGGGTTGGGGTGATGTGCGCATCATCGAGGACACGGTAGTGCCCCATCCGCAAGGTCCCTACCAAGCCTTCATGCGCGACGATCAATTGTGGTTGCGGCGCAAGGTGGACCTAACCGGCTTCAGCGCCGCCGAGCTGGTTTTCGACTATCGGCGCGACAACCTACAGCCGGGCCAGCGGATGGATATCGAGGTGAGCACGGACGGCGTGACCTTCGAGCGATTGGCGAGCATCGAGGGCTCGGCCTCGGGCACGGATCTCGCCTATTTACGTTGGTCGCCGCCGTTGGATTTGAGCCCCTACATCGGCCCGTCGATGTGGATCCAATTCTCGAATCTCGAAGATTTGGGCATGGGCAACAGCAACGCCGTCTACTTCGACAACGTGGAGATCCGATTGCAATCGGGTAGCTCGATCGCCGTGGGGTTGACGGCTGAGCCGACCACGGTGGTCGAGCCGTCGGGCCCGGTGACCTTTGAAGTTACGGTGACCAATCACAGCCCGTCGGGCCAGGTCACGCTCACCGACCTGGTGGACGATCAGCTGGGCAGTCTGGACGGGCTCGGAAGCTGTGTGCTGCCACAGTCCGTGGCGGCGAGCGCTTCCTACGTCTGTTCTTACGGCCACACGATCAGCGGTTCGGCGGGTTCGGTGGTGACCCATCAGGTAAACGCTACCGCCACGGCTGGATCCGAGATCCTGAGCGCAAATTCGAGCGCCGAGGTGTTGGTGGAGGCACAGGGTCTCGAGACCCTGCGTGACGAGCTCAACGCCATCGATTTCCACGGCCACGACGGCACCTTGCCGTGGTCGAGCCCGTGGATTGAATCGGTCTCGGACGGTGGTGCGGCCTATTACGGTCATGTCCGGGTCGAGCAAGATCCGGTGGGTTCGGGTCCCTATGCCTTGCGCATCCGGCGGGATGGTTTGGAGGTCAGGCGCGGGGCCAATCTGACCGGATTCGGCAGGGCGACCCTGAACTTCAAATACCGTCGTAACAACTTCCAAAGCGGCCACCGGGCCGATGTGGACGTGAGTCTGGACGGCACGAGCTGGACGACCCTCGATGCTTTGGCCGGTCCGGCTTTGGATCTGACCTATCAAACGGCGACCTACGACCTGACGCCGTGGATCGGCCCGAGCACGTGGATTCGATTCCATGTGCCGTCGGGACTCGGCATGGGCAACGAGCACTTGATCTACTTCGACGACATTGAGATTCAACTCACCGAGCCTTTGGACAGCGGTCTAATTGAAAATCCAGGGTCGCCTTTCGGCGGTGGCAATCTGCTGCGCAACCCGGGTTTCGAGGAAGGTCTCGGCTATTGGCAGCTGACGAGCCCAGAGCTGACTAGCCCAGAAAGTCCGGGCATCGTTCCGTCGAGCCAAGACGCCCAAAGCCGCGCTAGCGCTTCTTTAGGCACTTGGGGCTCAGCCAGGATCTCGAGCGCCACGGGAGAAGGACGATTCGCCCTTTCCCAATGCGTGGGAGTGGAGGCGGGTCGTGCCTACGTCCACGGCAGCCAGATCCGGGTAGAGAGTGCGTCGGAGCTCG
The DNA here is from genome assembly GCA_965366625.1 of uncultured bacterium. Taxonomy (GTDB): domain Bacteria; phylum Acidobacteriota; class Thermoanaerobaculia; order Multivoradales; family J023; genus JAUIJL01. The sequence goes on from CBDUGP010000032.1 coordinate 70,118, forward strand.
ATCCCTCGGTTTCGATCGTCACGGAGTACTTCGAAGACGATCGCTGCGAAGGTGCGGTCTTGGCTTCCGAAGGCGAGCTGCTGTGGCTCGGCCCGACAGAAAACACCTGGCAGCGCGCTGCCGGAACACGGACCAGGGTACCCACGACGGCGACCAGCGCCCGAGTTTGGCTCGTGGTCCAAGGGGAGGGACACGGAGGATTCCGTGCCTGGTTGGATGCGGTGAGCTTCCGTCGGATCCGCCTGGAACGATAGTCGAAGCTACTGTCGATCGGCCCGAGTCTGGAAACCCAGGCTCGGGCCGAGTTTTTTAGCCCCGCGGCGAAGCTCAACTCGCCTCGGCCGAAGAGGCTCCAAGCTCCTGGACGGTCTTTCGAATTCGCTCTGCCCGTCGACGGACGTCCGCAGCGTAGAAGCGTTTAACGATCGGATCACCGTGGCGAAACCAGGTGGAGAGAGCCCGTTCAGCGGCTTCAGCGGCCTCTTGGGAGCGACCCAGGTCCAACAGCGCTTCCCCTGTCATCACCCATAGGACGGCGGTCGTTGCCGTATCCAAATCGATGGCCCGGCCGATGTCTTCCAAAAGGCTCTCCCGGGGCTCCGAGGTCGCGGCCCGCAGCTCTAGATACCAAAGGCGATCCACCGCCTCGTTCATGCCGGGCCAAGTGACGGGAACGGCCGGCGCGCCCGACCGCCATTGGGCGTAGCTGCTGAAGAGGGTGCACGATTCACGAATCCGTGCATCTACCGAGCAATGATGTTCCAAGTCCTCGCGCGCGGCCTCAAAATCCTCTTTCTCCAGGTGGGCCATCAACAACTTTTGCAACGGCTCATGGCTTTGGCGGCCCTCGCCGACCTCAATCGTCAATCGCAAGAGTCTTTGATAAAGCGTAATGGCTTCGTCGAGCCGACCGCTCCGGTGCAAGGTTCTAGCCACCGAAAAAAGGGAATCCTTGGCATTGGCGGGCCAGCTGTGGCGTTGTTGCTCCACCAGTCGGTCTACACCCTCGTAGGCCGCTTCGAATCTACCCAGCTCCACCAACAGGACCAGTCGCCGCGCTTCGATCGCCTCCGCCAGCTGGGTCAAGCGTGCGCCATGGGCCAAGGCGTGGGCTTCTTCGAGGTCAGCCAAGCCGGCCGCACTTCGGCCGGCTCGGCGCATTCGATCGGCCCGCCGGAGCAAGGAATAGGCGTGACGTCGGTCCAGATTCCGTTGAACGCGCGAAGCACGATCCTCGTCGGGATCCCAGACGAGGCCATCGAATCCCAGGCGGATCTCTTTCTGGGTTTGGTTCGCGGCCACCCGCAGCATGCGCAGCTCCCGGTCGATCGACAAGTCGCGTTGGTTCACCCTCAAATCGGCGGGCAAGAGGGCATACCAAAGCAGATTCTCCAAACCGGCCTCATGATCGAAAAGCTCACTATTTGGCGACCACGGCACAAAGTGGGCTGACGTGCCTTCGGGCTTGGGTAGGTCAACCGCCGCCAGAGCTCGTCGATAACCCAAGAGGTTGTTGATGCCGACGAAAAGGGCATCTTGATGGCCGTCCTCGTCCACATCGATCAGGCCGCCGAAGCGGTGGTGGCCCGAGGCCAAGAAAATCAGGGTTTCTCTGCTGAGCTTGGGCTCGAAGAGCAGGACGTAGGTCGGGTAATAGGGGTTGTGGAGGTAGGAAGCAAAGACTTCGTCGGAGCCGTCGCCGTCGATGTCGCCGGCGCCCAGATGGACTCCGAAGGTATCGGAGAAGCCTTGGCCGGAGGTGAACGGATTGTAGAAGCCCAATGCGCCGACCTCGAAAGCCTGTCGTTGCAGGGTTTTGCCGGTAGAGCCTTCAAGAATCTGGAGTTCGTGCCGAATTAGATCGCCGTAGTCGCCCAAGGGTTGAAAGATCGCCGCCACAGCCGGCGGTTCGTTGGGGCCCGTGCGAATCAGAGTCGCATCTCCGAGGGAGGGTGGCTTGCTCCACAGGGTCTTCCCACCCTTCGAAATGCCTTCCAACCTTCCGCGCTCGGTGTGCCAATCGATCCGCAAGAATTCATCGAGGTCCGACTGGCTTGCATCCGGATCCGCTTGGCGGGAGTTCCACCAGATGCCCCCGCCAATCGTCGTGAGCAATGTGGCCGTGAGGGCGATGGGAAGCGCGGACCCTTTGACTATCTGTCCAGCCCGACGCACGATCACTTTCCCGAGGGTCGACCCGATGTCCAGCTCGGCCAAGGCGTCCGTGGCCGACGGAAAGCGGTCTCGCGGCTGTTTGCGCAGCAATCGTTCCACGAAGGTGGCCGTGGATCTCGGGATCGACGGATTCAAATCACGAAGCCGAGGAACGGGTTGATCCAGATGGGCTTTGACCAGCTCCACGGGATCTTCGAGCTCGAAGGGTCGGCGTCCGGCCAGCATTTCGAAGAGCACAATGCCGAAGGAATAAAGGTCCGACCACGGGCCGACGTTCTCGCCACTTTCCGGGAATAGGTAAGCGGCGCTGCCGACTTTGATGCCGTCGCTGGTGGATCGGGGGTCGGAGGACATGGATCGGGCCAGGCCGAAGTCCGCGAGCCGGACCTTGCCATGGGTATCGATCAAGATATTGGCGGGTTTGACGTCTCGATGTAAGACGTCCTGTTGATGCAGCTGCTCCAAACAAAGCAAAATTTCACGTCCCAGCTCGAGGGCGCGCCCGAACTCTAGGCGCCCCTCCCGGCGCATCAGGTCGCGCAGGGTCTCGCCGGACACCAGCTCCATGGTCAAGAAGATCTCGGTTTGGGTTTGTTCCAGGCTGAAGATTCGGACCAGGCGGTCTCCCTGAACCTTGCGAGCCAGGCGCACCTCACGCTTAAACCGCTCGAAAGAGCCGGCGTCGAGCCGATCGTGGCGCAGTATTTTCAAGGCCACATCGTCGCCCATTCGTTCGTCCCGGGCACGATAAACCAAGCCGAAACCGCCACCGCCGAGATATTCCTTGAGCACGAATCGCCGATCGAGCACCTCTCCCACCCGGTCGGCCGGATCGGGTGGGTGGCTCGGAAGGGGACCGAAGGTGGTGGTGGCGTCGTTGTGGTCGGTCATGGATAGGTCTAGGAGGCCCACCTTTGTTACGGTTGATTCTCCAGAGTTCGGACGGAGAAGAGATTCGCAAATTTCCTTAGAAACCGAAACCGGACGTGTCGATGGTCGTTCGAGCGATAACGATGTGTGTCGGACGGTTCGAGGAGAAGGTCCAGAGGCTCCCCCTACACCTCGGTCCCTGAATACAACCGGCGGCGTAATGCCAGGCTCACATGGACTAGGCTGATCAACACCGGTACCTCGACCAGGGGTCCGACGACTGTCGCAAAGGCGACCGGCGAGGTGATCCCGAAGACGCCGATGGCCACAGCGATCGCCAGCTCGAAGTTATTGCCAGATGCGGTGAATGCGAGAGTCGCGGCCCTCGGGTAGTCGGCGCCGATCCGCCAGGCCATGAGGAAGCTGACGAGGAACATGATCCCGAAGTAGGCGCTTAGAGGAACCGCGATCCAGAGAACGTCCAAAGGCTGACTGAGGATCTGCTCGCCCTGCGTCGAGAACATCACCACGATCGTGAAGAGTAGGGCTATCAGGGTCATCGGAGAGATGAGAGGCACGAAGATCCGGTCGTACCATTCCGCTCCTTTCAGGGGCAGCAGGATCTTGCGGCTGAGAATCCCGGCCGCGAAGGGAATCCCCAGATAGATCAATACGCTCGTGAAGATCTCACGGATCGTCACCTCGACGATGGCTCCCTTGAGACCGAAGAACGGCGGCAGGACGGTGAGAAAGACCCAGGCGTAGATGCCGAAGGTGAAGATCTGGAAGATGCTGTTCAGGGCCACGAGCCCCGCTGCGTACTCGCTACTGCCCCGGGCGAGCTGGTTCCAGACGAGCACCATGGCGATGCAGCGGGCAATGCCGACCAGAATCAAGCCCACCATGTACTGGCTCCAGCGCGGATCCGGTCCGAAGAGAGCGGGCACCAGGAAGCCGAAGAAGCCGATGGCCAGCACGAACATCAGCGCTGGGCCGACGATCCAATTCTGGATCAAGGAGAGTCCGAGGACTTTGACGTCGGCGAACACCTTCGGCATCAGCTCGTACTTCACCTTGGCCAGCGGTGGGTACATCATGAGGATCAGCCCTGCGGCAATCAGTAGATTGGTGTTCTCGCCGACCGTCAGGGCTTCGTTGAATCGCGCGACCCGGGCCTGGAAGATGGACCCGACGGCCACACCGAGCGCCATCGCCAAAAAGATCCAGACGGTAAGGTACCGGTCCAGGAGAGAGAGCTTCTTGCTGAGATTTTGTTCCACGAGAATCTTGACCCTTTTTTTCATTCTGCGTTGCCTGCCCCGCCAGCACCTCAAGCACTCTGGCTTTCGAGGCGTCGTTCTCGAGTTGGGCGAGTACGGCCCCGTTGGTCGCAGGCAATAAGGAGGAGTACAAGGAACAGGCCACCGATTGCGAAACTCTGACGGCTGACGCTTTTCATGACGGCATGTCACAAAGCTGCGACCAAGGCCTTTGCCCGGCGCAATGCGCTTTCCGCGAGGCAGTAGCAGACCCGAGGTCCATCCACGGTTCCCCGCACGAGACCCGCCTCTTTGAGAGTCTTGAGGTGTTGAGAGACCGTCGACTGCGCCAGCGAGAGTTCAAGGACGATCTCACCACAAAGACACTCCCGCCGCCGGGCGAGGATGCGGAGAATCTTCACACGGGCCGGATGTCCAAGAGCCTTTGCAAGTACAGCTAGCTCTTCATCGGCTTCGTCGCCTTCGACAGGCCGTAGATCCGGGCTCCCGTTTTCGGGAGGACATTCGCAATGGGCTGTTGTCGTTTTATCGTTCATCGTAGATAAACGATAACAAGATAATTGTGGAATACGCCAGAACTCTTTGGGCCGAACTCTTTGGGCCAAAAACGTTGAAGCCCAGGATCACACGTTCAACTAGCACAAATCGACTGTCGAGCACCTCTCCCACCCGGTCGGCCGGATCGGGTGGGCGGCTCGGAAGGGGACCGAAGGTGGTGGTGGCGTCGTTGTGGTCGGTCCTGGATAGGTCTATCCTAAAGGAAATAAGGCCACCCGTAAGACTCCACCCGATAGGAGGCCCACCCTTGTTACGGTTGATTCTCCAGAGCTCGGACGGAGAAGAGATTCGCAAATTTCCTTTGAAATCGAAGCCGGACGTTTCGATCGGTCGTTCGAGCGATAACGATGTGGTGCTCGTGTGGGAAGGTGTTTCCCGCCACCACGCTCGGGTGCGAACCGAGGCGGGAAGCCTGTGGATCGAGGATTGTGGGTCGAAAAACGGCCTGCTGATTGAAGATAGAAAGATGGGGCGGGTGCGGTTGGAGCCCGGGATCAGCATTCAAATCGGCGACGGCTTTTTGACTCTCGAGGAAATCGACACCACGGACGTGGAGATCGCCATCGATCTCGGCGGTCCGGCGTCGGACGACGGCCCTAGATCGTCCACCCGCGAAGAGACCCGCGCCTCACGTTTGACGGATCGGTCCGCGGAATCGGCGCTGCAGTGGCTGGCAGCATGCAGCGAGGAGATCAACCGTTCAGAATGGATTCGAGCCGCCGATTTGCTCGGAGCCGACGGGCTTTCCATCCTGAGAAGGCCGGCGGAGGGGGATGGCGAGATCGAGATGTGTGTCGGACGGTTCGAGGAGAAGGTTTTCGAGGTCCTGGTCTTCGATGCCCAGGCCCGCCGAGAGGTGGCTTCCGAATTGCGGTTGGAGCCCTCGTTTGCCGCCCATCCCGCTGGGTCTGGACGGTATCTCGTCGCCTCACTCGCTCCCGGCCGAACCCTTGATCTGTGGCAAAGAAATTTTCTCCGCTGCCTGGCCCGCGGTTTGGTCCGCGGTTTGGCTCCAGATTCCGCCGGCTTTTTAAGTCGAAAAACCGAGTTCCAGGGTCAATCCCGCGGGATGAGGCCGGAGGTTAGATCGGAAGGTCTCCGACTACCCCCAGGCATGGTCCAGGGGCCGTCGGACGCCATGGACGCCATGATGGCGACCATCCGAGAAATCGCCGGCAGCGATTTTCCGATCCTGATCCAAGGCCCGACGGGCTCCGGCAAAGAGCTGGTTGCGAGGTGTCTGCACCTCAACGGACGAAATCCCGAAGGTCCGTTCGTCACCGTGCAATGCACCGACATACCCGAAAATCTCATCGAAGCCGAGCTCTTCGGCATCGTCGGAAAAGCAGCGACCGACGTCAGCGCTCGGAAGGGAAGGGTAGAGCAAGCCGACGGAGGCACCCTGTTCTTGGACGAAATCGGCGACCTGCCGGCTCATCTTCAAGTCAAGCTGTTGCGAATGTTGCAAGAGAAAGAGATTTGGCCGATTGGGGCGGACAAACCCCGCAAAGTGAAGTTGCAAATTCTTTCGGCGACCCATGTCGACCTCCAGCAAGCGGTCGAAAACGGAGATTTTCGCCAAGATCTTTTCTATCGCTTGGCAGGATTCCAATTGTCCGTGCCTTCCCTGGACCAACGCCGCCAAGACATTCCCGAACTCATCAGCTTCTTCGTCCGCGAGGCCGCGGGTCAAAAACGGATCCCCGGTGTCAGCCGGCGAGTTTTGAAGAGATTGCAGGAGCAGCCTTGGCCAGGAAATGTCAGGCAGCTGCGGCGAGCGGTGGAGGTCGCCGTCAGCCTCGCTCGCGATGGAGAAGCGCTGGAAGAGCAACACCTCCGACATCTCGCGACCGTGGAACGTACCGCGGAAGCTCAGGCAGAGCAGCCTGAGCAGAGCCCGGCGGCGAAATCGGCCGATGGGTCGAGGGACGCATCGCCCCACCCGATTCAACCCCTTCAAGAACTGCTGGAAACGCACGAGCGCCGAGCGATTCGTCAGACGCTCCAGCATTTTCAAGGGAACCGATCCAAGGCCGCGGCGGCGTTGGGGATCAGTCGTCACGGATTGAGGCTGAAGATTCGGCGTCTGGGATTAGAGCCGCCAGGCTCTTAGTGAATTGGTCGGAGGATTGGCGGAGTCGAATTCGGGATGGAGTGAGATGAAGGGTGCTTACGCAAAGATTGACGCAAGTAAAATTACGACAATCTATAAATCTTCGCCTTTCCCATTCCGATATCGCGACTTCCTTCTCTCTAGGACGGGGGAAGTCTAGATTCAACCCAACCACGAAGCGCGGTAGAATAGACGTCATGATCTTGACACTGGACCTCCAAGCCGACCTTGAGCACCGACTGCAACACGAAGCCGGTATCAATGGCCTAGATGCCGAAAGCTTTGTGCTGCACATCCTGCAAGAGCGCCTGAGCCCGCTGCCGGGTTCTGCACAAGAGCTGAGCGACACCGAGCTGCTGGCGGAGATCAATCGCGGACTCGGACCGTCCGAATGGGGGCGGTACAGGGAGCTGATCGGGAAACGGCAGGCCGAAACCCTCAGCGAAATCGAACTCGCCGAGCTGATCAACACCACCGAGCGGTTGGAAGAGACCCGAGCCTTCCGAGCCCAATGCCTCGTCGAGCTGGCAAATCGACGGCACACCACGGTAGATGCCTTGATGGCGGATCTCGGACTCAAACCCGAGCTGCATGACTGATCGCCCGTCGCGCCGACAACGGGCGCTGGCCGCTGAACGGGCCGATTGGTGCTGCGAGTACTGCCGAAGCCAAGCTGCTTTCTCGCCCGATCCCTTTTCCGTCGAGCACATCGTGCCGCGCTCCCGCGGAGGCGGCCGAGACGCGTCCAATTTGGCGTTGTCTTGCCAAGGCTGCAACAACTTCAAATATATCTGCGTCGAATCCCCGGATCCCCTGACCGGTGACGACGTGCCCCTCTTCCATCCCCGCCGGGATACATGGTCGGAACACTTCGTTTGGAACGACGACAGCTCACAAATGCTCGGCCTGACGCCGACAGGGCGGGCGACCGTCGCACGGTTGCGACTCAATCGCCCAGGGGTGGTCAACTTGAGGCGGGTGCTTGCGCCCCTGAATCGGCACCCACCGGAATAAGCGCACCCAAGCCTTCTTTCGACAGACGATCTCCGAAAATCGCCCGTGGCTCGTGGTCGGCCGATCGGCTCAGGTCCATTCCTGCCGCGCCGCGCAATGAATCGCGAGACACATGAGGACCGCCCTGGGGCGGGCTGAGGCATGCTGCGCGGCTGAGGGATTTCCCTCAGGGAGAATGAGGAGATACCCGGCTGCCGGCGGACTCCAAAGTTGCGTAATTTTTGATCCTCGATTTGATTCTCTACATCGGCCCCCCTGGCCGCATCCCGACTCGCAAGGAGATTCCCCGATGCTCGAACAATACCGCCGCCCAGCCGGGCCTGCATGGATCCTGCTCTTGATCCTCTCGATCACGATTCCAGCCGCCTTCACCTCTATTCCGGCGTTTGGTATCGCCGAGATTTTGTCCGTGCACAACCCGCTGCCGGACTTCGATTCCCGCACCGACCTGCTGGCGCCGACCGCGTCCCAGCTGGTGACCGTCGACCAATTGGCGGCCCGCGCCACTTGGAACCGTTTCGGCACACCCCAATCTCTGATCGGCATCAACGGCGACTTGGCCGGCGGCTATTCCTTAGACCCGGCGACCGCCGCACGGGATTGGCTGCGGGATGAAGCGGACCTCTTCCGCACCACCCCGGCCGGCATCGACGCATTGGAACTGGTCAACGTGTCGCCCATCGGCGGCTCTGAGACCGCTGCGGTGCTCTTCCGCCAGAGCTTCGGCGGGCTGACCGCGGCGAGCGGCGGCCTGATCTCCGTCGGCGTGGATGCGGGTCAGATCGTTTACGCCTCCTCCTCAGCGGTCGGCGACCAAGCGGCTCCGGGCGCGCCCGTGCTTTCGGCCACGGACGCCTGGCTGCTGGCCGCGGGCCACATCGGATTCTCCGTGGCGCCGATCGACCTGGGCGCCGCCCAGCTCGATGGGGACTGGACGACCTTCGAGGTCGCCGGTTTGTCGCATCTCCAACGCTCCCGCCTACGCGCGTTTCCGACGCCTTCCGCCGGCATCTTGCCCGCCTTTGAGACGATCGTGCTCGATCTCCAGGGGGGTCATGCCGAGGCCTATACGATCTTCGTCGACGCCGTCACCGGAGACACCCTGGCCCGATTCAATCGCGTTCAACGCTTCTCAGACCTGGTAGGTTCCAACGCCAAGGCCCAAGACACCATGACCTTCCAGGGCGCTTATAGCGACGACCCGGACCCGCGGGCCTGTGGACCTTTGCACGGCCCGTTGGCGGTACCGGCCAATGCGGTGCGCGTGGTTTCCACCGCGTCCGCCGCGATCATCAGCAACGATATTTTCATTCGCATCTATCACGGCTCGAACCTCGGTTCACCGGTCGCCGTCGGCGATCTCGGCACCAGCCCGGAGCAAGCGATCTACGAGCCTGCCGGCGGCGTTCCGAGCGGTGATTACTTCGCGGAAATTTGCCCCTACGACGAGCCCTCCGCACCGCCTATTTCGCCCTATACCTACGTCGGCACCCTCAGCTGGGAAGATACGGCCGTGCCCGAGGCCTTCCTGGTGGCCGGCTGGAATTTCTTCACCGCCAACCCACCCCTCGACGGCACCAGCATCGACACCCGCACCTTCGCGTGCTGGACCGCCACCGACTTCTCCGGCCAGCCCATTCCAGGCTGTGAGCTGGTGCTCGAAAACCTCGCCGCACGGGCACCGTGGGATCACAACTTCCAAACCGGAGTGTCCAACTTCACCACCCTCGGTAACGCTGCTTCCACGGCCGTGGCCTGGGGAAGCCCGCTGACTCCGGCAGAAGGTTATCGGCCGGTCGCCGCCGATCGCCAATACGACTATGCGTGGCTCGACACCTGGCAACAATCCCAATGCTCGCCGACGGTTTTCACCCCGCCCGGCGCCACCCAAGCCAACGATGTCGACGCGGCCGCGGCCAATCTCTTCGCCACCCACAATCGCATGCACGATTGGTCGTACTTCCTGGGATTCACCGAGCGCAACTACAACATGCAGCTCGACAACTTCGGCCTGACCCCGCCCCAACAAGCGAGCGATCTCGAAGTCGGCAACGTGCAAGCCGGCGCGGTTACCGGCGGCGCGCCGAGCTACCTCGGACGCGACAACGCCAACCAGATCACCCTAAACGACGGCATCCCCGGCATTACCAACATGTATCTGTGGCAGCCCATCGCCGCCGCTTTCTACCCGCCGTGTGTGGATGGTGATTACGACATGGGCGTGATCGGCCATGAATACGGCCACGCCATCTCCAATCGCATGGCCGGTGGCCCGGACGACGGCCTGAGCGGGGCACAAGCCGGTGCCATGGGCGAGAGCTGGTCGGATTTGATGGCCATGGAGTATTTGAACGAATACAACCTGGTGCCCACCGGCGGTGAAAGCCCATATGCGGTCGGCACTTACGCCACCGGCAGCGGTGAAAAAGGTATTCGCAACTACAACATGTCGCGCAATCTGCTGCCGCCCAGCGTGCTCTCACACACCGCACCGCTCACCCACCGCAATCCGTTGAATTTCTCCAACGTCGGTTACGACATGACCGGCGCCCAAGTCCACGCCGACGGTGAAATCTGGAGCGCGACGAATTTCGATCTGCGGGCTGCGTGGGTGGCCGAATACGACGCCCAATACCCGTCGACGGATACCGACCTACAACGCCGCTGTGCCGATGGTCTCGAATCCTTGGAGCATTGCCCCGGCAATCGCCGCTGGATGCAAATTGTCTTCGACGCTTGGCTGCTGATGCCGAGCGGGGTGAGCATGTTGGACGCCCGGGATGCCTATTTGGCCGCGGATCGCTTGCGCTTCGGTGGTGCCAACCAGGACTTGTTGTGGCGTGTCTTCGCCCAGCGGGGCATGGGTGAAGGCGCTATTAGCCTGGGTAGCGACGATGCCGAACCCACACCGAGCTTCGCGTCACCGCTCGAAAACGAGGCCACCCTGCGTTTCGTGACCGTCGACCGGGCCACCGGGGCGCCCGTTGAAGCCGAAATCTTCGTCGGCCACTTCGAAGCTCGCTCGACCCCGATCGCCGACACCGCCGGCTCGACTTCCCTCGGGGACTCGGCCGACTTCGTCGCCGGCGTGACCCATGACTTCTTGGTGCGCGCCGATGGCTACGGCCATGTCCGCTTCCCTTACGAGGTGAAGACCGGTTTCGTCAACAAAACTCGGACGGTGAGAGTCAAGCTCGCCGCTAATGTCGCAT
>CBDUGP010000033.1:0-80761 GCA_965366625.1 uncultured bacterium
GAGGAGCAAGAGGTGGATCCGAACGAGGGTGGATTCGTCGGCACGAAACCGGTGATGGTGTTGGCGTACTTGGGCGAGGAAGACGAGGAGCAAGAGGTGGATCCGAACGAGGGTGGATTCACGACCCAAACCGGAGAGCACAGCGAGCATTTGACCGCGACGGTGAGTTGGTCCGGCGCTTCCTGTGATGCCCCCGCGGACCGCCGAGCCCTTGCACGGCAATGGATCCAAGCCTTGTGGCCCTAAACTGCAACTCCGATAGATTTCGAAGCCCTATTAGGCTTCGATTTTGTAGGTCGCCAGCTCGGCCCGGTACAACCGGGCCTTTTCGTCGAGTCCGGCAGCGTCGTAGAGATCAACCAAGGCTCGGAGGGCCCGAAGGATGTGGACTTTGAGGGGATATGGCTGGGCGTGCAGGCTTGCCAAGGCTTTTAGTAGTTTGACTTCTGCTTCCCGGTGCGCACCCTGTCTCGTCAGGCACCTTCCCTTTATGATCTCGGCGTTGACGACTTCCCAGGACCCCGGAGCGCGTAGAGGGCGCAAGATCTCGAGCGCGGTGTCGACCTGTCGATCGGCCTCGTCGATCGAGCCGCCGGCGAGATGGGCCTCGGCCAAGAGTCGGTGGGTGATACCCACTGAGTTGCCGTGGGCTCCGTAGAGTTCCTGCTGAATGGTGAGAGTTCGGTGCAGGACCTCCAATGCTGTTTTAGGGTCGCCGTTTCCGAGGTGGGCGGTGCCCAACGCCGACAACGTCGTAGCGACCGTGGAATGAAGTTCGCCGGCGGCTTGGAGCCGAAACTCGAGGGCATATTCCAGAGGTTCGATCGCCTGGCCATAGGCTTCGATCGAGTTCAGAAAAGTGCCCAACCCGTGGTAGGCGGAGCCTTTTTGCGAAGGGGTAGAGGCAGGATCTTTCAAACGAATTTGCAGCACTTCCTCAAACCCTTGTCTCGCCTGGGGATATTTGCCCAACTTGAGATGACAGCTGGCCAGGTTACCTATGGAGATCGGAAATTTGGAGCGGGGTATGCCGATCTGTTTTCTCATCGCAAAGGCCATTTCGTAGTGTTTCTCGGCGGCCCGGTAGTCTCTCAAACCGTAGTAGCCGGATCCTACATTGGCGATTCGGAGAGCGAGGCGACTGCTGGGCTCGGGGGCGATGTGACGAAGGGTATCTAGGGAACGCTGATACATCTGGAGAGACTCTTCGCGAGCTTTCAGGTCGTAAAAAACTCCGGCGAAGACATCGTACATAGCGATCTGCCGGTCGGGAAAGCTGCTGAGGCTGGCGGCTATTCGGTCCTGGCTGGCCATCAGCACCTCTTTGACGGTCAGCTCCTCGCCCTTGGATTCGTCGGGATTTGCAGATTCGAGCATGTCGGTCAAGAAATCGTTCATGGCGCGAGTTTCGGCCTCTGCAGCCAACGCCTGTGCTTCCCGCCGTTTAGCCATTTGCCACATGACCGTGGAGGTCACCGCCAAGGCGACGATCAGCAGCAACACCACCAGGGCCGGCCGATTGCGTTGCAGGTGTTTACCCATGTGATAGAGCCAACTGCCTTTGCGCGCTTGGACCGGCAAGCCCTGCAAATAGTTGAGCACATCGTCGGCTAGGTCCGCGGCCGAGTCGTAGCGGTGTCGCGGTTCCTTGCGGATGGCCTTCATGACGAGGGCGTCCAAATCGCCCTTCAACTGGCGCCGTCGGCGCTGTAGGGCTTTCGCTTCGGCAGCGGCGGGCTGGTTTTCCCCGGCTGTGTTGCCGGGAAAGGCATCGGGCGATTCGAAGGGGGCTTTGGAATTCGGATACTGTTCGGTGCTGTCCGTCGAGGTGGGCTCGCTGCCCGGGCGAGTGCCGACGGCGAGGCTGGGTTTCGGCGGCTCCTTGAGGCAGATGCAACGGATCAGAGCCGCGTAGTCGAGTCGACTGACCTCGTAAGGTTTGACGCCGGCGAGCAACTCATAGAGCAAGAGGCCGAGGGCATAAACGTCGGCGGCCGTGGTGATCGGCTCGCCCATCAATTGCTCGGGGCTGGCAGAGGAAGGAGTGAGAGGTACACGGCCGTCCGAGGTCAGATCGGAGTCGGTGGAGTCTTCGAGCAATTTGGCGATGCCGAAATCCAGCAGCTTGGGTTTGCCGTCCGCGGTGACCAGAATGTTGCCGGCTTTGAGGTCCCGGTGGACCACTAGTCTCTGATGGGCAAAATGAACGGCTCTACAGACCTTGCGAAACAACTTCAGTCTTTGCCGAAGGTCCAGGTCATGGTGGTCGCAATAGTCGGTGATCGGCTCGCCTTCGACATATTCCATGACGAAATAGGGCATTCCCTCTTGGTCCGTGCCGCCGTCGAGCAATCTGGCGATGTCGGGATGTTGGAGGTTGGCCAAGATTTGCCGCTCTTTGGCGAATCGAGCCTGCATTTCGCTGTTGACCATCGGCCCGAGGGCCTGTTTGATCGCGACTTTCTGCTCGTAATCGTCCTCGCGCACCGCTAGGTGCACCTGCCCCATACCGCCGCGTCCGAGCAGCTCCTTGAGCCGATACGGGCCGATCCGAGTCTCGGTGGTTTCGCCGTTGGCCGGTGGTGGAGGTGCCGCGTGGGCAGAAAGGCTCGGCGCGCCCGAGGCGGTATCATGGATCAGCTGCCAGATCGGCTCGTTGATGAAGCTCTCGGCGGCTTCACCGTAGTGCAGATAGGACTGGACCTCCTCGCTGAGCGCGGGATCTTTATGTTGGAGGTCCCGCAACAAATGGGACCTTTCAGAGCGCGTAGCTTCAGCGAGAAGGTCGAGAAAGCTCTTGATCTCTTGCCATCTCTCAGCGTCCATGAGGCCTCCTGACTCAGTCGATTTGGACTAGAACGCGAGAAATGGATCGGAAACGGTCACTTGAGACGTTCGATTTCCTTCATCAGCCACATGCGGGCGGTGCTCCATTCCCGTTTGACCGTCGTGGGCGAAATTCCCTCCACCTCGGCGACCTCTTGGATCGACAGACCGGTGAAGTAGCGCATTTCTACAATCCTAGCTTGCCTTGGATCGAGTTCCGCGAGGGCATGGAGAGCTTCATCCAGAGCCAACAACTCAGGATCTTTCTGCGCCTCGGGAAGGCGGATCGTTTCGTCCAAGGAGAGCACAACCTGACGACCCCCTCGCTTGGCGGTGTGCTTGCCCCGGGCGTGATCGACCAATAGACGGCGCATCATGTTGGCGACGAAGGCGAAGAATTGAGCTCGGTTGTGCCAGCTGACGCTGCGTTTGCCTATCAGCTTCAGGAACAGCTCGTTGACCAGGGCAGTCGGCTGCAGGGTATGGCCGGGATTTTCAACGGCCATATATTTGCGCGCCAAATGACGCAGATCCTCGACGATCAGAGGCATCAATTTGGGCAAAGCCCCCCGATCACCACCGCTCCACGCGTCGAGCAGTTCAGTGACTTCGCTGGGGGGGTCGTGCATGTCTATCGCCTAAGTGCTCATCGCCTAGCCGGGAAGTGACTATTTTTGTTTCCAAGTACCGTCCGGCATTTGGATCCACTCGCCTTTTTCGGCGTTGTCCCTCAAGGTCGCCGCGTAGGTCGAAAAGATCTGTGGCAGCTGGGAGAGGTCGGTGCCGGTGGCTGCCGCGATCTCCTTGAACATCCGCTCCCGGTCAGCGTTTTCGGCCTTGACGAGCTTCTGCACTTTGGCGCGATCCGGGAGCGCCAGGGAATCGAGATTTCGAATCTCCAAAAGCGCATCCTTATTCTCGCCTAAAACCCCGGATTGTTTGAACGGTTGGATTTCCGGCACCCGTTGTCCTCTGCTTTCAACGATCTTGCGAATGGCCGGATTGGTGATCTCTGGCGCCGCCACTTTCTGCTGAGAGCCCGGTTGCGCCGAAACCTCCGTTGCCGACCAACCGAGCACCCAAGGCAAAACCGCCTGCCGAATTCGGTCCGAGGGGCCGGCAGGGGCCACGGCAGTGAAGGCCGCAGATTCCTCTCCTGAGGCCGAGCTTTCAGGAGTCGAGCCTTCAGAAGCCGCAGCTTTGGCCGCTTCCTCGGCCACGGCACTCTCGATTTTCTCCGAGAGGTCGCGGACCGCAGCTTCTGGAAAGTAAACGTTGATGGTGATGCAAGCCAGGGCGCCGGCGCTCAAGGCCACTATCAGAAGCGCTTTCCACGGGCTGGAGGTCATCGAGAGACGTTTCATGCTGCCAGGGCGCACGGTCTTTGAGGTTAAGGCGGTCTTGGGGGTCAACACGGGTGAACTCTCCGTTCGGGTGGCCGGGCAAGTTGAATCGCCCGGCTCGTGTATTTGTAGTCTTCGCGGTTTACCGTCGACGCATCTCGCGGGAAATGCTTTCGAGCATGTCACCAAATCGTTCCGCGGCGAGACTGGAGTTGGAAGCGAGGGTGGTCGGCACGTCGTAGCCGTTGATGGTGAAACCGGAACGTCCGACCCGCACTTGGCTGATGTCTTCGTAGTCGATGAAATAAGGGTCTGAGCCGGCGATCAGTCGCCAGTAGATTCTTCGATCCGTCAGGCAGAAACCGGTCTTGCCGCCACCGCCGGAGCCGTCGTCATAGAGCAGCAGGACCCTGCGCGGATCGAGGCCGTGCAATCCGGCGACGTTGTCGAGCTTAAATCTCGGAATGTCGGGGGCGATATGCAAGCGAGGATCGGAATATCCCCGCAGCTCCCGACGAATGGCGCTTCGCACGACGTCTTTACGCTGGGTACGGATGTCACCGGAACCGGTTTGGGATTGGGAACTGGTGCTCTGTTGGGAGCTGGTCTGCTGCTCGGTTTTCTTTTCACCGGCGGAGAGTCGTTCGATTCTGGATTTCGCCAGGTCGGCGAACGAGCCGCCGGGATATTTCTCGAGATACGACCAGAAATCTTCGGTGTGCTCGCTGTCTTTGATCGTCTTCCAATATTCGAGTTCTATGGCGTTGGCGGTGGCTTCGGACGAAGGTGCGGCCGGAGGCGCGGTAGCCGCGGGCTCGGGGGTAGCTTGGAGGTTGGTGTTGGAAGCAGAGGGGGGAGAGTCGGAGCAGGCGAAGTTTAGAACAGCCGCGAAGGCCAAGGCGGCTGCGGCCATCGGCCATCGAGTCGAGGTGAGGGGCGGCAAGGCATTCTTCGGGCGATTCCCGGACATAAGTGGTATCTCCTCCGGATCTGGTATTTCTTCGGCCAGCGTAAAATTACCACAGGAAAATTACCACAGGGAAAGGCCCAAAAAATGGCAGGAGGTGCAACCGGCTCAGATTGTGTTGCCGAGGCTTGAGCCTCTTTGGAGCCGTTTGGCGCGTTTCCCTCTCAGGCTTTCGGTGCCTCTGTGAAGGGAGGGGAGGAAGATGGGGACCGGAAGCCCGGCAAGGCCAGAATAAGGACGCTCAGGGGGAAGGGTTGCCGTCGCCGTTGAGTTCGCGGAAGAGCCAAAGGCGGGCAAATTGCCACTCGCGTTTAACCGTCGCGGGCGACAACTCGAGGGCTGCCGCGGTTTCCTGGACGGTCATGCCGACGAAATAACGGAGTTTGACCACCGAGGCCATACGTGGGTCTTGGGCCTCTAGACGATCGAGGGCTTGATGCAAGGCGAGGATCTCTACACGGGAAGGTGGGTCGGGGCCGGCGATGTCGTCGAGTTCTGGCCCGAGCATCATCGGATGTTCGCCGCCGCCGCGTTTGGCTCGCTTTTGATGCCGGGCGAAGTCGACCAGGATCAAGCGCATGGTTTGGGCGGCAAAACCAAAGAAGTGGGCACGGTTTTCCCACTGCACGCTTCGACGGTCGTTGACCTTGAGGAAGAACTCGTTGACCAGCGCGGTGGGCTGAAGAATATGACGATCCCCTTCGCGGGCCAGGTATCGCCGCGCCATCACGCGCAAGTCGTTGCTGACCAACGGCATCAAATCCTGCAGCGCTTCAGGGTCACCTTTGCTCCAGGCGAGCAAAAGAGCGGTCAATTCTTCGGGCAGAGCGGCTGTCATGGGCTCACCGGCTTGGGCTACCCCCGCTGGATGGAGTGTGGAACTCACAATAGGACCTTCCTCAGAGCGGGCTCTTCGATGAAATCTCCGACCTTGAGGCTCAGTCGAATCAAACAAGCCGCGTCGAGAAAGAGGTCCACGTCATCGCCACATTCTTGGACCAGCAGGGACGGCCAGGTTTCTCGATCCTCGGTGAGCATACTGCATACTATCTGCTTGCAGCGCTGCCACCTTTCAGTCGGCTCAGATGGATTGCGGGAAACGGCCACGGTGAATTCTCCTTGCGTCAGCTCCGGCTCGTCGACAAGTAAGAAACGCGGCGAAATCGCAAAAAGCAGCTCATTGAAATCGCGAAAAACGATTTCAATGAGCCGAAAGGTCAGAGACGAAAGCTAATGCTCGGTCGAATCAAAACGGGTCGAGACCAAGAAGTCGGAACCGGACCCATGGACTTCCAGGTAGTACCGTCCGGCCGGCAGGTCCCAGGGATCTCCGTCCGCGTGGCCTTCTGTGTTTTCGGTCGTTGGGACCCGTCGTCCGACCGCGTCGAAGATTTGCCCTTGATCAGCCCCGATCAGGGAGAGCGAAGTCGGCCGGTCGAGGTCGAGCGCCAGCATCTCCGGGTGATGACCGATCGATCGCACCAGGGTCTGGCCCGAGTCCTCGAGCTGCAAGGTCCGGGCGCAGGTCAAGGTGCCCAAGAGATCGGTATTTGCCGCCCACGAACACAGGGATCGCAGCTCCATACCCTGGCGGGTCGATGCCAGGATGCCAATTCCGGGAATCTCGCGGGCCTGGGCTCGGGAGTCGGAGCCACAGCCTTCGCCGGGCCCGGTGCGCAGCTCGTCCCACTCGTCGACGGGCTCTTGGGGCACGGGATCGGGATCGTTCTTGCTCAGGGTGGTTCGGCAATTTGGGTTGGATCTCAGCTCGTCCCACTCGTCGACGGGCTCTTGGGGCACGGGATCGGGATCGCCATCTTTGGTCGGGCTGCCGTGCAGCTCGTCCCATTCGTCGACGGGCTCTTGGGGCACGGGATCGGGATCGTTCTTCGACCACGGGTTGAAGCTCAGTTCATTGCGACCCGAACCCAACCAGGCATGGAGCCGGAAGGTCGCCCTGGGATCGTCGGTTTCAATGCGCACGTAGATCGGGCCCGACCGTTCGACGAAATGAATATGTCGACCGAGCAAGTGCGGCAGGGTCGGGTGTTGATCGAGTTCGCGGCAGTGTGGGTCAAAAACCCGCACGGTCGGTCGTTCAGCGACGCGCCGGCCCGGATCGAGGTCGGTTCGTTGGGCCTCGACGACCAACCAGCGGGAAGCGGAGGCCTCCAAGGAAAAGGTTGCGGTGCCGTCGACGGCGGAGCCGTGCTCGCTGCCCGGCAAGTCGATCGCCCAGGGCGCGTCGCACAAGCCGGTTGCCGAGGAGGCGGGTGCCACCGCAGCATTAGAGATGAGGAAGAGAAGCATCAAGAGAACATGAGAGAGAGCGGATTTCGAGCGGAACGATTTGTGAGTCATCTTCGATCTCCCGAGACCCCTGCTCGCCGGGGGCTACGGTGCCGATACCGGTCGTCGGCACGCAGCTTCCCCATGGCGAGCGCAGGTCTCGCTTTCAAGGCGCGCCCCGAAGGCCGTGCCGAGATTCTGTTTTGGCTCCTAAATCGCGCGAATTCAGGAAGTTACCTCCGTCGGGGAGGCGTCTTCTTGGTTTCGCTTCTGACTAACGGATCAAAAACGTCGGATTGGACGGTTTTTGAAAAGAAAGTTTCGGAAAAAGGTTTGGAAGGCGGTCCGGAAGCTTCGGGCCGGGGCCGGTTGGGGAAAGGTAAGTCGTTGGGGGGATGGGACTTGTAATTTTTAGGGGAGCTCGAATTTTATGCAGAATCTATTGAGTAGTTCAGCGGAACGAAAACCTGAGAAGCCCCCCGTGGGCACGGTGGAGGAGCATCGTTTCACGGCCTGGATTCGATTGTTGTCTGCCGGCGACGAGCCGAGCTCGGGGGATTTCGACGACGTTTGGACGTTGCTTCGCCACTGGGTGCGGCGTGCACTTCAGCGTCGGGGCATGTGGGATCGGCGTCCGATTTATTTGGGTATCGTCGGTTCCGGAAGCTGGGTGCGACACGACACCGCGGACGATGAAGGGGTGCCGAAAGGCGGCACCCGTGATGCCTTGGACGAGCTGGTTCATGAGGTTTACGTCGAGGTGTTCGTCAAGCGCTTGCCGACCCTGTCGCGTTATGTGAAACGGGGCCGGACCGTGGAGGCGGTGGTGCGCCGAGCCATCGACCAAGCGATTCACGAACGACAATCCGCCCGGGATCCACTGGGCCAGCGGCTTTATCAATGGCTTCGGTCGGCGGCCCAAATGGGAATCGATCGCGGGCTGATCACCCTGCTCGACGGCGGGGCGAAGATTCAATCGGCGAGTGTGTTGCACATCGGCGGCATGCAGCCGGACGGTCCGTCGGCGATCGCCGATCTCGATGTTCATATTCGTTTGTGGAACGACGACCTGTTCGTCGATTGGCTGACGGCCAAGGGGCGAGAGTCCGAGCAGGTGGTGGCGCGGCTGTCGGATCTGTTGCTCGACCTGCCCCGCCACGGCATCGACATCGTGCGATTCGAAGTGTTGGTCAAGGCCCTGACCCTGGATACGCGCTCGCGTTTGGCGGTCCTTTTTCAAGATTGGCAACCGTTGGCGCGCATTTGGTCGACCGGGGAAGCGGATGCAGACTCGGAGCATCCGGGGGCTTGGGACGATCCGCGCCTGGTCGAGGAAGCGCGGGATCGATTCCAGGCTCTGGCGGGTTGTGTGGAGCAGAGAATCGACGGGGTCCACGCCCAGCGTCGAACCCGGGAGCAACTGCGTCGGCTTTGGCGTTTGCTGGGGGTCTGGGCTCGGGCAGCGGCCACCGGTCCGGGGTCGAGCCGAGATTGCGGATTCTCAGATCTATTCAGCGGTGACGGGTTTCCCAGTGATCGAGAGCTCGGTCGGCTGTTGTCCCTGCGCCACGACCGGGTCAAGGATCTGATGATCACGTTGAAGCGGGAGATCCGACCCTGTCTGGAGAGCACCCAAGGCAAGAATCTTGCTAACCTTGCAACTAGCGTTTTTGATTCCAGCCCCGATCTCGACCTTGATTCCGACCTTGATTCCGACCTTGATTCCGACCTCGAACGATCAAAGGAGCCTCTGCACATGAGCCCGTCCGGCGATTTTCGTCAGCAGCTGTTGGCCCGCAGTGTGGCGGCAGCGCGGGGCCATGGGCAATCGGGTGTGGTCGAGATCTCCGCGACCGGCAGCTCCCTAGAAGTCGGTCAGCTGTGGGATTTCGGGCCATCGTCTGGGGCGGATGCGGAATGGTTGATCTTGGATGCCGACGGCGACCGAAAGCTTTTAGTGCCCGTGGACGGTGAGCCCTGGCAAGGCTCTCGGGACGTTCGACCCCAGGTTGAGCCGCCGTTTGAGGGCTTGGTCGCTCGAATGGGATTGGGTTTTTGGACCGACGCATCGGTCCTGCCGGGAACGCGGTCGGCCACCTGGGCGCAAGACGTGTTGGAGCCCTTGCGGGAATATCGATCCCGAGTTTTGGACGGCGTGTCCGAGGCGTCCGCCAACGCTCAGGAGGGCGCACACGAGGGCACCTACGACGACGTCCACGACGACGCTTGGGAAACCGACGTCGATCCGGACTATCAATTGTGGGTCCGGGCCCTGGACCAGGATCGCCGACGATGGGTCGCCGAATTGGGCGGTGAACTCGACTATGTCTTCCAAGCCGAGGCCTTCCAAGCGGAGCCCGCCACCCGCGTGGAGCGGCGGGTAGCCCCATCGGCTGTGGAGCAGAAGCTCCAGGATTCGAAGCCTCCGAAGCCGATCTCGTGGGTCGCTCACGATGAACTCGGGTTCG
This sequence comes from uncultured bacterium, assembly GCA_965366625.1. Lineage (GTDB taxonomy): Bacteria > Acidobacteriota > Thermoanaerobaculia > Multivoradales > J023 > JAUIJL01. The sequence goes on from CBDUGP010000033.1 coordinate 9,894, forward strand.
ACGTAGTGGCTGAATCGTCTCCGGGATGGGGTCCGAGCGTGAGATCCCTGGCCATGGCGGCTTCGATTCTTGTCGCGGTGGGGGCCGGCATGTTGGTGGGAAGGCTGTTGGACGATCCCCAGCTCGACCCCCGTTGGACGCAAGCCGAAGAGCTCCGTCAACAGCTCGAAGCCGAAAACCAAGAGCTGCGTCAGGATCTCGGTGATTTGGAAGCCCAATCCGAGCAGTCCCAACAACAGTCCCAACAGCGGTTGGACGAACTCAAGACCCAGACCGAGGCGCAAATCACCGAGATGTTGCAGACCTTCGAGAACCGGCTGGAAGAGCTCGACGGTCCGGAGCTGGTCACCGGTTGGTTATTCGTACCACCGGGCACCACCCGCGGCGACGGCGATACTCTGACCCTGGATCCGCAAAGCCGCTCGGTCATGATCCAAGCTCCAGCCATGAACGGAGATCGAATCCGCCTTCTGCGGGTGACACGGGCAGCGGGCAGCTCAGCCCCCAAGCTCGATCTCATCAGGGAGCTGGAAGTCTCCGGGGTTGCGAGGCATGGGGATTGGGCTTGGAGGGTTCCCCGTCGATTGCTGCCGACCGGTCAGTTCATGGTCGAAGTCGTTCGCGACGGTGAGTCGGTGATTCGTTATCGCTTCCAGGTGACCGAACCGCAGGATGAGGAGGATATTTGGCCGTGACGCCCGTTTCACCCGTTTCACCCGCTTCGCCCGTTTCGCCGGATTGGCAACGCCTCAAAGAGCTGGTGAGTGATGCTCAGGGCCTCGCTTCGGCGGAGCGTCGAGCTTTTCTCGTAGACGCTTGTGACGGCGACGAGCTGTTGCTGAAGGAAGCCCTCAACCTATTGGGACACGCCGCCGATACGGATGGTTTTCTCAACCAGTCGGCGCTGCCCGAGGTTGGAGGCGGACCTCTGGAGGCGGGGACCGAGGTGGGTGCCTTCCGCATCGTCTCGCCGATCGGCGCGGGCGGCATGGGTGACGTTTACCTGGCGGAGCGGGCCGACGGCACCTATGAAGAGCAGGTGGCGGTGAAGGTGATCCGGATGGCCGGCGGGCCGGCGGAGCTCAGGGATCGATTCCTTTCGGAACGACGTTTGATGGCCGAGCTGCGTCATCCAAATATCGCCCGCCTGCTCGACGCCGGCTCCCTCGAGGACGGACGCCCTTACTTCGTCATGGAGTTGGTGGAAGGGGAGCCGATCGACCTCTACTGTGCCCGCCACGGGCTTACTCTGCGCGAGCGGGTCGGTCTGATGATCCAAGTGACCGAGGCCGTGGCCCACGCCCACCGTCATTTGGTGGTGCATCGAGATCTCAAACCGGGCAATATTTTCGTCACCCACGAGGGCACGCCCAAGCTGCTCGATTTCGGCGTGGCCAAGGATCTCAGCGAGGTCGGTAAGACCCCCTCGACCCGCCTGTTGGTGCCCATGACCCCCGAATACGCCAGCCCCGAGCAATTGACGGGCGGGCCGGTGACCACCGCCACGGACGTTTATTCCCTGGGGGTGGTGCTTTACGAGCTGCTCACCGGATCGAGCCCATTCGGCGGCGTCGAGGATCCCATGTCCGGGCGCTCCCAATCGTCACCCCCGAGCCGACCGAGTTCTCGGGTGGTGCGCGGCGAGCTGCCGGATCGCAGTCGTTTGCGTCGGCAGCTCGCCGGCGATTTGGACAGCTTGGTGCTCAAAGCCCTCGATCCCGACCCGAGCCGGCGTTATTCGTCCGTGGAAGCGTTGCAGCGTGACGTACAAAACTTCCTCGAAGGCCTGCCCCTCGAAGCCCGTGGCGGCCTGCCGTATAGGGTTCAAAAATGGCTGAGACGTCATTGGCAAGGAACCTTGGCGGCAGCGATAGCCGTGGCGTTGGTGGGTGGGTGGTGGCTCGAACGGGCGGATCGTCGTTTGGCGGAAACAGAGGCTCGTTTGCAACTTGAGCAAGGAATTCGGGTGGCCGATACCAGCCGGGAGCTCGGGGCCTTTGTGTTCGAGCTTTTGAAACCCGCAGCTTCGCCCGAAGGCAACAACGCCGCAGCGGTTGAGCTTTTGGATCACACGGCTCACTTGCTCGACGATCCGCAAACTTTCGAATCCCAGCGTCTTCTTCGGGCCGCCTTTCAGGGGGCTATCGGCCAGACCTTGCGCCAAATAAACCGGGCGAGCGAAGCGGAGCCGCGCTTGCGGGAATGTCTCAAGCTGCGCCAAGACGAGCTGCCGGCCGGCCACCTCGACATCGCTCGGGCGGCCAACAACCTGGGGGTCACGCTGCTTCAGTTGAACCGCAGAGAGGAGGCGGCTCGATATTTCAAACAGGCGGAAAAGATCCTTGTGGGGGTGCCGAGCGACCCGGATAGCGATGAAGTCCGGGCTTCTGTTTGGAGCAACCTAGCGAGCATTGAAAAGTCGTTCGATCGTTTCGACTCTGCCATCGACTATTTTCGCAAAGCATTGGACGCCAAAATCCAGCTCGATCCCAACAATCACGCCACCGTAGCCAATGCCCACAAGAACCTGGCGGCCGGCTTATACGCGGGCGGTCGGCTCGACGAAGCCCATGCGCAGCTGGAACTCGCCCTCGAACGATGGAAGCAAACCGAGCCCGACCTGTGGTACATGTCGAGCATCGACTATTACTTCGGGCTCATTGCCCGTGATCGAGGCGAGGTCGACTCCGCCCGGTCCTTCCTACAAGCTGCCTACGACACTCGGCTCAGACTCGGCGGGCCGGAGAAGCGAAAGACCGTGGAAGCGAAGGAAGCGTTGGAGTCTCTTCCGTCCGATTGAAATCAGCCCTGGCCGGATGCGCGGCGCTATTTTCTTTTGCGCCAATATTTGGGTATTCGGCGGTCATGAGCCACGGCCAACACGCGAAGATCTCCGTTTTTGAGCGGGCGATAGAAAATCGAATACGGGAATCGAGACACGACGAGCCTACGAATTGAGCCGTCGATTGTCGGCACGGCTTTAGGAAATTGGCAGGCGAATTGTAGGCACCGGGTGACCTCGTCTAGAAAATCGGCCCCGAGCCCTTCACTTTCGCGTTCGTAATAGCCGGCGGCCTCGATTAGCTCTTTCTCAGCGCTGGGATTAAACCGGGTCGACGTCAAGAGATACTGGCTCGCGCTTTGCGGAGGACCTCGGCGGCCGGGATGCCTGCTTCGGGATCGTCGCCCATTTCTTGATCGCGGCGATGCGCTTCATCGATCCAGGCGGTCAGGATCTCGTCTTCGGGAGGAACCAGACTCTTGACGATGAGTCCCACAAGACTCGCTCGATCCGTAGCTGAAAGCTCCATCGCCCTCGCTTCGACGTCTTCGATTGCGCTTCTACCGGCCATTGAGAACCCCCGGTCAGATCTGAGGTAAGGGCACCGGCGCCCCCGATCTACCCCTAGAGAATACCGCGCCTTGCTCGGTTTGAGAAACGGTGAGATTCACGCCATCAGTGGGGGTGATGAAGTCGGCGATGCGGAAGCTACGGATAATAGTAAGACCGTGGAATCCAAGGAGGAGTTGGAGTCACTGTCTCTAAGGTAGGCACGCGCGCGCCATCGATAGCGGGTGGCGACGGGACGGGGCCGCCTCGGTTGGCACCAGCTCTTGCAGAATGAAAAGGGTGAGGATAAGATCTTACCGTTGTCTTACTTTAGATCTTCGACTCGATGATCAACTTTCCAACCAGGCCTCGGAGGATGCTTCGGATGAGCAACGATCCCACCACTCGGTCCCTTCGCTCTTCTTCCCCTGCCTCAGTCCGCCTGTCGACCAAAGGCCAGCTCATCATCCCCAAGTCGATCCGTGATCGCTACGGCTGGCAGGCCGGCAGCCAACTACTGGTCGAGGATCTAGGGGGTGGGGTTTTGTTGCGGCCCGCCGATGTGGCCGAAACGACCCTCGAAGATCTCATCGGATGCGCGGGATACAAGGGCCCGCGGCGAAGTCTCGCCGAGATGGAGGAAGCCATTGCTCGTGGAGCTGGGGAAAGCTCTTGATCGCCCTCGACACGAATGTGTTGGTACGCATCGTCACCCGTGATGACCCGGAGCAACTGAAGGCTGCCCTCGAGATTTTTCAAAGCGGCCCGGTTTGGGTCGCCAAGACGGTCCTGCTCGAGCTCGAATGGGTCTTGCGCTATTCCTATGAGTGCGATCGTCGAACGATCCACGACATCCTGGGTAGGTTGTTGGGCTTTCGCCAACTAATTTTGGAAAGCCGTGATGCTGTTATCCAGGCACGAGATTGGTACGAGGAGGGCATGGACTTCGCGGATGCGCTGCATCTGGCTTCGAGTCATGCCGCCGGCAGTTTCGCTACCTTTGATCGCCGATTTGCCAAAGCTGCTGATCGTCTTTTTGGAGATGGCCGGGTAAGGCTGCTCGAAGGGAGAGGGGAGTAGCGATCCGCCGCCTATGTCGAGAACCGCCGGAGGGCGGCCTCCCGAGCCGCGATCATGTTTGTTTTCCTGACCGAGATAGCGGCGCAACCGCTGTCGTGGGGACGGCTCCACCATGTCGTTTGCCTATGGAGCCACCGCAGACGACCAAGCCGAGAGGTCGCCCGCTTCGAAGCCATCGCTGAACAGCTCACCGCAGTAGAGACCCGTTGTGCCGTTGGATAGGCGCACGCCGTCGACGGCTGCTTCGATCAAATGGCCTTCGCCCGAGTCGGAGGCGGTGAAGCGGATTCTGATTTGCTCGGTGGGGGTGACGAAATCGGCGATGCGGACGCTGCGTTCGATCCACTGGCCGTGGACTCTCGGTCCGACGGTTTCGAGGGTTGTCCAGGTTTTGCCGTTGTCGTTGGAGATCTCGACTTGAAATAGGTCGTCGCTGGAGCCTTGGTCGTCCCACCAGCGCCAATAGTGGAGGTGGGGGTCGGGGCCGCTTGCGTCGAGTGGCGATGAGGTGAGGCGGGTGGCTCCGCCGTCGACATCTGTATTGCCGCCGGAGTTGAAGGTCAGAAAGGCCTGGCCCGATGAGTCTGCATCCCAGGGCGGGTCTCCTTCGAGGCCGTAGCCGGACGGCCGGCCTCGCTCCCAAGTGCCGGATTCGAGGCTCGGATCGTCGTCCACGGTCCAACCGAGATCGGACTCGAAATCATCACGAAAGGTTTCGTCGAGTTCCAGGGCCACAGGGCGGCGATAGGTGCGTCCCGCGTGGTTGTCGGCCGAGAAGGGATGTCTGACGATCAGGCCGTCTGGGGTTTGCACCTCGAACCGAAAGGTGACGTCGCGGCCACAGGTCAGGGCGGGAAGGGATCCGACAAACACGTCGGCGCCCGATCCCGAGCGGGCGGGTGGACCGGCGGGTGTCATGGTTACGGGGCGTTCGCCATCGCCGTCGTCATAGAAAAGGGTTGCCGAGGCGGCTTGGGCGGGTCCGCCGAGGCGATCGAGCACTCGCAGGGAGAGGCGCAATCCGGAGGGCGTGACGAACGTCGGCAAGGACGAATCCAGGACAAGACGTAGCTTGGGCACGCCGTCGGCGCAGATGCCCGTGGGGTTGGCCAGCGCCGATTGCAGGGCCGGCAGGGTGATCGAGGTGCCGTGATTGGCGCCGCCGGTTTCGGAACAACCCGCGTGGGAGTGAATGCCGATGACCTCGCCGGAAGGCAGCGCGATGACCGGCGCCCCGGAGTCGCCGCCGGTGGTGTCGATTTGGTAACGCAGGCTGTCCGGCGAGACCACCGTCAGCGGACCGTCGTGGGTGTGTTGGGCCTGATTCCACGTTTGAGGGGTGCCCTGGGTTCCGTCAACACTGCCGTAGCCGCTGATGCGCAAAATTTGGCCGTCGGCCGCGACCGGTGGGGTGCCGAGCACGAACGCGCGGCCTTGGGCTTCGAAGGGTGTGAGCTGGGTTTGGCCGTTGGCAAAGGTGCCGAAGTAGAGGAAGTCGTCGCCTATGCCTTGGTTGGAGAATTGAATCGACGCCGGATCCACTGGATATTGATGCTCGGGTCCGGGGTGATTCACGGTGCCGTCGGCCTCGGAGAGGGGGACGTTGAATTGCACCACATCAAAACCCGAGCCTTCGCAATGACCGGCGGAAAGGAAACAGGTCTGGTCGTCGTGGATCAGCCAAGCTGTGCAGCCTTCCGGCATCACCCGGGCAATGCGCTCGTCGTCGCTCAAGGTGCGATCGTCGAGCGCTCCGCAGATGGATTTGCCGGCGCTGCCGAACGGGGGACGGCCGGCGTCGAGTTCTCGGATGCGGACGCGGCTGGGCTCTGCGTCGGACCCCGGGTCGGGATCCGCGAGAAGCTCGATTCGGACTGTATCGCCATTGAAGTAGGCGCTCGAATGGCGCCATTGCCGGAGGGATTCGGCGGAGTGGAGCTGAGCCGCGCCGTCGGCCAGGCTGGTGATCTTGAGCCGCGTGGACAAGCCGCCTTTGTGCTTGCCCAGAGTTGTGGCGGGGTCGAAGTACAGCCGAAGCCAGGTGGTGCCGGGCACCGTGAGGTCTTGGGAATAGACGACGTGGGAATCCACCTTTTTCTCTTTGGAGCCCCGGGCGTCGGCTCGGCCGTGCACAAGACCTGAGTCGAGCAAGATCTCCCTTCGATCGAAGGGCACGGGCTGTCCGGCGAATGTCACCGGAGCCATCGAACTCCACAAGATTCCGGCTCCGAGGAGCCAAAGCATCCTGTTCAAGACACCCGCCACCGGGCCTCTACCAGCATCGACGAAAGATCGTCGGACGCATCCAAAGGATTAAGCTGAATGTCGGTGGCCCCGGATAGCTCCAGAATTGCCTTTATGCTGCCGAATAGGTCGAACCAGATGTTTTGGTCGATGCCTAGGCAACCATGCCACCTGCCCCTACCGTGATTCTTTTCCTTGCCGATCGGCACGATCTTCATTTTGGCGGGGCGCCAATAGAAATTAAAAATCCGAGCTCCGAGGGTGAGCACCGTGCCCGGACCTAAAGACCTGGCGACGAAGCGGTAGACGCCGTTGCCGGTGAAATCGGCTCGGGTATTCTCATATCCCATCCGAAGACTAAGCTCCGGTCCCGATCCCGTGACTTCTTGCAGCGCCGCATGCAGATCGCGATACCAAGACACGGGATACCAACCACCGACGAGAATTTTCTCTTCCTGGACCCGGGCTCGGAACAGCGGATCGACGCCTTCCAGGAGCTGCTCAGAAGTTAGATTCGGGAAAAGGCGCTCCACCGTGGCCAGGAAGCTGGTGATGTTGATGCCCTTGCACTCGACTGGGGATGTGGCGGAAGAGTTCAAAGATCGCTTGGTCGGAAGCTCTACCTTGCTCATCGGTGTGGGGCTCATGGGTGTGCTGCTCATGTTGGCCGCAGTTTAGCAGTGGGCTTCTGCCCTTCCCGGGGTTTCGGCCGGCTTTTTCCTGCCCGGCATTCGGATAGAATCGAAGGAATGAAACAGCCCGCAATCCGCAGGGCCTAGCTGAGGAGCAAACTCATGAGCCTTGATGATTTACACAAATCCGTGGACGGGCTTCGCGTGTTGCGGGACGAGCTTCCCGACGAGCAACGTGAGATCAAAGCCCGCGCCGGCCGGTTGATCGAAGATTTGGAGCGTCAGATCGAAGACCTGGGGGATAAAGATCCAGGCGAGGACGAAGGATGGGGCTCGCTGCTCGAAGGTCTACGCAATTTTGCCGAGCAATTCGAAGCGGAGCACCCACGCATTACGGAGGCTTCCAATCGCATCTCCTTGATGTTGAGCGGCATGGGCATCTGATCGCCGCCTCGCCAAGTTGGGGCCATCTAGGTTTGCTTCCTGGCAGGTCGGCGCGGCGTTCTGCGCGCGTCGCTCGAAACTCGCGCCACCGTTGGGGCGACGCCCATAAGCGTTGATGTGCAAGAGCTTACGTCGATTCCCAAGGCGTCTCGCTCAGACAGACTTGCTTCCGTGCTCGGCTCGCCGCGCCTTCCAGGATCGCACAAGGGCCATTTCTGGACAGGCTCTAGCTGGGCCTATTCCGCGGTGACCCAATGCTGGTTCACCAAGTCCACGTCCGGCGCTTGGCCCGACGCGATGTGCTCGGCGATTTGCTGGGCGTGAAATCGGCCGTTCTCAATGAACCATCGGCCGGTGTGCAGTCCGCCGCAGACGGTGCCGGCTAAATAGATCCCGGGCCGATTCGTTTCGAAGGTGGTGCCGTCAAAAACGGGCGTGCGGGCCTTGTCCTCCCGGATATCGATGCCCAGGGTTTCCAAGAAGTCATAACTCGGCCGATATCCGGTCATGGCGAGCACGAAGTCGTTGGCGATGGTTTGTGGGCCGTCGGGGGTGTCCAGGAGCAAATACCCGGGTTTGATGGCGCGGATTTCGGATTTGAAGAAAGCGCGGATGTTGCCTTCGCGGATGCGGTTTTCCAGGTCCGGCTTCAGCCAATATTTGACCCGATCCGACAGACCTTCAGCGCGATGGATGAGGGTGACTCGGGCGCCGTTTCGATAGCAGTCCAGGGCTGCCTTGGCCGCCGAATTCTTGCCGCCCACCACGGCCACATCCTGGCCCGTGTAAGCGTAGGGCTCTTTGTAGTAGTGGATCACCCGAGGGGGCTCTTCGCCTTCCAGGCCGAGCCGGTTAGGGATATCGAAGAAACCCGTGGCGACCGCCACTCGACGGCAAGGGTGGGTGCCCTTTTCCGTTTCCACGCCGAAACCGTCCCGCTCTCCTTCCACCCGCAGAACCTTTTCGTAGAGTCTCAGGTCGAGCCCTTCGCTGCGGGCGACCCCGCGGTAATAGTCGATGGCCTCTTCGCGGGTCGGTTTGTAGCGCCGGGTGGCAAAAGGATGGCCGCCGATTTCGATCAGCTCGGGAGTGGAGAAGAGTTCCATCTGGGCGGGATAACCCACCAGCGAGCAGACCAGCGGCCCCTTGTCGATCACCCGTGCGCTCAATCCGCGGCGTCGAGCGGCGATGGCGCAGGCGAGGCCGACCGGGCCGGCGCCTACCACCACCAAGTCGACGGGATCGTTATCCGCCGGGCCGGAGTGGAGTCGGCCGGGTTTGGGTGAGGGTTCCAAAGTGGGCTGTGGCAAGGGCTTGGATGGATCGTGGTCAGGCATGGTTCGAGTCTATGGCTTGGGCACTCCCGCCTCAATCGTCAAAGTGGGCCTTCGAGTCGGTTAGACTGCGTGCCTTGACGCCGGAAAATGCACAGGAGTAGATGATGGAAAGAGCGCGAACAGGAATTGGGCGTGTTTTCCCCGGCTCGTTTCGGATCTTGATCCGGACCCTGGGGATCTTGGTGGGAATCGTCGTCTGGGGCTCGATCCAGCTGGGATTGGGACCCTTGCCCGCAGCGGCCGACGAGCCGCAGCCGAGCCCAGCCGAAGCAAAGCAGGCCAAGGACTCCAAGGCTGGGCCTTGGATTTATTTCGACGCCCAAACCAAAGCTACCCTACGGGGGCTTTCCGCGGCCGGAAGCGGCGTGGTTTGGGTCACGGGTTCCGAAGGCACGGTTCGGCGAACCGTGGACGGCGGCAAGACTTGGACTGCTCCGGCGCCGGAAGGCAGCGAAAGCTTCGAAATCCGCGATGTCGAGGCCTGGGGCCCGGACACCGTGGTTTTGCAAGTGGCCGGTCAACCCGCACGGTTTTATCGCAGCATCGACGGCGGAAAGTCCTACTCCGTGGTTTACGAGCACCTCAGCGAAGCGGCTTTCTTCGACGGTTTCGCGTTTTGGCCCGGCGAGCAGCGCGCCCGGGGAATCGCCTACAGCGACCCCGTAGACGGTAGTTTTTTGGTAGCGACGACCGAGGATTCCGGCCAGACCTGGAGCGATTTGTCCGTAGATCGATTCCCCGAGCCCCGGGAGGGAGAAGCCGGCTTTGCCGCCAGCGGCACGGGCATCGCGGTGGCGGAGGGCGGTAAGGCGTGGGTCGGTTTCGGCGGACCCTCCGCGCGCATCCTGCACACCGAGGATTATGGCGTGACGTGGTCGTTCGCGGAAACCAGTCTGCGCAGCGGCGCACCCTCGGCAGGCGTGTTCTCCGTCGCGTTCCGCTCGCCGACCCGTGGATTGGCCATGGGCGGTGACTATCGCGACGAATCCGGTCTCGAAGGGACTTTGGTCAGCACCCACGACGGCGGCAAGACCTGGAAATCCGGCAGCGGTTTGTCGGGCTTCCGTTCGTGCGTGGTGTGGGTGCCTTCCTGGTCGTCAGGCGACGAAGGAGGGGATACCCAAGGAGCTTGGTTGGCGACCGGGCCTTTAGGAACCGATGTTTCCTTCGACGACGGCAAGACTTGGAAAGCGTTCGGCAGCGAAGGATTTCACGTCTTGAGCCTCAGCCCCGACGGTGAGGTTTGGGCGGCCGGCGCCGACGGAAAAATAGCCCGATTGCGCAAGGATTAGACCAGGGCAGAGAATGGAAACCATGACTCAACAAGATTTAGGGACCCAACAAGATCTAGGGACCCAACAAGATCTAGGGACCCAACAAGATCTAGGGACCCAACAAATATCCATCACCGTCACGGTCAACGGGTTGCGTCGACATGCCACGGTGGAGCCCCGTTTGCTGCTCTCCGACTTCCTACGCCATGAGCTGAATCTCACCGGCACCCACGTGGGCTGCGAGCATGGAGTATGCGGCGCCTGCACGGTGCTGATGGACGGAGATTCGGTGAGATCTTGCCTCATTTTTGCGGTCCAGGCAGACGGCCGCGAGCTGATCACGGTGGAAGGATTGGCTTCCGGAGATACTTTGCACCCCCTCCAGGAAGCCTTGCGGGAAACCCACGGCTTGCAATGCGGGTTCTGCACCCCGGGCATTTTGATGTCGATGGTGCCGTTCCTGGCCGAGAACCCGAGGCCGACGGAAAAAGAGATTCGGCTCGCCCTTTCGGGCAACCTATGCCGTTGCACCGGCTACCAAAAAATTGTCGAGGGCGTGGCCCTGGCGGCACAGAAAATAGCCGACGGGGCGGAGGGCTGAGATGGAAACTCGCTACTTCGGCAAACCCATCAAGCGCAATGAAGACCAGCGCTTGCTGACCGGCCAAGCGCTCTTCGTCGACGATGTGCACCTGCCGGGCATGTTGCACGTGGCCTTCAAACGCAGCGACTTCGCCCACGGGCGGATCCTCGAAATAGACGTTTCATCCGCCCGCGAAAAACCGGGCGTGATGGCGGTCTACACCGCCGAGGATCTCGGCGATTATCACCAGCCGGGTCCCTTGCTGCTGCCCGCACCACCGATCAAAGACTGTGTCTTCCATCCCCGGATGCAGGTTCCCTTGGCCAAGGGCAAAGTCCGGCACGTGGGCGAGCCGATCGCGGTGGTGGTCGCCCGCAGTCGATACATTGCCGAGGATGCGGCGGAAGAGATTTTCGTCGACATCGAGCCGCTGCCGGCGGTGGTGGATTTAGAGGCAGCCTTGGAGCCCGGCAGCGCCATAATCCACGAAGATTTGGATTCCAACCTCGCCGCCCACGTGGTCCAAAGCAAGGGCGACTACGGCTCGGTGGTCGAAAAGGCCCACACCGTGGTGTCTCGCCGTTTTCTTTACGACCACGGCATTGCGGCGGCGATGGAGAATCGCGGCATCGTCGCGTCGTGGGATTCGCGAGATCAGCAGCTCGAAATCTGGGACACCACCCAGGCGCCGATCGCCATTCGCAACGGCCTCGCCGGCATGCTCGGCTTGGCCGAATCCCAAGTGCGAGTGGTGGCGCCGTTCATCGGCGGCGGTTTCGGGCCCAAGATCATGATGTTCTATCCCGAGGAGGTCTTGTTGCCTTGGATCTCCATGCGATTGGGATGGCCGGTGAAGTGGATCGAGGATCGCGCCGAGAACTTCGTCGCCACCACCCACGAACGATCTCAGATCCACGAGGCGTCCCTGGCGGTGGACGAAAACGGCAAGATCTTAGGGGTGGAGGACACTTTCATCCATGACGCGGGGGCTTATAACCCTTACGGTTTGACGGTGCCGATCAACAGTCAGTGCACCCTGCTCGGCCCTTACGATGTGCCCAACTATCGCAGCGAGTTCACGGTGGTCTACACCACCAAAACCCTGGTGACGCCCTATCGCGGCGCGGGGCGTCAGCACGGTGTGTTCGTGATGGAGCGATTGCTCGATTTGGCGGCTAGGGAGCTGGGTTTGAGCGTGGTCGAAATTCGACGTCGCAACTTTCTGCCGCCGGACGCGTTCCCCCATGACCATGGATTGATCTACCAGGATTTTTCGAGCCTGGTTTACGACTCCGGCAATTACGCTCCGGCCTTGGACAAGGCCGTTGACTTGATCGACTTCGAGGGTTTCAAAGCGAAGAAGCCGACTACGGAGAGTGGTAAACGCCGCGGCATCGGCCTGGTTTGTTATGTCGAGGGCACGGGCATCGGCCCCTACGAGGGGGCCAAGGTGACGGTCGAACCGTCGGGCACGGTGAGCGTGGTCACCGGAGTGGGAACCCAAGGCCAAGGGCATTTCACCTCCTTCGCCCAAGTGGTGGGCGAGCAATTGGGGGTGGACCCCACCAAGATTCGGGTGGTGACCGGCGATACCCGCCTCTTCCATTGGGGCGCCGGCACGTTTGCCAGCCGGGGTGCGGTGGTCGCGGGCAACGCTTGCCATGCTGCCGCCCTCGACGTGCGCAAGAAGATCCTAAAGATGGCCGGCGAGCTGCTGGAGGCCCCGGAAGCGGATCTGGAGCTGGTGGACGGCAAGGCGCAGGTGAAAGGGGTGCCGGCCAAGGCGATCGAGCTCGGGGAGCTGGCGAGCCTGGCAAATCCCATGCGCGGTGCGGTGGAGCCGGGCACCGAGCCAGGGCTCGAAGCCACCACCTATTTCGGACCCGAGCACGGCTCCACGGCCAGCGGTGTCCACGCCATGGAAGTGGAGGTAGACCTCGAAACCTATGACGTGGAGATTCTGCGTTATGTGGTCGTGCACGACTGCGGCACGGTGATCAACCCGCTGATTCTAGAGGGGCAGATCCAGGGGGGCGTGGCCCAGGGCATCGGCAACGCCTTCTACGAGCAGATTCTCTACGACTCTGAGGGGCAGTTGCTCAACGGCTCCTTTATGGACTATCTCTTGCCGACCTCCATGGACGTGCCCAACATCGTCGGTGATCACATGGTCACACCCTCGCCCTTGAATCCCTTGGGCATCAAAGGTGCTGGCGAAGCCGGGGCCATTCCGGTGGGTGCCCTTTTCGCCCAAGCGGTGGAGGATGCGTTGAAAGACGAAGGACTCGAGATCTTGGAGATTCCCATATCCCCCAATCGCATCTTCGAGCTCTTGAGTTCGCAGGATTCGGAGTCGCTCGATGAGGAGGTCGTACCGTGAAACCCCCGGTTTTCGAGTATCACGCTCCTGAGAGCTTGGACGAGGTCTTGGCGTTGTTGGCTGAGCACGGCGACGAAGCCAAAGTGCTGGCCGGCGGCCAGAGCTTGGTGCCGGCGATGAATTTCCGCCTCGCCCGTCCGGAGATCTTGATCGACCTCGGCCGTTTGTCGGAGCTGGCGGGCATTGAGGTGGTGGATCAAGGGCAGGCCGTGCGCATCGGCGCCATGACCCGACAGCGGGTGGTGGAGCGAGACGAGACCGTGAAGCAGCATTTGCCGTTGGTCCACCGCACCATGCCTTGGGTCGCCCATCCACAGATCCGTAACCGAGGCACCTTCGGAGGCAGCCTGGCCCACGCCGATCCGGCGGCCGAGCTGCCGGCGGTGCTGTTGGCCCTCGGCGGGCGTTGTTTGGCAAAGAGCCAGAGCGGGGAGCGTTGGATCGGAGCCGACGATTTCTACACCGGTTTGTTTGAAACCGCCCTGCGGCCCGACGAGCTGTTGGTTTCCATTGAAATGCCGTCGGCCGGACCGGGGGAAAGCTGTGCCTTTACGGAAATGTCGAGGCGGCACGGCGATTTCGCCCTTTGTGGCGTGGCGGTGAGGTTGCGGGCGGTCGAAGGGACCCTGATCGAAGCCGGGGTGGTCCTGCTCTCCGTGGGTGACGGCCCGGTGATGTCGCCCAGCGCCGCGTCGGTTTTGATGGGTGAGAAACCCAACGACGACCTCTTGCGCTCGGCTGCCGCAGCGGTTGTTCACGACATCGACCCGCCGGGCGATCTACACGCCACCCCGGCCTTTCGACGCCATTTGGCACAGACCCTGACCCGGCGCGCGTTGACGGAAGCCGTCGCTCGAATTTCGGGCTGAGCCTCGTCCGTTCGATGCCTCCGGATTGGCTGAGGGTCAGCGCAAGAATTCAGCGCAGGAAGAACAGCGGGATCGACATCAAAGCGCCGAGCAAGACCCCTACGACCAACTCGGAGCGGGTGTGGCGGCTCAGCTCGAGGCGCGACCACACCACCAGCACCGCCAACGCTCCGAGGGCCAGCCCTAGCCGTGGGTGGAGTCGCCACAGGCCAACCGCGACCCAAACGGCGAAGGCGGAGTGTAAGGAAACCTTCAGTTTGAGGTTGACCAGCGAAGCGACCACCACCATGGCGACGCCCACCAGTAGGGCACCCAGCAGATTCAGCGGTGCGCCCAGCCAGTAGAAGAGGGCTGCCAGCATCAATCCCAGGCCGAGGCTCAGGCCGTAAATCGGTCCGCGCAGCTCTTGGGCGGAGACGTCGAAGTTGGTGACTCCGGCCTTGGCTTGGCGTTGGAGATAGAAGGTCAGGGGCAGGATGGCGACGAAAAAAACGATCGCCGTGGCGAAGGCGGCTTCTTGCCAAGGGAGGTAGACCGAGACTCCCGCAACCACATAAAGCAGGAGCAGCGCGAAGGGATGGCCGATGATAGATACCCAGCGGGCGAAGGACCTTCGATGCATGGGCGAAGTCTAGCAGGCTGTGGCGGAAGTCTCGCGCCCACGAGAGCAGCGAATTTTTGGTCGAATCGAAGCGTGAAAACCGCAGGCGATTCGGGAATCGTCGAGGTTTTCCAACGAAGAATCGGCGGAAAAGACGCGCTCGCAGCGCGATGAGGCTTTTGCCACAGCCTGCCAGCAGCCATGAAGTCGGTCGTGTTTGGGATAAATAGGCTGGGTCGGGGGGTGAAAAAACGAGGAAGCACGGAACCTCCGGCCTGTACATTCGTCTTATAGATAACAGCCTTGATGGATGGATCCAGTGACCGATCGGGCCCCGATCTCGCTGGAGTCCGAATTGAATGTTCCCAGGAGAGATTCCCACGATGCGACGCCCCGTTGAGCCCACCCACCCGATTTCTTCCCCACCAGTTTCCGGCGCGAATTCCCTGTCCGGCTCGAGACTGAGGGCCGGCTTGTGCTGGATCCTGATTTTGATCGCCTCGTCGGTTGCCTTTGCTTCAGATCAACCGCTCGACGCCGAGGCCCGCCGTCAAGTGATCAAGAAGGTGAGCGCGACCCTCGAGCAAAGCTATATCTTCGGCGATGTTGCCCAGCGCATGTCCGAGCACGTAAAGGCTCAGGAGAGTTCCGGAGCTTACGACGACTTCGACAATCCGGCGGACTTCACCCATCAGCTGACCGAGGATTTGCGATCCGTCAGCAAGGATTTACATTTGTGGGTCCGACAGATGCCGCCTGAGGATTTGACCGGCGCTCAAGAGATTCCCGAGCAAGAGCGCCGAGCTCGCCGATTGGAATGGGTTCGCCTGGGTAACGGCGGTTTTAAGAAATTGGAAATCTTGGAAGGTAATGTCGGCTATTTGGATCTGCGTGGTTTCGTCGACGCGAGCTTGGCCGGCGACACCGCCCATGCTGCGATGCGGTTTCTTGCCCAAAGCGATGCCTTGATCATCGATTTGAGGCGCAACGGCGGAGGCTCACCGAGCATGATTCAGCTGATCTCCAGCTATTTCTTCGAAGAGCCGCAGCATTTGAACAGCTTCTATGTGCGCGAAGGAGACGTGACTCAACAATTTTGGACTCAAGCCAACGTGCCGGGCCCGCGTCTGGTGGATACGCCCATCTATGTGCTGACCAGCGGGCGCACTTTCTCCGCCGCCGAGGAATTCAGCTACAACCTGCGCAACCTGGAACGGGCCACTCTGGTGGGTGAAACCACCGGTGGCGGCGCGCATCCGATCAATGTCGAGCGCTTTCCGGAGCTCGGCATTGAAATGTCCGTGCCCTACGGCCGCGCCGTGAATCCGATCAGCGGTGGCAATTGGGAGGGGACCGGGGTTGAGCCGCACATCAAGGTGCCCGCCGACCGCGCTCTGGACGTGGCCTACGCCCAAGCCCTAGACGAAATCCTGAAGTCCGTGGAAGGTGATTCTGATCGCGCTCGACAGCTTCGCTGGGCCAAGGAGTTGGTGGCCGAATCGGGACCTGAACTCAGCCTCGAACAGAAGCGCTCTTACGTCGGCACCTTCGGCCCGCGGCAAATCAGCTTGGACGGTGAGCGGTTGATCTATCAGCGCGGCACGGGACCCCAAGTCGACATGATCGCGGTCGGCGAGGATCGGTTCCGACTCGACGGCGTTGACGATTTCCGCCTACGCTTCGAGCGCGCCGAAGGGGGTAGTGTGCAAACTTTGGTGGGTCTCTATCTCGACGGTCGCGAGGAACCGCACTCCCGGGAGTAGGTCGAAATCTAGCCTGAGGTTTCGGAAGTTCCATAAACCATTGATTATAAATGACTTGATGTAGGTGAGGGGCTTGCCCCCTCCCGCTCTTCCTAAGAAGTGGCTCGGCTTCGCCTCGCCCGGGCGGGGGCAAGCCGCGCCCCTACATCCGGAGGATGGCGGGCGTAGCCCGCTAAGTTCGGCTGGAATCCACTCCATCTCTCTGTCAAGCTCAGGCAATGAACGACGAGATGGTTGAAACGCGGATTCTGGTGATCGGTGATACCCACGGGGCTCGCGACGCGCTGGAAACAGTTGTTTCGAAAGTGTCGGACGTCGATTGGGACGGCGTGCTGATGGTTGGAGACTTGGCGGGCTCGTCGAAAAAGCAACATCCGGCCCTCTCGGAGGTTGAGCAAGAGCTGCAATTCGCTCTGGAATGTCTAGGCACTTTGGGAGCGCCCGTCTTTTGGGTGCCCGGCAATCACGATCCGCGGGAACTCGACGGCCCGGGGTCCCTGGATCGTCGCAGCGGCCAGATCGGTGATTTGAGCATTTTCGGCATCGGCGGCGCGGGTCCCGCGCGTTTCGGTTTTCCCTATGAATGGGACGAACAAGAAATTGCCGAACTCGAAGTGGAGGATCACGATCTGCTGCTGTCTCACGCCCCGCCTCGAGGAGCCCGAGATCGAGTCCTATGGGGTCGGCGCGTCGGCAGCCGAAGCATTCGAGATCTGGCCACGTCGCGTTTCAGGGTCACCATCTGCGGGCACATCCACGAGGCCGCAGGGGTCCAGCGCCTTGGAGACCGCCTGGTGCTCAACGCCGGATCCCTAGGCCCGCCGTTCGCCAACCTGCAATTCGGCGAGCTGTGGTCGACCCGAGGGGAAATCTTCGCCCGCCACGTCAACCTGCGGACGGGCAAAGAACAAGAGCTGGGCGAAACGCGCCCGGTTTGTTAGGGGCTAGGGCTAGGACTAACGTCCGAGTTCGAAATTCATCACGCCGGTCTGCTTGCCGCCGCCGTAACCGATCCACGAACTCAGGATGTGGTTTTCGTCCTTGACCGAGATTTCCACGCCGTGAATGTGGTGATCGACTTCGGGGTCGAGGTTGGTGCCGCCGACGAAGGTGAAGATCAGCTTGTCGGAGGAGCTGGCCTCGCGGTCGAGCTTCATGTGGGGTTGGTTGTCGCCGGCGCAGTAGTGGGTGAGGCGCAGCTCGTCACCGTCGAGGTGATACATGTTGATCATCTCGTGGGCCGTGCCTTGATTCATGGTTTCCATGACCACGGTGCCGGCGGACGCCACACGGAATTCGTGGACCGCGCCCGGGGTTTCTTCCATCTCGTCTTCACCTTGTCCGATGGCGGAGCCCTTCCAGGTGCCTTCGAAGGATTTCAGCTGTTTGAAGACCGCATGGGCGTCAACACCCGCCGAGGCCTTGGCGTCGTCGTCGGCCAGGGCAGACATGGGCGCTATCAAAAGTGTGGCGCAAATCAGGGCGGTTACGGATAGCTTGGCAAATAAAAAGCCGGCGAAGGACGATTCGTTCTTCTGGGTCATCGCACTCTCTCCTCATGGACGGTTGGAGCGTCATTCTACCACCCCATTCAAGCCGGCAATCCGACGTATTCACGCAGGGGATCGGATGTAGGGGCGAGGCTTGCCCTCGCCCGTTGCGGAATCGATGAGAAGGGGATGGGGCAAGCCCATCCCCTTCGTGTGACCCGTGCCGTTTCAGCTCAGCTCTTGTGGAAGGACTCGTTCTTTTTGGCCATGTCCACCAACAGCTGGGCGGGTTTCAAACGATCCCCATGGCGTTCGGCGTAGGTTTCCAACCGGCCGACCACGTAGTCCAGGCCGAGACGGTCGGCCTCGCGCAAGATGCCGCCGCGGAAGGGCGGGAAGCCGAAACCGAAGATCACGCCGATGTCTATGTCGTTGGGGTTCGAGATGATGCCGTCCTCAATGCACAGCGCCGTCTCGTTGAGCATCGCCATCCAGGTGCGCTCGATGATTTCCTGCTCCGGAACCTCGCCCTCCTCCCAATCGATCAGCGAGTACACCGATTCGTCGACCTGCTTGGGCTTGCGGGCGTAGTTGTAGAAGCCCTTGCCGCCCTTGCGACCCTTACGTCCGCTCTGGACCATGAGATCGAAGACCGGCGACGGCGCAGCACGCTCGCCGGCATGCTCCACCATTACCGCTCCGGCGTGTTGGGCGATGTCGATGCCGACTTCATCGAGCAGGGCAAGGGGGCCGACGGGCCAACCCCAGCCGGTGACGACTTTGTCGATTTGCTCGATGCGGGCGCCTTCGGAAAGCAGCCACAACGCCTCGTTGACGAAGGGACCCAGCACCCGACTGGTGAAGAATCCCGGTCCGTCGTTGACGACAATGACGGTTTTGCCCATTTTGCGGCCGATTTCAACGGTAGTCGCCAGGGCTTCGTCGGAAGTTTTGTCGTGTTTGATGATCTCCAGCAAGGGCATTTTGTGGACCGGGCTGAAGAAGTGCATGCCGATGAAGTTTTCAGGACGTTTCGACGCCTTGGCCAGCTCACCGATCGGAATCGTGGAGGTATTGGACGCGAAGATCATGTCTTCGGGCGCATGCTCTTCCACTTCCCGGATGACCTGGTGTTTGATCGCGAGGTCTTCAAAGACCGCTTCGATCAAGAACGGCACGCGGGAGAAACCTTTGTAGTCAATGGTCGGCAGAATGCGGGCCATGGCCATTTTTTGATCCACGGGGCGATACTTTTTGCGTTTGACCAGGCCGGCGAAAAGATCGTTGCAATGCTTGAGACCGCGGCCGAGGCTTTCATGATCGCGATCTTTGAGCACCACCTCGTATCCCTTGTGGGCCAGCACTTGGGCGACTCCGGAGCCCATGAAACCCGCGCCCAGGACGCCGATCCGGTCGAGCTCGCGAGCGCCGGCGGACATTTTCTTGGCCCGGCTCTCGACCTCGTTCTTAGTGAAGAAAATCGAGATCAGGCCTTTGGCCACCGGGTCGATCACCAGACTGGAAAAACCCTCGGCTTCTAATTTCAGGGCTTCGTCCAAAGGCAGAGAAATGCCTTCCTTGATCACTTCGATGGCCTTCAGCGGTGCGGGATAGTGGCCGCCACTTTTCTTGAGCACGGTTTCCCGGGCCTTGTCGAAAATCAAATTTTTCGCGCCGGGCGTGCGGGCGAGCAAGTCCCCGGCTTTGGCGAACAAGCTTTTTTTGACTTGCTTCGGGCGCTGTAAGGCGTGCTTGGGTTTGCCCTTGGCCACCCAACGTAAGGCCGCCTCACGCAGGGCGGTCGGGTGGCAGGTGTCGTGCACGATGCCCAGTTTTTTGGCCTTGCGGGCGTTCACCGATTTGCCGGTGAGGATGAGATCCAAAGCTTCCGGCACGCCGATCAGCCGGGGCAGGCGTTGGGTGCCTCCCAGACCGGGGTAGAGGCCGAGCTGGACTTCCGGCAGGCCGAGTTTGGTGTGGTCGGCGGTGGTGCAAACCCGGTAGTCACAGGCCAGAGCCAGCTCGAGTCCGCCGCCCAAGCAGGCGCCGTCGATGGCTGCCACCAGGGGAAAGGGTAGGTCGACGAATCCGCTCACCAACTTGTGGCCGCGCATGATCATCTCCTTGACCTCGGCGGGATCCTGGAGGCCTTTGAGCTCGTCGATGTCGGCGCCGGCGACGAAAATTCCCGGTTTGTCGGAGACGAAAACCGCCCCTCGAATGGACTGTTGGGAAAGCTCCTCGATCTGTTGCTCGAACCATTCGAAGTACCGGCTGTTGAGCGTGTTGACGCTCGGATTCGACGGATCGTCGAGGTGGATCCAAGCGACGTCGTCCTCGATCACCACCCGGCCGGGAGCCTGGGCTGCCGCGGGTGGAATAGGAATTTCGGAGCCGGCAGTGTCGGCGGTGGTGTCAGATTTTGCGGTGGGCATGGTGGGGCTCCTGGTCGTTGAGGATTGGGCGCGGTGGGCTTGCAGGAAGAAGACTAGCTTAGCAGATTTTCACGATTTGGCGATGATTTGTGCCGCAGAGCGTCAGTGGTTTGAGACGGCACGGTTCGCGTAGAAAGTCATGTTCTATGGGCGGTCCGTCGTCTTGACGGCTATTTTACTTACCGGTAGGATGGTGCCGTCAAGCGATAATTTTGCCGCGGTACGGCGTTGATTTCGTCTTCGACTCCCTGAGCAGCTTCACGTTGCTTTCACGTAGCAGGCACATGAATCATCCGCTGCGCCGACCTGGATTTCACCAGATCCGCGGGGCGCCGGATCTCGGTCCAAGAGAGGCATATACCCATGGCATTTCCTACCAATGGCAGCGGACGCAAGGTGGCCGTCGTCGCCGCGAGACGAACACCCTTTGCGCGCGCCTGGACCTTCTATAAGGATGTGACGTCCGCCGAACTCGGTTCCGAGGCGGTGCGCGGTTTGTTGCACCACACGGAACTGGAGCCGACCCAGGTCGATTATTTGACCTTCGGCTGCGCAGCGGCGCCGATCAACGGGCCGCATGTGGGCCGGGAGGTGGTTTTTCACAGCCCTTTGCCGTCCACAGTGCCGGCCTCCACGGTGCAGTTCTATTGCGCCTCGTCGGCACGGGCGGTGATCGACGGCGCCAACGAGATCGCGCTCGGGCATTCCGACGTGGTGATCGCCGGTGGGGTCGACAGCATGTCCGAGCATCAAGTGCTTTTTTCGAAAACCTTCACCCATGCCATGCAGGCGGCTTCGAAAGCTAAATCCGTGGGCTCGCGTCTTGGGGCTTTGAAGGGGTTGTCGTTCGGCGATTTGGCGCCGGAAGCTCCGGGCATCAACGAGCCGACCACCGGCAAGAGCATGGGCCAGCACGCGGAGCTGATGGCCAAAGAAATGGAGATTCCGCGCTCGGAGCAGGACGCTTGGGCGGTGGAAAGTCATCATCGAGCCCACAGGGCCTACGAAAGCGGTCGGCTGGCGGACCAGGTGATGACGGTGCAGATGCCGCCGAAGTTCGATCCGGCCTTGGATCGCGATACGGATATCCGACCGGAGACGGACGTCGAACAACTGGCTCGGTTGCGGCCGGTTTTCGACAAGAGCTACGGCACGGTCACCGCGGGCAATTCGTCACCGTTGACCGACGGTGCCTCGGCGGTGTTGTTGATGAGCGAAGAGAAAGCCAAAGAGCTCGGTTACGAGCCCCTTTGTTTCATTCGCTCCTATGCCATGGCGGGCATCGACATCCAAAAAGAGCATTTGCTGCTCGGTCCTACCTATTCTGCGCCGATCGCCCTGCAACGCGCGGGTATGACCCTGGCGGACATGGACTTCGTGGAAATGCACGAAGCCTTCGCCGGCCAAGTGCTCGCGACCCTTCGCCGATTCGAGTCCAAAGCCCATGCGGATCAGCTGGGATTGAGCGCGCCGATCGGCACGATCGACATGGACTCCTTGAATCCCAACGGCGGATCGATCGCCATGGGGCATCCCTTCGGCGCCACCGGTACCCGGGTGATCGGCCAGGCGGCCCACGAAATGCGCAGGGGTGATCACAGCACCTGCTTCGTTTCGATTTGTGCGGGCGGTGGATTGGGCTTTTCAATGGTTCTAGAGCGCAGCTGATCCCACTGGAGGGGGCGCTCTCGACCCTCTGCCGAACCTTTGCCGCCGACCCCGGGGCAGGCTGCGGGCTCGGTGTGACGGATCCTCGGGAGGCCGTGTCGGGGGCTTGCTATCATTGTGAGCTATGGCTGAGCCCACGAATTCCAATAGTCCTTCCTTTTCCACCGGCCCTACCTTGCGCCGAATTGCGGTGACGACCTGCGTGGCAGTCGCCCTCAGTTTCGGCGGGTCCGGTTTGTCTGTTCCGGTCGGCGCCCAACCCCTGTCCTCCGGCCCGGCGTCTTCGGCGCGGATCGGCGTCGACTCTTTGGCTTTCAAAGGGGGTGCGCCCAGCTCGGAGGTCTACCGGTATTCCGTCGGCAGCCCGAGCCCGGAAACCGTCCGGCTCAACCGCCCTGCGGGGCAGGTTCCCGAAATAAACCCCTTAGCGGTGAGTCCAGCCATGGCCGCTTTCTTGGCGGAGAGAATCGAGCCCAACATGCAGCGGGAAACCCGCTTGCGCAAATTGCAGGAGTCGATCTTTGATCCGGAGGACGGCCTGGGCATTACTTACGGCACCTACGGAACGTTTACTGCCGCCGAGACTTTTGACCGTGCCAAGGGTAACTGCCTTTCTTTTACGTTGCTCTTTGTATCCTTGGCTCGACATCTGGGATTCATCACCCATTTTGTCGAAGTGGACGAGGTGACGGGCTGGAGCCAACAGGGCGATGTCAGCTTCAACCACTGGCATATGTTCGCCGAGGTGGAGATGGCAAACGGTGTGGTGCAGGTGGATTTCCTTCCCTGGTCGGAGCGGCAATATCGTGCTCGACGCCGGATCGACGAGCCGCGCATGCGGGCGCATTTCTACAATAACGTCGGTGCTCAACGGCTGACCCAGAATGCGGGGGATCTTGATGACGCGACCGCTTACTTCAACAAGGCTCTCGAGCTGGATCCAACCTTCACGCCCGCCAAATTGAATTTGGCAGTGGCTCAACGTCGCTCGGGTGACACAGCGTTGGCTGAAGCCAATCTGCTCAGTATCCTCCAGGTCGATCCCGGAAGTTCCCAAGCGGCCACCAATCTCGCCAACCTTTATTCCGCCCTCGGCAGGAATTCGGAGGCCGAGCGGTGGATCAAGAAACGTGATCGCTTCCGCAAACAGAATCCCTTCCACCACTATCGCCTCGGCCTGCTCGCCCTGAAGAACGACCAACCGGCAGAGGCCCGGGATCATTTCCGTCGTGCTATCGCCCGGCAGGCGGACGAAGCCACCTTCCATCAGCATTTGGCCGAGGCCTACTTTCGCTTAGGGCAGCGCAGCAAGGCGGGAGCGAGCCTCCGACGCGCCCTGGACTATGCCGAGGATCCCGACCGAATTCGTGTCCTCGAGCAGGCTCTGTCGAATCTAAAGCGCCGTTCAACCAACGGCTGAGTCGGTCTCCACATCAGCCCGATTCCAGTCCCGTTGGGCGGCATATACGAGCCACAGCCTGCTAAGATCCGCCCATGTTTGGCCGATCTGCAAGAAAACTATCTCCCTCAGCCGTCACCGGCGCCCTCACCGTGTTGGCTTTGACGGCCTGGATCCCATTGGGCTGCGCCGATGGAACGGACTCATCGTCCACTACCGAGAATGCCGGGGCGTCCAGCGAACAGCCGGGCGCTGCTCATCCGTCTGACCCGTCTGACCCGTCCAACCCGGGCAAAGCCGGCGCTTCAGCCCCGGGCTCGGCCGCTGAGGCGACCCCACCCCTCTTGGTCGAGAAAACCGAGGCCTGGGGCATCGACTTCATCCATCGCAGCGGCGCGGGCGGTGATTTGCTCTTCCCGGAGATGATGGGTGGTGGTGTGGCGATCTTTGACGCCGACGGCGACTCGCACCTGGACCTCTATTTCGTTTCCGGAGCTCCCGAACTCGGCAAAAGCGGCCGGCAAGACGGCCCCGTGAATCGCCTCTATTTGCAAAAGAACGGACTTTTCGAACCCGCCCCGGCGAGCGCGGGTCTCGGAGATCTCGGATACGGCACCGGGGTAGCGGTGGGAGATGTGGACAACGACGGCGACGAGGACGTGTTCGTCGCCAACATCGGCACCGATCGCCTTTTCCTCGGTCGAGGGGACGGCACGTTCGAGGACTCCACCCAAGCCGCGGGATTGGCCCTGAAGTCAGATCCGAATCGCGAATGGTCGAGCAGCGCGGCTTTTTGCGATATCGACCGTGACGGTTTTCTCGACCTCTATGTGGTTCGCTATGTCGTTTACGACCCCGACGTCCAATGCACGGACAAGGCCGGGCGGCGGGAATATTGCGGTCCCAACAGCTTCGAGGATCGAACCGACATCCTGTGGCACAACCAGGGAGACGGTACGTTCAAGGACATCAGTGCCTCGGCCGGTATCCAAGTGGTGACCGGCGCGGGTCTCGGGGTGGTCTGTGAGGATTTGGACGATGACGGTTGGGTGGACATTTACGTCGCCAACGACGGTGATCCCAATCAGCTTTGGATCAACCAAAAAGACGGAACCTTTATTGACGATGCTCTGATCATGGGATCGAGCGTCAACTCGTCTGGGCTGTATGAGGCGGGCATGGGAGTGGTGGCGGCGGATTTCGACAACGATTCCGATTTCGACCTCTTCATCACCCACCTCCGGGACGAAACGAATACCTTCTACCGCAACCTCGGCCCCGGCATTGGATTCGAGGATCAGACGGCCCAGGTGGGTTTGGCCGCCGCCAGCACGCCCTATACGGGATTCGGCACCGTGCCCTTCGACCTGGATCTCGACGGCGACTTAGACCTGGCGATCGCCAACGGCAGGGTGACCCGAGGTGAACCTCTTACGGATTCCCTCGCCGAAACGTGGAATCCCTACGCCGAGCCCAATCTGATTTATCTCAACGACCAGGGGCAATTCCGAGTTGCCGAAGCGGAGGTACGAGATTTCGTCCAGCCGATCGAGGTCAGCCGTGGGTTGGCCGTCGGCGATCTGGACGGCGATGGCGCCTTGGATTTGGTGGTCAGCAATATCGAGAGCCCGGCGCGGGTTTATGGTGCCCAGCCAGGCTCTGGGCATTGGCTGCAAGTGGATACCGTAGACCCTAGATTGAATCGACGTGCCCTTGGAGCACGGGTTGTGGTGGAGGCAGGGGGTCTTCGCCAGACGAGAACCGTGCAGAGCGCCATGAGCTATTTGTCGAGCAGCGATCCCCGCGCGCACTTCGGCCTGGGCAGCATCGACAAAGTCGACGCGGTGCACGTCCGTTGGCCCGACGGCCTGCAAGAGACGTTCAAAGACGTCGGTATCGACCAGGTGGTGACCCTGCGCCGCGGTGAGGGTGCTCGGTGAGCCTTTCCACGCGATGTGTGATCGCGGTGGCGACGCTGGTTCTGGGTCTCGGGGCCGTTGGCTGTGAGCGCCGGAACGAAGCGGCATCCAAATCGAGCGATTCGAAGGTGGCCTCGAGCCCGCAAGCTGAGCAGGATGCCGGGGGCTCGGATGATGACCGGAGCGGAGGAGCTGCCTCCGATGACGCTGCCTTCAATAGCGACGCCTCGGCATTGACGAGCCCGGACGGCGTTCCCCAGCCGGACATGACCGATATGGAAGAGCAGGTCGCGAAGCGCTTGAAAGCAACCCGTGCGGCGATTCTGAAGGATCCCGGGTCGGCGGAGGCTTGGGGACGTTTCGGCATGGTGGCTCATGCCCACGAGCTTTGGCAGGAAGCAGCGGTGGCCTACCGACGAGCCCAACAGCTCGATTTGGCCGATGCCCGTTGGCCCTATTTCCTCGGAGACGTGTTGAGTGTGGTCGGCACGGACCTGGACGCGGCGGCGAAATCTTTTCGCCGGGCTCTGGATCTGAACCCCGACTATGCTCCTGCTCACATGCGATTGGGAAAAGTGTTGGTGGCCGACAACCAACCGGAATTAGCGGCCAAAGAGTTGCGCCGGGCGTTGGAGATCGAGCCCAGCCTACAGCCCGCGCGAGTGACCCTGGCCCAGGTCCAGCTGGCTCGGGGCAAGCTCGACGACGCGGAGGACTTGCTCCAGCGGGTGCTCAGAGAAGAGCCCCGCCACGCCCAGGCCCTGTCGACGCTCGGCCAGATTTATATGCGCAAAGGGCGGAGGGACGAAGCCCGTAAGATTGCCCAGCGCGCTCGTAGCGCGGCGATTTACAACCTCTATTCCGATCCGCTGATGGGGCAGGTTGTTCTGGAAGGTGTCAGCTCGGTTTTGATCTGGGAGCGGGCCAAGGCGTTTTTGGACAACGGCGAATTTGAGCAGGCCGCTCGCGGACTGGAAATGGTCGTGGCGGTGTTGCCCGACAACCCGGATGCCCACCACCAGCTGGCTTCGGCCTACGGCAGTCTGAATCGACCGAATCGCGCGCGGCTGCATCTCGAAAAGGTCATCGACCTCGATCCTGAACGTGCGGATCCGAGGGTACAGCTGGCGGGTTTGTTGATCGATTATCAAAAGCCCGAAGCCGCCCTACCCCAATTGAAGAAAGCTTTGGAGCTGGCGCCCTCTGATCCGGATGCTCCGTGGTTGCTCGGGCGTGCCCAAGTGCTCACTGGCGATGTGACGCAGGGCCTCAGAACCTTCGAAGAAGCGGATCGAACGGCTAGAGCCGCAGGTCGGCAGGTACCGGTATGGGTGCACAACGAATGGGGTAGCGCCTTGGCGCAGACCGGGCAACCGCACACCGCCCTCGACCATTTCAAGATCGCGCTTGAAGCCGAGCCGAACAATCCCCAGAGCTTGTTCTATATGGGGTTGGTCCTGGAGGGGACGGGCAGAGGCGAAGAAGCGGTGGATCACTATTGTCGATCGATGGAATCCAAGCCGAATCCGTTGGCTGCGGGACGGTTGCGAGCCTTGAGTCGAACCTGTCCGTAGACCGCTCGGCCTCAAGCCGTGACATTCGTTGGGACGGGTCTTTCAGCGGCTCCTAGCAGTCCATTTTTTCGAGGTCTCTCCCTGCTGGTGTTCTTCAATGAGCCGGACGAATCTCCAAAAGCCTGAATTTGGACTGATCAATCGTCGTGAAAAATTAGTGAAAATCTAGTATCGTCCCAGCTCGACCTTCGCGGAAAACGGCTTCAGATCTGGGTTTTTTACCCTTCAGGGTGTATCTTTTCGGGGTTCCCCGAATTTGGCCCGGATCTTGCTCTCAATTGAAGGTCTGGTTTCAAACAACATCTCCATAAGGAGGAGAACGGATGCGTAGAGTTTTAGCATTGATGGCACTGGCCTTGCTCGTTGCTTCGGCAGCGGCTTTCGGTCAGGCGCAACGCGGCAGCATTGAGGTGATCGTGACCGACACTGACGGTCAAGCGGTCCCCGGCGCTAGCGTCAACGCGGTCTCCGACGAGACCCTGACCCGCCGTACCATTTTCACCGACAACAGCGGTAAAGCCACCGTTGTTGCCCTCGACCCGGCGTCCAACTATGTCGTCACGGTCTCCCTCGAAGGTTTCTCGACCAGCACGGTTACGGGTGTCACCGTTACTGCCGGTCAAAACCGCTCTCTGTCGGTCAAACTCGGCCTCGCCGAGGTCACCGATGAGGTGATCGTCACCGCCGAGGCTCCCCTCGTCGATGTGACCAAGACCCAAGCCGGTCAGAACATCACCCTCCAGCTCACTGAGTCCCTGCCGACTGCCCGGTCCTATCAGGACTACCTGCAGCTGGTTCCCGGTGTTCAGGACGGCATCGACAGCGAGGGCAACCCCGCTTCCCGTTCCGGCATCAACTACAGTGACGCTCTCGGTCGTGTGGGTCGCTCCACCGACAACCTGTACTACTTCGACGGCATCAACGTCACCGATCGGACCGACGGTCTGTTCGGCGCGAACCTGAACACCGAGATCATCCAAGAGCAGTCCGTGCTCACCGGTGCGATCCCGGCTGAGTACGTCGGCGCCCCGGGTCTGATTTCCAACGTCGTCACCAAGAGTGGTGGTAACCAGTTCTCTGGTTCCGTGAACTACTACCTGCAGAACGACAGCTTGGTCGAAGACAACAAGCATTTCGAAAACGAGACTTTCTCGACTTTCGACACCGCTTTCACCCTCGGCGGCCCATTGGTCACCGATAAAGCCTGGTTCTTCACCAGCTTCCGCATCGTAGAGCGCGAGCAGGACGTGATCGATCCGCAGGGCGTTTACCTTCGGACCCCGAATCGCAGTGCCGAGCAGGGTTTTGCGAAATTGACCTGGGCGATCACCGGCAGCGACGTGGTCTCCGGTACTTTCCTAACCGATCCTCAGGAAGAGGACGGCAGCTTCACTCGGACTCGTCCGAACAGCGCCGACTTGGTCTCCGAGCAAGGCGGTGAGCGTTTCACCGTCGGTTACAACCGTGTTTGGGGCTCCGCGGCTCTCGAGCTGAGCGCCAGCCAACACGACGGTGACCTCAACAGCTTCCCGACCAACCGTGATCCGGGCAACGTGATCGCTTTCCGCGCTGGTGACGTGTTCACCTCCGACGAAGAGCGTCTCGGTGGTGCTGGTACCGATAACTTCGTGACCCGCTCCAACACCCTCAACCGTGCGTCCATCGAATATCTCTTCGACACCAGCGCCGGTGACCACGCAATCAAATTCGGTTATGAGTTCGGCGATTCCGAGCTGTTCGAGAACCAGGTCACCACCGGTGGCGCTTTCTGGACCTCGATCTCCAATCGCGAAGTGGGAACCACAGTTCGTCTGTGCGAGATCATTGGTACTTGTGCCGGCAACCCGTTCTCGACCGTCGAGTTTGGTCTGTCCTCGGACGACTACCAAGGCTTCCGTGAGAACTTGTCGTCTGCGAACCAAGCTCTGTTGCTGCCCATCTGGGACGACAACCGGGATGGTTTCCTTTCCGACTCCGAGATCACCGACCACATGACCTTCGGCAGCACCTCTGGTAACCCGAACGGTCAGGTCAACTACAGCCGTGACCTCCAGGTCTCGGAAGGTGATCAAACCGAGTCGTCCGAGTTCTACCAAGCCTACATCCAGGATTCCTGGCAGTGGAACAAATGGAGTGTCAACGCCGGTGTTCGCGCCGAGCAATGGGATCACTTCGCCTCCACCGGTGCCGAGATCTCGGACTTCGATCTGGCGGTTGCTCCTCGCGTTTCCGTGGCCTACGACCTCAAGGGTGACGGTCGCAGCAGCGTTGGCGTGTTCTACGGCCGCTACTTTGATGCGGTCCGCAACAACATGACCGATTTCGCCGGTTCTTTGACCGGTCGTGTGATCCACGAGCAGGTTTGGCTCGAAGAAGCGCAAGAGTTCACGACCTTCCGTATCCGCGGTGGTCTGGCTCAGCAGGACGGTTTCTTTGCCCCGCGCATCGAGACCCCCTACACCGACGAGATCCAACTGCAGTTCAAGCAGGACCTCGGCAGCAACATGATGTTTGAGATCAACCTCATCGATCGTGAGACTTCCGATGTGCTCGAGGACTACGGTGCTCTGTACTACAACCCGGACATCTACACCGGCATCGGTGGCGACCTCAACGATCCGGGTAGCTTCTTCCTCGGTTCGGCGTTCTTCGGTTTCCCGACCCTCGCCGACATCCCGACCAACCTGAACTTCATCATCGGCACGTTGCCTCCGGAAGCTTTCCGCGACTGGCAGGGCCTCGAGCTGATCTTCCGCAAGCGTTATAGCGACAACTGGCAAATTCTGGCGTCCTATAACTATGCTGACGCGGAAGCCAACACCAACTCCGACTCCAACGCCGACGGCGCTGGTGACGTGTTGTTCCTCGATCCCCGTGCACCAGGCCGTACCGGCGTGCAGCCCGGTCTCGTGGAGCACTTGTTCAAAGTCAGCGGTTCCTACAACTGGGACAATGGCTTCCAAGTGGGTGCCAGCTACCGTTGGAACTCTGGTGTGACCCTGAACCGTTCCGGTACCCAGGCGTTCTCCCGCAACCTGCCTGACCAAGTTGACGTGCCTTACGCGTCCAACGGTCTGCCCGGCGGCGGCTTCGACGATACCTGGATTGCTGATGACGCCATCGGCTTCATCGACGGTTCCCAGTACGGCACCCTCGACGGTCGTGTGTCCTACTTGTGGTCGATCACCGATCGTGTCGAGGCTGATTTCTTCCTCGACATCTTCAACGTGTTCGACGACCAGCAGACCATTCGTGTGCAGGATCTGGTGAACGGTGGCGGCGGTTTCGCATACCTCGAAGGTATCGATTTCGTCCAACCGCGTCGTTACTTCCTCGGTGCACGTCTGCGCTTCTAATAGCGCTGACCTGATCCGGATCTAATCCGGTGACGTGGAAAAGGCCCTCCGCAAGGAGGGCCTTTTTTAATGGGCGTAAAAAGCTGGGAACCTGCGCATTCTGAACTTTGGAGCCCTCAATGGGTTCTCGAGTTGACGTCTTCGCTCAGAGATTCCGCTACCCCGAAGGGGTTGTTGTCCAAAGCCAGGGGTTGCGCAGCTACCCCTGGAATCGCTGCGCAGCTTGAGGTTCGATGGGTTTCCAGTGACGTGTTCTCGAGTTGACGTCTTCGCTCAGAGATTCCGCTACCCCGAAGGGGTTGTTGTCCAAAGCCAGGGGTTGCGCAGCTACCCCTGGAATCGTTTTACGAAGATCTCCCTCAGAAGGACTGCGAGAACTTGGAAACGTCTATTCGAATCGTGGAAAGAGAGCCGTTGATGTCGTCGCGAACGGAGATTGCAACTTGTTGGTCGCCGGGACGGAGCACCACAGGCAGCGGGTAGTGGGCCGAATTGGCCTTGGCCTCTTCGACCTTGTCGTTCGGAATGTTGAGGTGGAATGGAATCTTCTGGACTTTTCCGGGATTGCCTTCCTTATCTTTAACGCATACGAAGATCGCCACTGAAGCGGCGTGGGTCTCTCCTTGGGGCACCAGAACCAGATTGCCGACGGGGATCTCCAACATCACGGGAAGGGCAGCAGTGCCGTCTTCGCGGGGAGCCTCGCTACCGGCAACGGCCTTGATCTCGAGGGGATTGCCCAGGCTTTGGTACATCAATGCCGCGACAGTGGCGCTGGCCTCACGCTCTCCGGGCTCGGGCAGGCGAACCTCGGTGCGATGACGGACGGTGTGTCCCTTGCCTCGAACTTTGACCTCGATGTTGTGAGAGGAGCCCGGCTCCCAATTCTCGGGCGGTGAAAAACCTAGGGAGTAGAAGGTGTCGAAGTCGCGGGTCAGCTTGGCCAGTTCCTTGGCCAGCAGCCCGGACGAACGAATCAGTTTGCCGCCGGTTGCTTTGGTGGTGGCTTCCAAGGTGGCTCGGTAATTGGCGTCGACCACCGACGCGCTTTCCGATGTCGAGCCTTGCTCGGTCAAAGCGGAGCGCAGCAAGCCGCCGTGACTGTCCTCGGCGTCGACAGCGTAGAGGGTCACACCGGCCCGATTGGCGATCAGCGAGGTCTTATCGATCGCGTGGGTGAGATCGTAGTTGCCCACGGCACGGGTGTAGTCATTGTCGAAGTCGATTCGCCGCATGCCGGCCCCGGCGTCTACATTGCCTTCGCCGAAACGATTGCGCCACTCTACGTAGAGGCCTTCACCAGGACGCGTCGGGATGCCTTCGCCGACGTAAAGCAAGGCCTTTCGCCCGGGCATGCCGGCCAAGGTTCCAACGACTCGCTCGATCTGGTTCATCGATTGGAGGCCGCGATTGTATTCCTGGGCCGCATAGGCCTGGATCCGAGCGATAAGACTGCCCGCATCGGGATTGGCAGTACGGGCCAGGAATCCGCCGCTCTGCCCTCGGGCCAGCTCGCCGTAGATCAAGCGCCTTTCGGAATCGACGATGTCGAGCTGACCGGAAACCTTCTGAACTTCGTCGAGGATGTCGCCGATCGCTTCTCGGTCGTAGAGGAACTCGGAGTAAAACACCAATGAGCCTTCCACTCCGACCACGGCGACCAAATCCTCGTCATCCAGCTCCTTGATCGCCTCGCGCAGGGCGTTGAATGTGCGTTTGCGATTCGCAGGTCGCATCCGGGAATGATCGATGAGCACCACCACATGAGCCCGGCGCTCCGGATCGCCTTGGATTTCTTCGATCGGTTGGAAGCTCGACTCGGAGGTTCTTTCGACGCTGAGTTCCTGCAAGCTCTCCCGAGCCTGCCCGCGGGCCTCGGAATAGAAATTGGAGATCGGCATGGGTTTTCCGTCGACTCGGAGATCGAAGTCGTCGCGGGAGAGCCCCTCGATAGGATCCCCTGAACGGTTGGTGACGAAGACTTCGACATTGACCACTCGAACGTCCAAGGATTCGGTGAAGAAGCGAGGTGATTTTTCGCCTTCGCCCTGATCTTCCTGAGCGTAAGCAGTGCCCGTCACCCATGAAACGAGAAATAAGGCGGGTAGGAAGACGGGTAGGAAGAAACGTAGGATTTGGAACATGGTAGTGACCTCTTCTTTTGTCGACACTCGCGGCTACGTCAAATCGGGGTAAAGCATTGGGTGGGGCCGAGCCGGCGGCCTCTGCCCGGTATGATAACGCCACACAAGGTTTCCCGAGGCATGTTCGAAGTCGATGACCTGGAATCCTTCGGGAGGCTGCCGTGCTCCGCCCTCGGCTAGCCCGGTAGCCCGAGCAAGCTCCGGAGATGAGAACAATTCTGTGTAGGATCCAAATTCCCGCTGATACCGTACAATGGGTTGAATGTTGGCGTTCCGTGCCACAATCAGGCTATCTGTGCTCAAAGCCCCCAGATTAGCGGTCTATCCCACTTTCAGGTCCACTCCCAGTGCTTACTCGACCAAATCTCTCTTGAGGAGATCGAGCCGGAAGGCTCACTTTCGGCCGCCCGGGTCCCATTCTCAGGGAATTCTTCGAAGAAAGCGTCTCTGTCGATAAAATAGCCCCACGGGGACGCACCCGATGACCTTTCAATGCCTGGAGATCAGCTCATGTCTCGATCGATTCATATTTTCATAGCCGCGATTTTGCTCGCGCTCACGGCTTCGCCTATCTTGGCGCAAGGCGGAATTCTCCGCGGGGTCGTGGTCGACAGTGACGGAAAGCCCATCGAGGGCGTTCAGGTCACGATCACCTCTGAGGAGCTTCCTTCGTTCCGCGAACTCGCCAAGAGTGACAAACGGGGCAAGTTCTTGGTCCGCTTTCAATCGTCACAAACCCAATACCAATTCGAGATGCTCTTCGAGGCACCCGGATTCCAAAGCTTCACCCAACCCCTTTCGCCGACGGCTACCCGCCAAATGCGCGAAGAATTCGTCATGGAAAAAGGCGAAGCACGAGTGGTTAAGAGCTTGGGCGATCTCGGCTCCGTGGTCAGTGGTTCTAGCAACGCTGCGATCAGCGCATTCAATGCCGGATTGACCGCCCAAAAAGAGGGAGATTTGGCCACCGCCCAGGTGAAGCTTGAAGAAGCTACCGCTGCGGATCCATCCCTTGGACCGGCCCAAGTTTCTTTGGCCCAAGTCTTGTTGGACCTGCGCAAATATGAGGAAGCGGTCGCTGCCTCGGACACAGCACTGGGGTTGGAGATCAACCGAGCGGAAGCGCTGAAAGTTAAGTATCAGGCCCTTCGCGCTTTGGGCAAACGAGAGGAAGCTGAAGCGGTTTCGATGGAACTCGATTCCGCGGAGGATGCTGCGGCCTCTGCCCGCCGTCTCTACAACGAGGGTGGAGAAGCTTTCAAAATCAACGACCATGACACGGCGTTGGCCAAATTCCTCAAGGCTGCGGAACTCGATCCGTCCCTGAAAGACGCCCACCATGCCGTGGCCACCCTGCAGCTGGCTAAAGGACAACATGCGGCTGCCGCGGAATCCGCAGAAAAGGCACTAGCCCTGGGCTCTGATGACGTCAACACCCTGCGGGTTTTGTACGATGCCCTCGATGCCCAAGGCAACACCGACAAATTGATGGAGATTGCTCCGCGACTGGCTGCGGTTGACCCTGAGTTTGGCGGCGCCAAGTTGGTCGAACAGGCCGGCGCCATGTGGAACAGTGGCGAAACCGCCCGTGCTGTTGCCCTTTGTCGTCAAGCCTTGGTGATCGATCCCGAGTTGCCCAGGGCACATTACTACATCGGTTTGGACAGCTTATCCAAGGGCAAGAACGATGAAGCTAAAGCGGCGCTGCAGAAATTCATTGAGATGGCACCCGAGGATGCGGAGGCTGCGACGGCCAAAGAGATGCTGACCTATATCCAATGACGTCGTGGACAGTTGAGCCAGAGCAAAAACGCACCCGTGAGGGTGCGTTTTTGCTTGCAGACGAGACGGACGATCTCTTGGTCGAATCTACGTTGAAGGTCGGGTGTCGAGCCGGTTTCAGCTGCCTGGCGGGCCCACGGTGACGAAAGAAGTCAAGGTGGAGCTTTGTCGCCCGAAGGTATCCAAGATCGTGATGCCGACTTTCTTTCGTCCAGGGCTGAGCAATAGTTTGTGGGTGTGCATCAAGGATTCCTTGCGCGCCGCCTCGACATGCTCCGGCGCCAAGCGCAAACCCACCGGAGCGCGGTCGATTTCCGAAATCTCGCCATCTTTACCGGCAGCGCCGACAAAAAGCTGCAAGCGGATCTCGTGTTTTTCACCGAGGGGCAGGATCACCAGATCTTTGAGTGGAATTTGGAGCTGAAGCGGTACCAGGTAAAGGTCGTCGTCTTGGGGTACCGGAGTCCCCCAGCGAACCTTGATCCCGAGGGGATTTTTCTCGTGGGAGTAGAGCAAGGCGGATCTGAGGCCGTCTCGCAGGCGCTTTTCCATATTTTGGCTGCGGTAACCCGTGCGATGACGAATGTTCCAATCCTTGTTGGCATTTCGCAACTTGACTTCAATCTTGTGATACCTGCCGGAGTCGGCATCGCTGGATGGAATGCCGAGGGAATAGAAAAACCTGAAGTCTTGGGCCACTTCAAGCAGGGCCGGCAAGATTTCGTTGCGGTTGAGAATCGATCGTCCACCGGTCTCCAGGGCCATCAGGCGTAGGGACGATTGCAGGTTTTGCGGCACGACCGAATCCAGAGTGGTCCTGAGTTTCGGATTCAGGAAGCTGGTGTATTCGGCTGCGCCAAATTCCATGCCGCGCAGGCCTCCGGCGTCGAGGGTGTAGAAGATGACCCGATGGGCGTTGGCGCGGCGGTTGACCCGCTCCCATGCACGGGTCGTATCGTGGCGCCCGATTTCAGCGTAGGCCTCGGGCATATTCCATTTCAAGCCCACAACCTGGAATAGCTCCTCACCGGCCAGCATAGGGATGCCGCTCGAGACGTGAACCAAGGCCTTACGCCCGGGCAGCCCGCCGAGGGTCATGACCAAACGCTCCAGGGCGTCGACCGATCTATCAACACTGTTCATCATGTCTTCGGCGTAGGTGCGGGCGAAGAGCAGAGAGGTGTCGGGCCGGGTCCCTTTACGTTCGATGCGTGTCAAGGCTTCGTAGCGGTCCCGATTTCGGATGGTCGCCAGGCCGGAATCCTCCTCGATGTCGGTCAAGGTCTTGAAGAGGAGATTCTTTTGGTCCGTGAAGGGTTGCCGTACCTCGAGCTTACGGTCGTAGGTGACGACCATGGCTTGGTCGCCCCGGTGAAGGGATTGCCCGATGAATTGCCGAACGGCCGGCAGGATGCGATTGCGCTCGACCGGGTCGATGTTGAAATTGTCGACGAAGATGATCAGCCAAAGGCGATGCTCGTCGGGCTGCTCCGGCTCGTCCGTCGGGCTGTCGATACGTTCGGTCGGGGTTGAATCTTCCCGATTCGGCTCGACGACGAGCTGGGGCCCAGCGCTGGGTACCGCCACCGGCCTGCCCTCGGCCACGGAATAGAAATTGGTCGCTTCCATAGGGCTTCCGTCTCGGATCACGACAAAATCTTCCCGGTTTAGCCCTTCGACGGGTTGGCCTTCTTTATCGGTCACATAGACGTCGATGTTGACGATTTCAACATCGATGCCCTCGATGAAGGCCTCGGCGTTGACCGGGTCGTCGACCGGATCTTCTTGGGTCAAGCCGGCGGTCGGTAGCATCAGGGCCAACGAAAGAAGGATGAACAGGCCGGCTGGGATGTTGGATCTGGAAGGGAAGGTCAGGGGATGGGGAGCAGTGAAGATGTTTCTCATGGCGGAGCAAGGATCTCATGTGTTCGGAACCATGGGAAGAGCGGCCTACAGCGCCCAGAGGGCGTCTTGCAGGCGGTCCGAACCGATTGTGCGGACTCGAAGTCCGCCAGCCATTTCTAGGCTTAGTATGACGGCTGCTCCCCTCGTCTACGTCAGAGTCGAAGCCGATCCAGGCGGGCGACGGTCTCAGGACCAATCTTGTGGAAGACGAATCGGCTCACAAGACCGTCGGGGTTCGGAAACGCGGCAGGAAGGTAGATTCCTCGTTCGAGGAAAAAGGCTTCGATGGCCCCATGACGCTGCCCATCAGCCCCGTCGGGCCATTCTTTCTCAGTCGACGGCTTGCCGTTTTCGAAACAGGCTACCTCGGCCATTTCGGAAGCTTCGAAGCCCATGAAGACTAGCGTGGGGATCTCCAAACGCCTCGACAGCTCGGCGGCGTTCCAACAGGCGTGCTGCCCGTCCCCAACCCTCGCCCAACCGAGAGAGCGATATTCGAGAGTCCACTCGAATCCAACGAGCTGGAAAAGGAAACTCTCGGGCTCAGCAACTTTCACGCTGCGGCCGCCGACGTCGATGTCGAGCTCCGCGTTACGAATATCCGCGAGCACCGGGGCGATCTCCGCGATCGGCCCTTGCCCAGCCAGCACCACCCACGTGCTTTCCCATTCGCTGAGGGCAGCCATCAGGTCACAGGCTCCTCGCTTTGAAAGCGACCCCGGCTTCAGCGGACGTCCCTCGCATTGGAAGGCGGGCGAAAGGGCGAAATTTCCCCGAGTCGAGGCAGCTTCCTCGATCCGGCGGCGGATCAGATCCTTGAACGGGCCCCGGGCCGCGCGAGCTGGTGTGCCACCGTTGTGATCGACCAGGACAGGATCCGCCCCGGCCTCCAATAAGATCTCTACCAACCCGATATCGCCGAGGCTCGCCGCCACTCCCAGGGCGGACCCACCTCGGCCAATGTCACCCCGACCGTCGACCTCGGCGCCGGCGGCAAGCAGAGTCTGGAGCCGTGCCTGATCCCGTTGGCCGGCGGCGAGATAGAGCGGGGATGTCCCATCATCGTTGAATGCATTGGGGTCTGCACCAGCCTCCAGAAGCCAGTCGGCAACCTCGAAAACCCCATGGTAGAAGGCCTTGCCCAACAAGGACAATCCGTCAGGACCTACTCGGTCGAGGTGCTCGCCGAGCACGCCTCGGCGAATCTTTTCTTCGATGATCGGCAGATGCTCCCCGTCCTTTTCCCGGCGGCTTTCGAGCATGAGATCGTTCAGGCTCCGCTCGTCCTTGCGCCACGGGAGGATCCCGTCGGGCGAGCCTTTGCCGCGCAATACAGCTGCGAAGGATCCTGCGTCCTGCCGCTCTTCGTCATCCTTCACCGCCGTCTCAAAACATTCATCGGTTGGCAGAGCGCCGAGCACCAACAAACGCGAGACGAGCGGGGCGTCCCGTTCTTTCACTCCAACCTGGAGCGCCTCGGCAAGCTGGTCTTCCGAGGGCTCGAAGCCGAAGCTCAAGAGCAACTCGAGCGCTTCGAGACCAGATTCCCGCGACAGGGCTTCAACCAGGGAATCCGAGCACGACAGCATAGAAGCACCCCGCTCCAACAACAAACGAGCTGCAGTGAGTTCGCCGCGATCGAGCGCTGCTTGGAGCGGAGAGTACTCTTCCCTTAGCTCTTCCCCGACGTCGATGGCGGCGCCGTGATCGAGCAAGAGGGCGATTGATCTCAGATAGCCCGAACCGGCAGCTGTCACCAGATCGGAAGGAACCTCACGAACCGTGGAGACACGGTGCAACTTCGAGAGCCGCTGGTAGATCTCGTTCCAGGCGTGTAGCGAGTCTTCATTCATGACCCTCGATACTCCAAGCTCGTGGTTCGGATTAAAGGGCGTCGGGAGGCGGTCGGACCCCCTACTCTAGATCGAACACGAGGACTGTGGGAACTCACTCGTACTTGAGCACGAGGGTTTTGGATAGCGGAATAATAGGTGTTGCAGGCCGCTGAGCACACGCCGCTACTCGCCATTGCGTCCAAAGAGACGAAATCAGCTTGCGAGGTGCAGCGCTTGCGGGGTGACGGCCATTTCTAGACTGCCCGGTCCCACTGGTGCCAACCACTTTTGGGATGCCAATTCAAATGCCTGGCGGCTAGCGGTCTTTCGATTTGCGATAAGCTGATCTGCCTATGTCCTACTTCAAGAGCCCACATTTTGCCTACTCTCTGGTGCTCGTTCTGTGTGCTTGTACAAACGGGACTCCGAGCGATCGAGGCCAAACCAACCACCATGAAAGGCGTCCCTTGACTGAGGTTTTTGCCAGCATTCGTGAATATTACCGTGAGCATCATCCGTCGATCGAAATGAGCTTGCGCCCAGGAGCCGACGAAGAGACTATCCTGGCACTGGAAAACGGTATCGGTTTCGAGCTGCCGGTTGAGTTCAAGGAGCTTTACCGGCTGGCGGACGGCCAAGAGGAAGTGAATCATCCGTTCTTCCCGGACGGCTACGACTTCATGCCGATCGAATTCATTCTCTCCACTTGGAAAATGCACAACCAAATCAACGACGAGAGCGACCCTCCGACGAGACTCCCTGTCGGTCCGGTACGAGACGATTGGTGGCAATCAGAATGGATTCCCTTCGCTTCTATGATCTCAGGAGACTTTCTCTGCATCGACCTCGCCCCGGGACCCGGCGGAAGCACTGGTCAGGTGATCGAATTCATTCACGACAGCCCGTCGAGAGATCGGCTTTCGGTCAATCTCACGGATTTTCTTGGTGATCTCGATGAGGGATTGCGCAACGGGAGCTACCGGATGGATCCGAAAATCGGCATCATCGTCTCCCGATGAAAAGGATTAGCTCTAGTATTCACACGCGTTGAATAGATCCCGATCTCTGAGATTCCTGAACCACTCGCCGCAGCGCATTCGGTCGGCCTCCCTCAAATGGACGTCAAACCGGGTCGGCGCTCGAGCAGCGGGGGTCGTCTGCGGGCAGCTTGGCCTTGGCTTGGCCGACGGGTGTGAAGTGTTCCCGATCACCGTTCATGGAGATGCTTTCCACGTAGTAGAAGTAGGACCGGCAAGGGTCGATGGTTCGATCTTCAAAGGCATAACTGGTGATTTCGTCGGTGGTGCCTTGGCCTTCGAGGGTTTCCGGGTTGATTTGCTCCCATGGACCTTCCGCGGTGTCGGCGCGAAAAACATCGAAGCCGAAATTGTCGACTTCGCTCGAAGTCTGCCATTTGATGGTGTTTTTGAAGTCCTCGTCCGAGGCCTCCGCCTTAGATTCCTCCGACGTGGATTCCTCCGACGTGGATTCATCGGAAGTGGGAGGTTCCATCAGCCCGCTCGCGGCAGCCGGTGGGATCAGCCAAGCCAAAGTGAGGAGGGTCGAGCCTATGAGAGGCATCAAGTTGCGGGTCAAGCTATTCAAGGTCTGTAGCTCCTGCTTCAGAGGCGGTTGAGGTCGCTGCAAGCCCGGCGGTTGCGCGCTCGTCGGAAGGCGGCTCGGCCGGCAGCGGAACGGGGATCGCTGGATCACCCATCAGGTTATAAGTCTCTACAAAAATGCGACGTTTCAGCTCGTGTTTGGCCCGGCGAATTCCTTCGCCCAGGGTGATGCCGGGTTGGGTCAGATGATGCAAGAGGGTCGTGCTCCAGCGCTGCGCAGGCGAGTTGCGCCAGGATGCCCCGAGCACCGCAATGGCGCCTCGATCATCCATTCGCAGTAGCTTCTCACCGATGGAATCGGCGGTCGGATGGTCGAAGGGAGCTGAGTAGCAGGTCATGCTGAGCACGATCGGCAGGCGACGATTGGGCTGTAATTTGTCCAGGTCTTCGAGGGTGAAGAGGTCATGGTTCTTCTTGACGTCCGGCGGACCCGTACGCCAGATGTAGCGCCCGCCATGGCCGAGAAAATGCACGAAGAGCTGACCCTCATCGAAAGCTCGGATCAGGGTTTCGGTGTGCTCGGCGTTGCTCTCCTCCGAGGACAGGGGATAGATCTTCTGGGGCTCGAAGCCTTCTTCCGTCAACCACGAGGCCAACGTGTCACTGCGGTTTTGGTAGCCGGGATTCTCGTTGGTGATCAGCAGCGCATTGCGGTTCCACGATCCTGCCTCCGGCTCGAGCAGATAGCGGCGGATTTTGTCGACGATTTGACGGGTTTCCGCGGCTGAGACCACGGGTAATCGGCCCACCGCGAGATCGGGAAGGTAGTCGTCCCCGTCGACCGCGACGAAGTAGTTGTCGCTGGCGGAATGGCCTTGGTGGGTGGTGAAGTTCCAGGTCGGGATCAAATTGCGATGATTGAGTTCGGCGCCCTCGGCGTAAGGGGTGCTTTTATTTTTGGCGAACCGCTGAATCTCCCACGGCCGGAAGGTCCAATCCGCGTAATGATCGTCGTCGGCCCAGGGATTCTTGCTGTCCCAGCTGGCATCGCCCACCAGCAGCAGATAGCGGGGAGCGGGTTTCTGCCAGTGGTGGTAGGCGTAGGACACGAATTCTCGCAGGGCCTTGGGATCTTGGATGCCGCCGAAGGTTTCATCGTAGACGTCCTCGATGTCCACCACAGCCACGGACAACCCGCGAGCTCGATGAAGTTCCGCTAAGGGCTCGACCTCGGCCGCGAGGCTCGAATGGGTGACCATGATGTAGTCCGCCTGATTCTTGGGGTCGAGCCAGTTGGAGGGCTGATCCAAGGAGACTGCGGACACGGCAGCGAGTCGATCCGCGGGCGCTGCGAAGAACGATCTATCTTCCTGATCTTCCTGAGGAATTTGGATCGCAGCTCGGGTGGACTGGTCCTCGCCGGCGCTGAGGGAAATGCGTCGCCCCGCGCGGCTGAAGACGAGCAGGTCGGCGGACTCTTCTGCTTGGAGGCCCTCAGCCTGCTGATCCTCGGTTTGATCGTCGCCGGCCTGTGGCTCGCGGGTCAGCTCCAGGAACTCGGATTCCGGTGGAGCGGTCAAAGCGATTTGCTGTTCCCCAACCCTGCCGTCGTGGGGAAAGTCCACCTCGATCCAATTGAGCATCACCACGTCGATAAGCGCCTTCTTACCGTCCATTCGAACGGGAATTTTGAGGCCCAAGGTGTTTTCGCCGCGCACGAGCTGATCGGCCGGCAGATCCCGAAGCTCGAAAACGAAGGGATCACCGCCGCTCCACTCTTGGGTGTCTAAGACTCGATCGTTGAGGTGCACGGTCAACGCGTGATCCGCTAGGTCCGGATTGTTCTTTCTGCGCACGCGCGACCAGCCGCGCAAGCCAATTCTCAGATGGACCTTGGCCTCTGGATCCTGAGCGAGGTGTGAGAGGTCCACGGTTTGAGTTAAGGGCTCGCGGTGAAGGTGAACCAACTTCTTCCAGAACCACAGCTCTTCGATCGACCCATCCCGCTTGGGCGGCAGGCGCAGGAACATTTGGTCCTGTTCCAGATGTTGAATCGATCTCGGATGGGGTCCTGGGGCCGCCTGGGCAGCCTTCGATTCGAGGGGCGTCATGCGCGCGGGAGATTCGGCGTCGGTGCGCAGCGTGTAAACGTTGAACCGAGTGACCTCGCTCGAATAGGAGACCTCCCCGGCCAAATGCTCCGCGACCAGCTCGATCCAATTGCCGGAGTCGAAAATACCGTCTCCGCCGTCTTCGATCCAAATTGGAATCGGCGTGTCTCGATGAAAAAGACCGAGGCGGGCGGTGTTTAAGGGCTCTCCGCCCGTGGCATCGAAGCCGGCATCGACCAATTCTTCGTAGGTCAGCCGATACACGCCGTCGCTTTCAACGTAGAGCTTGAATTGAGCCGATGCCTGGGCCGTTCCTTCGGCCGTTCCTTTGGCCGTTGGAGAGTCGGCGGGTTCGGCGGATAACGGCGACTGGACCAGCAGCTGACAGGCGAGCAAGAGGCTGGGTCGGAGGGACCTGAAAATGCTTATGGCAGATGGCATATTTGGATTTTACGTCCCTTGGGTAGACCTGGGTTCAAGGATCAGCATTATTCGAAGCCATGCTCGAAAAAGCGATTTCCAGGGAATTGTAGTCGATCGCCGGTCGAAGCCCGGGATCGGTTTGGCGCAGTGCTTTGAGCACCGCGCGGGCTGTTTTAGGCTTGGGTTTTGAACGCAACAGCTCTTGATAGCTGGCCCGGACGCTGTGGCTGTCCTGGGCGACGGCGGCGAGTCGAGCTCGATGCAATAGCTTCAGGCCCGGACGATTTTCCATCGCCAGGAGACCGTCGAGAAGATGTAAACCCTCTGCCGCTAGGCTGGGCTGCCCGGAGCTTTCGCGCCAACGAATTCTCAGTTGGGTCGCCGGGCGGAAAAAGATACTTCCCGAGGCGATCGATGCTAAGGCCGGCTCCAGGTTTCTGAGCCCGGCGCGATCACCGAGGGCAGAGCGTCGCCAGGCTTCGTTGACGGTGGCGGCGTCACCGCCGAATTGCTCGACCAGATCCGCGATGGCCGGTCGTTGGCCTTGAATCAAGGCCTGGCCTTCCATAAGCATCAACGTTCCGAGGGCTTCTTCGGCGTCGGGGCGGGCCCTCAAAATTTGGAACAAAGCTCTTTTGCCTTGAGGGCGCCGCTGATGGTGGATCAGAAGCAGAGCCTGGGCCGTCCTGCGAGCAGTATCGTCGACCAAGGCGTCGGCCACGGCTCCCGCGCGTCGGAGACTTCCTTGTTGAATCAGGGTACGGACATAAAACAGCGGCTGATCGAGACGGCCGGCTCGAGCCTGGGCCACGAGAGGGTCCCCATTCGCCAACAGCTGGTCGGCTGAAATCCGCTCGAGGGGCGCTCGCATAGCCTTGGCGGAGCGGGTTCGAAAAAGATTGCGCAGATCGCGCGAGATCGGCGCATCGGCACCGAAAGCTCGGCTTGCCCGGGCATCTAATCGTCGGGCGGCGAGCACTGAATGGGCCGAGGGGTGTCCGAGCAGCCACCAGGGGTCCCGGGCCGCTGCAAAGCCGCGTTCAAAATCTTCGGGACCGGCCAAGGGCTCGTCGCCGGCGAGGAAGAGCAGGGCACCACCGGGTGGTGGCTGGAAGACCTCCACGTAGGGGAAGACCGCGTTCAGGGTTGCCAAGAGAGATCGAAGCAGGTCTTCGTCGAGAAATCTCAGGCCGATCCATTGGACGAACACCCCCGAGGGTTCGAGACGACTGTGGACCAGCTCGAAGAACTCGCGGGTAAAGAGGTGAGAGGCGCCCGCGGTCCACGGGTGGGACGGTTGGGAAACGATGGCGTCGAAGGTCCGGCGGCTGAGGTTCAGGGCGCTCCGAGCATCGTTGATGTGAAGGCTCAGCCGAGGGTCGCTCAAAGGGTCTTTCTGGCGCAGGTCGGCGAGGGTTTGATTGGCCTTCACCACTTCCGGCTCGAGTTCCACCACGTGGACCTCATCTACCGAGTCGGGCACCGCAGCGGCGGTGATTCCCGCCCCCAGGCCGATGATCAACATGGACTTCAGATCCGGTCGGCTGAGGACCGGCAGCATGGAGAGCCAGCGGGCGATGGAAAAGGCCCCTTCTCGGGCCCCTTTCGGCGCGATGGCGGATTCCGGCAAGCCGTTGGTGGTCAGGCGCCAAAGCCCCGGCTGCTCACTGACCAACACCGTTGAGCTTCGGCCGACGCTGAAGAAAGCGACCTCGCCCTCGACCATGCGTCCGCTCAAGGGCGAGGACCGGAGCACGTTCCAAGGGGTCGGCGGCGGAAATAGCGCCATCGCCAGCAGCACTAGGGTGGAACCTACCAGAACTACATGCCTTCGTGGGCGACGAATCGAGGCGCTGATCAGAGCCAAAAGGGCGCTGGTGGCGACCGCGGCGCGGGCTGTGCCGTCGATCTCCAAGGCCGGGAGCAAAAAGAATCCCGCGCCGACCGCGCCGAGGATGGCGCCGAAGGTATTCCAGGCATAAACCCGGGCGCTCGATTGGCCGGTTTCCGAAGCGCGTTCGGTGAGAATGCGAACTGCAAAAGGAAAAGTAGCGCCAATGAAAAGGGCGCCCGGCAAGAGGGTGGCGGCGGAAGCCAGCGACGCGTGCAAGAGCTTGCCCGCCGGGTCACCGAGCCAGACAGGAAGGCGCTCGACCATCAGGAATGCGCCGAGGGAGCTGAGGGCGATGGCCAGCTGGCAGAAGGCAAATCCCGCACGGGCCCGTTCCGCGGAATTTGCCCAGCGGCTAGCGACCGTGGAGCCGATGGCAATGCCGACCAAGAACGTTGCGAGCATTACACCGAAGGCGTAAATGCTGCCGCCGAGTAGATGGCTGAGCAGGCGCGTCCAAAGCACTTCCCAGCAGAAAGAGACGATTCCCGACACCAGGATCACAGGCAGAATCCAACGGCCCGATCGCGCAGGTCTGAGGGAGACCGTGGGCTCCAAGA
This sequence comes from uncultured bacterium, assembly GCA_965366625.1. GTDB lineage: Bacteria > Acidobacteriota > Thermoanaerobaculia > Multivoradales > J023 > JAUIJL01. The sequence goes on from CBDUGP010000033.1 coordinate 54,486, forward strand.
GAGCTTCATCTTCGTCCTTCCGAGCGATGGCTCGGTCGGTCGGCTGCCGTTCGAGAGCTAGGGCGAGCACGAAGACCACGGCGTTCAAGCCCACGGCAATCCAGACCGTCAATCCCAAGCCGAGCCATGGCAAGAAAACGAAGGCGGCCACCAGGGTCCCAGCCGCGGCACCGGCGGTATTGGCGCCGTAGAGCAAGCCGATGCGAAGGCCGATTTGTCGGTCCTCGTGCACGGCGTGTCGGGCCAGGATGGGCAGGGTCGCGCCCATCAGGGCGGTCGGCAGGAAGAGAATCAGAAATGCCGAAATTAAGTAGAAGAAGGCCGAGCCCGTTTCAGAGGCTCCGCCGCCCAAAGCGCTGTCGGCGAGCCATGTAGCCTGTACCTTTTGGGCGATTTCGAGCCCGAAGGGCACGGCCAATGCCGAGACTGCGATACCGAGTTCCAAAAGACTGTAGGTCAGCAGCGGGCGCTTCAAACGGTGGAGGAAAATCCCCGAAAGGTGCGCGCCGGCCATCAGGCCGGCCATATAGGCCGCCAGCACCGTGGCGACCGCCAGCTCCGACGTGCCGAAAACGAATGCGAATTGCTGGCTCCATGCGGTCTGATAAATCAGCCCGGCGACACCGGAGAGCACGAAGCAACCCAGGACGAGAAGAAAGCGGAAGTCACGACTCATAAACGATTTTAATTCCCTGTTTCGTCGAGTTTGCCGAATTCTTCGCGCACGGACTCCACGTCCCAACCGGCATCGCGCTCTTCCTCCACGTGTTTTACATCGTGGAGTAGGAGGCTTTCCAGATCACGGATTCTGCGCCGTGCTCGGTTGATGTAAAGCTGCCGATCATGGCGCATGGTCGCCAGCTCCCGCACCGAGTCTTCGTCGAGGCAGCGAAATTTATTGGCTGCCCGTCGTGCTTGATAACCCCGGAAACCGAGCATCCGAAGGGCATCGATGCCCATTTGCAGCGAGGTGTCCAAGGTCTCTCGGTAAATATGGTCGACCTGCGCGTCGATCAGCTCGTAAGCGTCGAAGCGATGATCGGCCCGGACGAGGATTTCTAAATGGGGAAAATGCTTGCGGCAGGTTTCGATCATTTCCAGGGTTTTTTCCAGGCTGCCGACGGTCAAGATCAGGATTTTGGCCCGATCGGCTCCGGCGGTATGTAAGAGATCGTGGCGGGAGGCGTCGCCATAAAAGACCTTGAGGCCGAGTTTGCGCAAGATGTCGACCCGGTCACTGTTGATTTCCAGCACCGTGGTGCCCACACCGTTGGCGGTCAAGAGCCGGCCGACAATACTGCCGAAACGGCCAAATCCAGCGACAATCACCGGATTATCTTCATCCACCACGTCCGCGGGCCGTTGACTTTCGGTGCGCGTGCCCACCCGGGGTAGCAGCAGCTTTTCAGCGAAGATCATCAACAACGGCGTCAGGGCCATGGATACGGCTACCACCGCCACCAACGGACTGGTGACCGAGGTTTCCAGCACCTGGTTTTGGATCGCGAACGAGAATAGAACGAAAGCGAATTCGCCACCTTGGGCAAGGGCGAAGGCGAACAACAGGTTTTGATCGAGCCCCATGCCGAAGGCTTTGCCCAAGCCGAGCAAGACCACCAGTTTGATGGCCACCAGCAAAATCACCAAGCCGGCGATCAGGCCAGGGGCGGCGGCGATCAGGGCAAAATCCAGCGACGCGCCGACGGCGATGAAAAATAGCCCCAACAACAATCCCTTGAAGGGCTCAATATCGCTTTCGAGTTCGTGGCGGTATTCGCTGTTGGCGAGCACCACACCGGCCAAGAAGGTGCCCAGGGCGGGGCTCAAACCTACCTGGGTCATGAGCAGGGCGATACCGATCACCAAGAGCAATGCGGCGGCGGTGAAAATCTCTCGCAGGCGGGCTCGAGCGATGAAGCGGAAAGCGGGCTGAACCAGAAACCGACCTGCCAGCACGATGGCCACCACCGCACCGATCACCATCAAGGTTTGACCCCAGGCGGGTAGACCCTCTACCCAGGTGGTGGATTCGTGCCCGCCACCGTGTCCGCCGTGTCCGTGTCCGGTGGGTGCTTCGGCTCTGGAGGTCCCCGAGCCGATGGCCAGCAGAGGTAGCACGGCAAGCAGTGGGATGACGGCGATGTCCTGAAAGAGTAAGACGGAAAAAGAGCTTTGGCCTGCATCACTTTTCATCAGACCCTTTTCGTTGAGGGTCTGCAGGACGATGGCCGTCGACGAAAGAGCCAACACGAGGCCGATCGCCACCGACGCCCGCCAGGGTTGGCCGAAAGCCATCGCCGCGCCTGCCAAGAGGGTGGCGGTCAAAAGGACTTGCAACCCCCCTAGGCCTAGGATCGGCCCTCGCATTCGCCACAGCCGTTCCGGCTCGAGTTCCAGGCCGACCACGAAAAGCATCATCACCACGCCGAATTCGGCGAAGTGCATGACGTCTTGGCCTTCCTCGCCGACCCATTTCAAAACGAACGGGCCGATCGCGACGCCGGCGATCAAATATCCCAGGACGGATCCGAGCCCGAAGCGTTTGGCGATCGGAACCGAGATCACCGCCGCGGCCAGGTAGATGAATGCCTGGTAAAAAAATCCTTCGCCGTGCATTTAGGGCTCCAGGAAGTGAGATTTGTAGGGTCTGGAGTTGAGGATCAAGGGTCTGGATCAGCTGGATCGAATGACTTCGTCGAGATTCGAGTTGATGCGTTGGAGCTGTGGAAGCGTGTCCAACTTCAAAGTGTCGTCCCGCAGGGCGATGATCAGACGGCGATAGTCGGCGACATTCTTTTCTAGATCTTCTTCGCGCAGGCCGTGGGTGCCGTGGGCCACGAACGGCGGTAGGTAGTCCATGCCGCAAAGCCTGAAGGATTGCTCGATGGGAGCCAAAAGCTGCCGGATCGTGAAGCGGTTATAGCCGCCGGGCTGATAGGTGTGCTCGCCGCCGCCGGTAGAGATCGCGTTGAGGATTTTTTTCCCGCGCAGGGCCGTGCCGTTTTTGCCGAAGGCCCAATTATGCTGCAAGACGAGGTCTTCCCATTCCTTGAGCATGGCGGGCGTGGAATACCAAAAGAACGGATGCTGCAGTACGATCACATCATGCGCGCTGAGCAGCTCTTGTTCCGTGCTCACCCGAATATGCATCTCTGGGTAAGCCTCGTAAAGGTCATGGAAGGTGACACCGTCAAGGCCCCGGACGGCCTCCACGAGTCGCCGATTGACACGAGACTTCTCAAAAGCGGGGTGGGCGAAGAGGATCAGGACGCGGTTTCGCCGGCGGTCGTTGGTCATGGGGGGATACTATCGCGGGATATACTGCCGGCCGTTGTAGCCGCGGAAGGAAATGAAGGTCGGGAGAGCGATGAGCAGCCATCATAGGTGGTCGGCAGGAGCCTGGGTTTGGATCGGTTTGGGTTGTTTGGCCGTTGGGATTCCGCTGGGACCTACCGGATCGTTTGCCGCCGAATCCGACCTCGACCCGCCCGAGGTGACGTATCTGGCTTCAGTTTCGCCCCATCTAATCGAGGATTGGATCGAATTCTCTTCTGGGGCTTCGGCAGAGGCGGATCGAAACCGCCATATCCAGGATCTGCTCTTGACCCTCACTTTGGCGCAGGAGGCCCGTCGTCGGGGGTTGGACTCTCAATTTGAGGTGCGTCTGAAGCTCGAGCGGCAGCGGTTTCGCTTGCTTCAACCGCTGTTGAAGAAAGTGATTCTCGCGTCTGTGGGGATTTCCGACCAGCAGGTGGAAACACGGTGGTTGGAAATGCGCGATTCCTTCACCCGACCCCGCCGCTCGCGGTTGAGAAATATCTTCAAGCGTTTTGCTCCCGGTTCTGATCAAGCCGCCAAGGAGAGCCTTCGCCGGCAGATGGCAGTGATCCGAGCACGGATTCTCGACGGAGAAAGCTTCGCGCAGCTGGCGGAGGAGGAGTCGGACTCCCAAACCCGTCTCCAAGGCGGCTTGCTCGGCAATGTCCGGCCCGGCACCCTGCGCGCTGAGATCGATGCCGTGGCCATGGCCTTGGAGGTCGGCGAGGTGAGCGAGATTCTGGAGGCCGAAGACGGTTTGACCCTGCTGTTCTGCGAGCAGAAGCTCGACCCTGTTGTCCGCAGTGAACAAGAGCTGCGCAAGATTGCTCGGGACCAACTGGTCCACACCGAATTCCGTCGGCGCTGGCAAGCACTGCAAGAACAGCTCGCCGATCGATCCAAAGTCAGGTTTCTCTGGGAGGTTCTGAGAAAGTCACCTCGGCCCGATGCTCGAGCTGTTTGGATTGAATTCGAAGGTGGAAGTTTGACGATCGAGGAAACCGTCCGGATCTGGACCGGTAAGGTAGCCGACGTCGTTGTGCCTGAGGTCGAGTCCGGTGACGGGACCGGTGTCAAGGCCCTCGGCCAGGTGCCCGAAGCTAAGCTCACCGCCGCCATCGAGGCTTATTTGCTGCCCAAGATGTCGATCCGCGAAGCCCTCTCGCGTGGTTTGCACGAACAGCCCGGGGTCGAGCGACGATGGTTTTGGCAGCAGCAGCAAGTTCTGAGCAGCGAGGCGTTGGCGGCGATGATTCAGGAACGTTTAAGGCCAATATCTGAGCAAGACCAACGAGCCTACTTTGACCGTTCCATCCAAGCCCAAGATCCAGCTAGGCCCGGCTGGGTCCGCCCTGCGCATTTTCGGCTGACCGTGCTCGCGTTGCCTGCAGCGGAGCAAAATCTGAAGCGGGTCTATGAGCAGGGGGCTGAGATTCGCCAGAGCATCCTAAAGGGAGAGCTGAGCCTGGAGAACGCCGCGCGTCGTTTCTCCGTGGACCCTTCCGGTCAAGAGGGAGGAGATGTGGGTTGGGTCAGCCGATGGCAAATTCCGAAGCGCTTCGGAATTGATTTTCTGAGGGAAATGCAACGCTTGAGCCCGGGTGAGCTGGGCAAATGGGTGCTGAGCGAAGGGCATCTTTGGCTGCTGCGCCTGGAGGAAATTCAAGCCCCCCGGAAGGTGACCTTCGAAGAAGCCAAGGATCGGATCGAGAATGAGATCGGCCAACAGCGGGTCGCCGCGCTGGAAGGGCAAATCATCGCCGAGTGGTTAGAGAAACTGGACATCCGATTCGCGGATGCCCAGTGACTCTTGGATCGAATCCGACTTGGATCGAATCCGACTTGGATCGAATCCGACTTGGATCGAATCAGTCTTCGATCGAGAAGCTCATCAGCTCCACCGGAGTGGCGACGTTGCCGCTGACCCTAAAGACGGCGTTCAACCCCATCCCACTGCCGGTGGTCACGTCGGTGATCATGGTGCCCGTCGCGCCGTCGTTCAAGCTGATGGCGTGAAACCCCTGGCCACCCACCGAACCCGTGTCCACAGCTAGGCCGGTGCCTGTCGCTGAGAATTGCCAAATGCCAGCCAGGAACGAGCCGTTCAGGTAGGCGTTGGCGGTGGTGGGAGACATGACGGTCAGGGTGTTGAGGCCGGTCATCACGCTGCGTGCAATAGATGTCACCTGCATGGCCGTTGTGCCCATCACGTTGGAGTAAATGCTGAAAATCGCCATGGAGCCGGAAGTGTTCACCAGATCGAAGGTGATCATGGTAATCGAGCCGCTGGATTCGACCGGGAAACAGCAAGCGGTTCCCGCGGGATTCCTGGCGACGTCGAAACGATTACCGACCATTTGGGCGCCGATGCCCGTGACTCCGAATACGGTGCCGGAATCGTAGGTGATGTTGGTGCCTGGAACTCGGTTGGCACCATTGTTGGGCGGCTCGAAGGTCTTGCGCGGTGGATCGAGGCGGATGAAGTTGCGGTCACTGGTGACGGTGATCCCGGCCTTGGCAGCCTCCTCCTGGCGGTTGAGCTTGAACGCTTGCATCGCTGCCCGTCGTTCTTCACGGCTCATATTGCGCAGGGCTTCGCGGTCGAGGGTAGGTCGTGACTCCGCAGTAGGGCTTTGCTCACCCGCAGGGCTTTCCTGATTGGCGACGGAGGGCTTATCGGAAGGAATCTCGCTTCCTCGATCGGCCTGCTGCGCTGCTGCAATTCCGGCCATCCAGGCCAGACCCAGGGCGAGGCTGCAAGCAGAAACGATGTGGACAATCTTGCTCATGACAGCACCTTCTTCGAAGCGGGCATTTTTTTGGGTGGGGGCCCTTGGAGTGAACGGAATCTATAGCGAATGAATGGGATGAGAGTCGAAGCTGAGCGCCAAGCCAGGGATCCTGTGGCTGAGTGCACGAGATCTTCGTGCTCCAAATCGGCACGGCTTCGAATAAAAAATAACAGACAAAATCTAGCATTGGCATGTCCCTAGGTCAAGGTGCAAAGTCTCGCCGAGCCTTCCCTTTGACGATCAAACTACGCTGCTACCTAAGGCCGAATTGCGTGGTAGCATCGCGCCATGATTGCCTCCCTTCCGGTTGTCGTAACCGGCATGCATCGGTCCGGTACGTCTCTGATCGCTTCTTACCTCCAGGCCCTTGGTGTGAATCTTGGCGACGAGCTGATCGAAGCCGACGCCAACAATCCCCACGGCTATTTTGAAGCCAAGGATTTCGTGCGCCTGCATCAACGGATGTTGGCGCGGCTGACCCGAGATGACGAGGGGGGCCATCCCGATTGGGGCTGGACTCCTTCGGAACATTTGAGCGCTGAGATTCCCAACGAGCTGGTGGCGGCCGCAGAGGCTTTGGCGGCAAAAAATGCCGGGCGACCGATTTGGGGATTTAAGGATCCCCGAACCAGCGTGCTGCTGGATTTCTGGGATGGCGTGTTGGACGATGCCCGCTTCGTTTTCCTCTACCGTTGTCCCTGGGATGTTGCGGATTCGATGCAGCGTCTGGGGGCCGATGTGTTCCTCGATCATCCCGATTACGCGTTCAAGATCTGGACTTTTTATAATCGACGGCTGCTCGATTTCCAACGGCGACATCCGGATCGAGTGGTGTTGGCAAGCACCCAAGAGGTGATCGCCAACCCAGAAGCCTTCGTTGGGCTCCTGAGCGGCAAGCTCGGCATTGAGCTCGCCGACGCAAACCTCGACGCCTTGATCGACGCTGCTCGTTTCCAAACCCTCGACCGTGAAGATCCTTTGATCTATTGGGTTGATCGTTTGTTCCCAGAAGCCATAGACACCCTACGACGTCTGGACGCGGTAGCGGATTTGTTTTCCGCAGCGCAGTGGAAGGTGCCGGAGTCGCCGGTCAGCTCCTTGGTTTTCGAGGGCCCCGTGGATGTGTCCGTGGTGAGCCCATGCCACAACGACGGCGAATTTCTGGTAGAGGCGGTCGCCAGCGTGGAGCGGAGCCTTCGGAAAGTGGGCGGGGAGCTTCGCTGCGAGCAAATCATCGTCAACGATGGCTCATCGAATGCTAGAACGCTGGAGATTCTCGGGCATTTGAGGGCGGCGGGCCTTGAGGTCATTGACCTAGAGCACGGCGGATTGTCGAGGGCCCGGAACGAGGGCGTTCAGCGGGCTCGGGGGCGTTACGTCTTGCCCCTTGACGCCGATAACCGCCTACGTTCCGGGTTGCTTCGAGAAGCCGTGGGTTTCTTGGATCAGAACAAGGATCACGTGGCGGTTTACGGCGATTGTCGAGAATTCGGCTTGAGAAACGGTCGACGGATCACCCCGGAGCTGGATTTCGACCTGCTCTTGCGGGGGAATTACATCGACGCTTGCTCCTTGATTCGCAAGTCCGCCGTGATGGAGCAGGGGGGATACGACGAAGGGTTGTCAGCTTGGGAAGATTGGGATTTGTGGATCCGCTTTGTGCGCAGCGGCTGGCAGATCGCTCGGTCGGAGCGACTGACTTTCGATTATCGGGTTCGCCCCAGCTCCATGCTCGCCAAGTTGGAATCGGACCCAGTCCAGAAGAACTTGATGTTGAGGATTTTGTCCAAACATGAAGAGTGCTACCGAGAGCTTCTGAGTCGTACATCGGGTCATCTCGTGTCCTGCTGGCCGGCTCTGCTCGGCGCTGAGATCAGGGAGCAACAGCAGCGGATGACCGATCTCGTGGAGGCCTACGCAGAGCTCGAAGAGCACTTGCAGGTGCTGATGCGATCCAACGAAAGCTTGGAGCAAGCACGTCAAAACGCCACTGGCCTTTTTTCAGAGCTCGAGCAATCCTACGAGCAGCTGGCCCAAGCTAGGGATGAGCTGGAAGTTTATTGCCGGGAAACGCAGGGTGCATTGGAGCTTCGAGAGTGGGAGCTGGCGACCATTCGGAGCAGCTCGGCGGTTCGTTTTGCGCTCGCCTTGAGCCGTGCCTTGGCGCGAGCCCGCACCAGTCTTGCGGGCTGGAGACGGGCCTTGACCGGTCACCGACAACCTTCTGGATCCTGAATTTGTGGCTGTCGGCCCCTCGGGTTTCGCGCGATCTGCTGGTCGTCACTCTGGTTTCCATGCTGTTGCGCATCGGTGTTTGGGCGGCGGTAGTTTGGGGGCAAACCCCAGCCGTTTACGACGAGATTGAATATCTGAGCCGGGCCCAGGGTTGGGCCGAGCTGATCTCACAGCTGGTGGGGACAGGCGCTTGGGATCCCAGCTCGTGGCAAGCAGCCTACGGCCAAGGCTATTGGCCGCCCTTGCACCCCCTACTCTTGGCGCCGATGGCGGTGTTTGGGCAAGCCTTCGACTCCGCCGCCCGCCTAGTGCCGGTGGTGTTTTCAGTGGCCACTACACCTTTGATATTTTGGCTCGGCTTGCAGATCGGCGGCCCTGTGATCGCCCGACGTTGCGCATGGCTACACGCCCTCTATCCCACTTTTATCGGCTTCTCACACTTCCTTTGGGCGGAATCCCTATCGGCTTTTCTGCTTGTGGGTTTGGTCTGTGCTGCCCTGAAAGTCGAGCTTTCGAGTCAGGCCCAGAGCGGCTCGAAGGTCCGGGCGTGGAGTTTGATCGGCGGTTTGCTCGGGGGGCTGGGAGCTTTGGCCAAAGCTCCCGCGCTGCTCTTTGTTCCGGTCGTCGCCTGGTGGTTGTATCGCCGAGCCCAGTCGCGTCGTTTAGGGGTTGAGCGGGCCGGTATCTTGCTGATGGGCTGTACCTTGCTCGTCTTGCCTTGGCTTTGGGCGATGTTTCAAGAAGAAGGGCGTTGGATGCCCCTTTCGACCCTAGGGGGATTTAATCTGGCCTTGGGCAATCATCCGGCGGTTCCCGCCGGATACGGATCGTCTTGGGGAGACGAGTTGAGCAAATCCGAGCTCCGCGCTTGGCTGGATCGCGAGGCGACCAGCAGCCGAGCGGATTGGCGCGCGGTGGCCGGACCGCTGGCCCTGGACGAAATTCGCCGTCGGCCCGGCCCGGCACTCAGGCGGGCTGTAGAGCGGCTGCGAATGATGTGGACTGCCGACGTGTTCTTGGCCAGGCATCTAGTGCACGGTGTTTATTCGGGCGTGTTCCCGAAGGTTCATCCGAGGGTTCGCCAATGGGGCGCCGTGTTCTTTATCGTCACCCTTGCCCTGTTGTATTGGATCCTGCTCGGATTTATTTTGATGGCTTGCTTTTGGGGTCCGAGTTCGGGCGAGAAGGCGCTTCTGATCCTCTTGGTGCTCGCCGGCAGCCTTCCGCCGGCGTTGACCCTCGGCATGCCGAGATTGCATATGCCGATGTGGGTCTTGTTGCTACCGTTGGCTGCCCAGGGTCTTGGGCTGCAGCCTAAGGTTTTCGAGCGGGGATGGAAGCCGAAGGTCAAGGCAGGGCTCGTTTTGACGTTGTTGCTTTTTTCGATATCCGGAGCCGACAAATTGGGTCTGTATTTGAATCCGTCGAGCCACTTCGGGGCCGCGGTCAGGGTTTTGGAGCCTTGGGTCGGCCCCGCCTGGGCTTCGGATCGAGTCTTGCTGCGTCGCCGTCCGAGCGACCGACCTTGGCGCATTCAAGCCGAGGGTGAACAAGCCGCCTTCTTGGTCGTTTCCAGTACTTCTGGTGATTCTCGTCTTTCCCTTCGTCCGGAGGTCCTTTGGCTGCCGGGCCAGGAATGGAAACGGCTCGATGTAGTGGTCAGGGCCGGAGGCCCCTTCCGTTTGGTGATTGAGAAACCCACGGGCGACCGAGTGGTTTTCGACCCTATCGGTCCCGACTCGAGCGAATGGCGGGATGTTGAGCATGGTTGGGGATTCAAATGGCTGGGCGGTGGCCCCGGCATTGCTTTTCACCCTGCCCTTGGCGACTGATCTTTCGGCGAGAGCCTGTTAATGTCGTCGGGCTTAAGGTCGCTCGCAAGGGTTCAAGGTGTAAAATAGTTGAGGTAATAGGTCACTTTTTGGATTGCCGATGCCGGAATTGACGATTCAAGGGAATGGGAATCGGCCGTGTGTGCGTGTGGGGACGAACCGAGGCGACATGGATGACTTTGGGAGACAAAATTTGTTTCGCAAGCGGTGCCTGCCGTCGACATTCTCGCGTCACAGCCTGTTGGACAGGCTGACGCTGTGGGCGCCGTGGGCGGTATTGGCGTCGATGGCGGTGGTTATGGTGGCTGAGCCGGCCGCCGGCTTGGATCCCAAGAAATCCTTGACCCAATACGCCCACTCTGTTTGGGATTCCACCCACGGTCTGCCGCACGACTCGGTGCGGGACATTGTCCAAACTCCAGATGGATACCTCTGGCTCGGTACCCAGGCGGGCCTGGTGCGATTCGACGGCTCTCGATTCGAGGTTTTGGATCGCCGGAGCTATCCGCAAATGGCGAACGATCACATCGAGGCCCTGGCGGTGGGGCTCCATTCGAGCCTGTGGATCGGAACGTTTCGCGGCCTGATTCGGTGGTCCGGCGGGGTCATGCGCCGTTTTGGAACAGCCGACGGCCTGCCGGGCGACCAGATCATGTCGCTGCATGTCACGGCCGACGGAACCCTGTGGATTGGTACCTATGAAGGGGGATTGGCGCGCTTGCGAGATGGGCGTATCGAGCCCTTCAAGCCGCCGGGTCGCGCGATTCATCCGATCGTAACCGCGCTCGAGGACGACGGCATCGGTGGGTTGTGGATCGCCACCTTCGGTGGATTGAGCCGCTGGTCGGGTGGTCGGCTGGCTCACCTCGGCGGCCGCGAGGGCTTGCTCAGCGAGCGAGTTTGGCAACCGATACTCGGTCGCGAGGGGAAAGTGTGGGTCGCTACCGACCGGGGCTTGCAATGGGTGGAGGAGGACGGAAGTCTTTCCGCTGGAATTCGCCCGGCTCAAGGATTGTCGAATGAGCGCTCTATTTCCGTTTTGGAGGATCGTGACGGGCAAATTTGGGTCGGTACGTTTGGCGGCGGGCTCAACCGAATCCGGCTCGATGAAGGCGGTGGGAGCGGGGCCGGAAGGCGTATCGACTCCCTGCAGCCGCCGCAGGTCGGCCATGACGCCATTTTTTGGACCCTCTTTGAAGATCGCGATGGAAACCTTTGGGCCGGCACCTTGCTCGGGGGCCTGCATCGATTCAGCGATAGCGCCTTTACGCCGATCAGGGCGTCGAAGCTCGACGGCCGGATCACCAGTTGGTTGAAATCACCGGTGCCCGAGGTGGTGGTCGGGGTGGAGGGCAAGGGGCTCGTCGGATGGTCCGAGCCCACCACGGAAAATCAACGAGTGGGTTCACTGGAAGCTTATGCCTCGCCGGCGACAACGATCCACGCGGCCCTGCGGTCGAGCCGCGGGGATTTGTGGTTGGGGGGTGAGCCGGGCGGCCTTTGGGTGCAACGCCACGACGATTGGATCTCGGTTTGGCCCGGCCCCGAAGGCGGAGGGTGTCGCGTCGTGGATCTTTTGGAAACCCGTGATGGGGTGGTGTGGGCAGCTTGTGGCCGGCAACTCTTGGCTTGGCCCGTGGCGACGGCTTTGCAGAGTGATCGCAAGCCGATCCGTAACCTGGGCTCGAAGGACGTCGACTTGCAGATCGGCGAGGTCCAGGTGTTGCTCGAGGACCGGACAGGAAGGCTTTGGCTCGGCGGCTCGGGAGGATTGGCCCGGGTCAAGGGCCCGGGACCAAAAGTCTACAAGGTCGAAGGAATAGACGACAACATCAGCTCCATGTGGGCGGCGGAGACCGGAGAGCTTTGGCTAGGCACCTTGGGCCGGGGTTTGATCCGCTGGCGTGACGGCGAGATTGCCCGAATAGATCGACGCCAGGGTCTGCTCGACGAAGACATCCACTCCTTATTGTCGGATGGGCACGGGAATCTATGGGCGGGTTGTAGTCGTGGGGTCATCCGTATCGCGCTCTCAGATCTGAGGTTGATGTTGGGTGCCGGTCCTGCAGCCATGCCGGACACCACACCAGATGCAGAGCAGGACCTAGCCGGCGTTCGCCAAGCGGGGGCTCCGATGGGAGTACTTCCCCAAGTGCTTTACGACCGTCGAGACGGGCTGGGCGGAACCGATTGGTTGTCCAGCGGATACCGTGATCACCAGGGCAATTTGTGGTTCGCCGTGCGCAAGGGGGTCGCTTATCTGCAGCCCAGTGATCGCGCGACATCGTCGCCCCCGAAGGTGGTTTTAGAATCCTTCGAGATCGACGGCCGCAGCCACCCGGTTCAAGGTCCGATTTGGGTGCCGGCTGGGTTTCAGTCGCTGTCCATCCGTTACGCCGCACCCCGTCCGGGCGGTCTACATTCGATTCGTTTTCGCCATCGCTTGCTCGGTCTTTCGTCAGATTGGACGGAGCGAGACCCGACATCCGCGGTGCCGGCTCCGATTGAGCTGACCTACCTACCGCCGGGGCGTTATACGTTTCAAGCTCAAGCCAGTGATTCCGCGGGGCGCTATTCCCGAGCACCCGTTGAGTTGCTCTTCGAGGTGGAGCCGGCCTGGACAGAGCGTCCATCCGTGCGTTGGGTTTTCTTTTTCGTCGGGCTGCTGCTGCTCTACCTCGGACATCTCTTACGTCTCGGCATGTTGGAGCGACGTCGCCGGCGTCTCCAAGCGCAAGTGGAAGAAGTGCTCGCAGAAGTCCGAATCCTGAGCGGGATGCTGCCTATTTGCTGTGCCTGCAAGCGTATTCGCGATGATCAAGGGTTTTGGAATCGGCTTGAAACCTTCGTCGCCGCCCGCTCCGAAGCCCGATTCGTCCGCAGCCGGTGTCCGGAATGTGAGGCCGGGGCCACCGCGCCCCAGGCCATCGCGGCCCAGGCCGTAGACCGGGGTCCCAGCCTCTGATGCTCTATCTAGGTCACCACCGGACTTTGGACCGTCTGCCGAAGTGGGTAGCGGCTTGCTTGTGGATTGCGTGTCTGCTGGGTGCCCTCGCTCTTTCAGTCGAGGGGGAAAGCGCGGAGTCCTACACGGCAAAACGTTGGCGAATGGAAGACGGCATGCCCCAAGAAACCGTGGGATCCCTCGCCCAATCCGCCGATGGCGATATTTGGATTGCCACTCGGGCGGGCCTAGCGACCTTCGACGGTTATCGATTTCGGGTCTTCGACCGTCTGAGCATTCCAGAGCTGGGCTCGTCGGTGGTCGCTGATCTACACCTCGGCCAGGACGGCGGCCTTTGGGTCGGAACCCTGGGAAGCGGAGCCTTGAAGCTCAGAGGCGACGGAAGCGCGACGGTGATCGAGGTGATCGGCTCCGGCCAAGGATTGCCGGACTTGCGGGTCATTGAAATGTTGGAGCTTCCCAACGGCGAGCTGTGGTTGGGCACCCAGGGCGCGGGGCGAGTGGTCCGTGCTGCCGACGGAAATTTGAGCGTGACGGGCAAAGTGCAGGGGGAGCCGGTGATGATCACGGCCCTGGAACCGGGCTCCGATTCGGCGGTTTGGATCGGCAGTGATCAGGGGGTTTCTCTCTTCCGTGACCGACGGATCGTCGCACGCTGGGGGCTCAGCGATGGTCTGCCGTCTCCCATGGTTTGGGATCTCGAAGAAGATTCACAGGGTACCTTGTGGATCGCCACGGACTTGGGCTTGGCTTCCTTGGATTCAGCGGGGTTCGTCCGGACCCACCGAGTTGGAGAGGGCGGTTTGCGGACGACTGCGATTCAGATCGGCAGGCGGGGAGAGGTTTGGGTCGGCACTTTTGGGCGGGGCGTCTACGTATCGGCATCCAAGGGTCGAGGATTGCCCGATCCAACGCCGGGGGTTGAGGGCTTAGGTTCCGGGGCCCGCGACTTTCGACCTGAACAAGGGGTGTTGGCCGAGGATCAAGTGGTTTTGTCGTTTCTTGAAGATCGGGTCGGGCGACTCTGGTACGGCACTCTGTCGGACGGTTTAAACCGAATCGAGCGAAGTGTCTTCGACCTCTATGGCCCCGCACAAGGACTGTCGTCAAATATCGTCACCGCGGTGCTCGGAGCGTCGGACGGCTCGGTTTGGGTGGCCACAAGAGATGCGGGGGTGGACCGTTGGCGAAACGGCGAGATCGAGTCGTACGGCCGAGCCCAGGGATTTGACGCCAAGGGTATATGGTCGATGGCTTCCGCCCCCGACGGTGGGTTGTGGTTGGGAACCGACGGCCGAGGCCTCTATCACTTGAGTGGAGGAGCAGCGCAGCCGGTGCCCTTGAAAGGGCTCGACGCCGGACGAGTTTTTGCGCTTGCCAATGGGCATGGATCGGATCTGTGGATCGGTACCAACGAAGGGTTGCTGTTTTGGCCCGATGCCCAGGCCGTCGGCGAACCGGCAGATCTGCGGCCTTTCGGCGTGGACGAGGGTTTGCCCGGTCGGCAGATTCGGTGTTTGCTCTTCGATCGTCGGGGTCGACTGTGGATCGGCACTGTCGACGGCCTGGGTTTGCTCGCGGAGGGCCGGATTGAACCTTGGCCGGAGCTGGCGGCAATCGCGGTGGACTCCGTCTTCGGTCTCTATGAAGATTCCCAGGGGGCCGTCTGGGTCGGAACTTTCGGTAGCGGCTTGCTGCGAATCGAGGGTCGGCAGATCCGTCGCCTGGGGACCCGCGAAGGATTGTTCTCGGATCAGATCGCTACCATTCTGGAGGATGGTTTAGGCAATTTTTGGCTCGGTAGCCCCCAGGGAGTGGTCAGAGTGGAGGGCCAAGCCTTGCGCAGGAAAATGGCCGGGGGCTCAGAAGATCTGCCGCAGCTCTTCTTCGGTCGGCGGGACGGTTTGACGGGAGGCGGGGTGTGGGGCGCCCAGCAGAGCAGCGCCAAGGATGCGGACGGCTTTCTGTGGTTTGGAACCCACCAAGGGCTGGCGAGCTTGAATCCGAGGGAGATTCAACCTCGACCCGCGCCCCGGGTGACCATCGACAAGGTGCTGCTCGGAGGATTCTTGCACCATCCTGGGCGTCGATCGGTGGTGCCTGCGGGCACCCGGGGTTATGAGATCGAATATTCGATTCCCATGCCGCTCGCCCCGGAGAAAATCAAAATTCGTTATCGTCTCGAAGGATTCGATCGCGAATGGACCGACGGAACGGGTAGATGGCGAAAAACCTACACCCGTTTGCCCCCTGGGGACTACGCCTTTGTGATTCAAGCGAGTGATGAAAGCGGCCGATTCCAAGGCGGGCAAACCCGTTATTCCTTCCGAGTTGCCGCCGGGTTTTCGAGCAGTTGGTGGTTTAGAGGACTTTGTGGGCTCGGATTGATTTTGATCGCCTATGGCTTCCACCGATGGCGAGTCGCCAAGCTCGAACGTCGGCGGCAAGAGCTTACGAGTCGGGTCGAAGAGGCGCTGAAAGACGTCGCGGTTTTGGACGGCCTTCTGCCGATTTGTGGCACGTGTAGAAAAGTGCGTGACGATCAAGGTTATTGGACTCAAGTCGAGGCCTTTCTCGACGAGCATTCCGAAGCCAGCTTCACCCATGGTCTGTGCCCGAGTTGCTCCGAGCAGGCGATGCGCGAGTTGGACCACGAGTCTCCTCCGGCTCATCGAGCTTGATGCCTTCCTGAGCCTCTGGTACTCACGAATTCCTCGCTTCCTCTCTTACCCTTTGACAATCTACAAGAAGAATTTTATGCTCATGTTATGCTCTTGTAGATCGTCATAGGGTAGAGGCTGCTAGACGGAGGAATAATGAACTCAGATTCATCAAAAAACGCAGAAAAGATATCCCCCAAAGAGGCATCCCAAGAAAGACCGGACATCCTGCAGGGTACTTTGGATCTCCTGATCCTCCGAACCCTACGTCTCGAGCCGAAACACGGCTGGGCTATATCCCAGCGTATCCAAGAGGTTTCCGACGATGTGCTGCTCGTCCAACAAGGCTCTCTCTATCCCTCCCTGCACCGATTGCAGCGTCGGGGGTGGATCGCGGCCGAGTGGGGCAGCTCAGAGAACAATCGTCGAGCCAAATTCTATCGATTGACGGATGAGGGCACGGCGCAGCTGGAGGTGGAAACCGACCGTTGGCGTCGATTGTCGGAAGCGGTCGCCTTGGTGTTGAAACACGCCTAAACCTCGGCAGAGTTCGAGCGAAATTCCAGGAGAAAATATGAGCCGATTGGATGACTTGACCTACCGATTCAAGGCGTTGTTGCGTCGAGATCGCTACGAGCAAGAGCTCGACGAGGAGCTGCGTTTTCATTTGGAGTCGGAGGTTGAGCGTCGGATGGCCGCAGGAGAGAGCCGAATCGCAGCGACGCGGGCGGCGCGTCTCGATTTCGGTGGCCCGGAGACCATCAAGGAAGCGTGTCGCGATCAATGGGGTACCCGGGGATTAGAAGATTTCCGTCGTGATTTCGTGACGGCTGGTCGTCAGCTGATCAAAGCTCCGGTGTTTTCAATGACGGCGATCGCCAGCTTGGCGATCGGTCTGGGCGTGGCGACGGTCGTATTCAGTCTGGTGGACTCGGTCTTGTGGCAACCGCTTCCATTCGGCGACCCCGAGCGAATCGTCGGCTTGAAAGAGATCACCCCGGAGGGGGATCGGTTTTCGTCGTCCGACCCGAATTTGCTCGACTTCGCCGAAAGATGTCGCGGTTTCGAGGCGGTCGCCGGGGTTCTATTCCCGGTTCCCCGGCCGACCCTCCAACGGCAGGACGTCCGGGTGCGTTTGACCGGCCAAGCGGTTTCGGCTTCCTTCTTCGAAGTTTTTGGTGTGCAAGCCCGGCTCGGCCGAACGTTTTCACCGGACGAGTTTCAAGGCACCGATCGACCGCGGGTGGTGGTCCTCACCGATCGAGGATGGCGACGGCATTTCCATGCCGATCCGAATGTCGTCGGTGAACAAGCCGATCTGGACGGTGAGTTGTGGACGGTGATTGGTGTGTTGCCGGCAGATTTTCGTTTCGAGAGCGCTGAGAACGACGTATTTTTGCCCTACGCCTTGGATCCTTCCTACGCCCGCGGCGATCATCGCTTGACTGCTTTCGCTCGATTGGCCCGCGAGGTGGATTTGGAGCAAGCGGATCGCGAAGTGGCAGGTGTTGCTGCCGCCCTGGGTGAACTCTACCCGGAGACCAATTCCGGCTGGAGCGCTGAGCTGGTGCCGATCGACGAATATTTCTTGGGTCCGGTCGCCCGGCGCACCAACTTTGTGTTGTTGGGTGTTATGGGTCTGCTCTTGTTGCTCGCTTGCGTCAACGTTTCGAATTTGTTGCTCGCCAGGGCAGGGGATCGGGCGAATGAATTCCGCTTAAGGCTGGCGCTCGGGGCCGGTCGCGGCCGAATCGTGCGTCAGCTGTTGACCGAATCCCTGTTGTTGGGTTGTCTTGGAGCGCTCGGCGCCGCGATGCTCGCTTGGGCGGCCATGCCATGGGTGCGATCCTTGGACGTGGCTTTGCCGCGCATGGATCAGATGCATCTCGATTTAAAGGTCCTGGGAGTGTTGGCGGTCGCAGCCGTGGCTTCTTCGTTGCTTTTGGGTTTGGCGCCCGCCCTTCGGGCCACCTCCGAGGCTTCCCACCGAGCGGGTTTGAAGTATCAACGCCATGGGGCGGATCCCGGGTCCGCCCGCACCCGGGCAGGTTTGGTGATGGCGGAAGTGGCCTTGGCCACGGTGTTGGCCCTCGGCGCCGGGCTGCTTTTTCGCAGCTTTGAGGTTTTGCAAGCGGTGGATTCGGGTTTCGCCACCGACGGCATTCTGCTGGCCCAAATCGATCTGCCGGTTGAGCGCTATCGCGAGAGTTCCGAGCCGACGCGGCAATTCTTCGCCGGGTTGACCGAGCAGCTCGAGGCTTTGCCCGGGGTCGAGTCTGTGGGAGCCACCATGGTCAGCCCGTTTCGGGGACCCCAACCGAAGAATAACGTCGGGGTGGAGACCCAAGTTGACCGAGACGCTTTTGTGCCCATCCATTGGCGCGGAGTGACTTCCGGCTATTTTCGAACGTTGCAGATCCCTTTACTGCGTGGGCGCAGCTTCGAACCACGGGGTCAACCCAGCATGGAAACCGTGATCAGTTCCGGGCTGGCGGAACGTCTGTGGCCGGGTGAGGATCCGGTCGGTCGACGGATGCGATGGATCGGGCCGCAGGGTCCTCTTTTCGAGGTGGTGGGCGTCGTGGGTGACGTGCAAGATTTAGAACTCGGGGGTGAGCCCCTCGACATGGTCTACCTGCCCCACCGCATCATGGGCTGGCCGACCATGACCCTCGCCCTTCGATCCTCGGGTTCCTTGGAGCCTTTGGCAGAAGGCGTCCGAGCCGCTGTCCGCGGGCTCGATCCCCTGCTCGCCGCTCCGGAGATGTCGACACTCGCCACCCAGCGGCGCGAAGCCCTGGCGAGACCTTTGCTCAGTCTTCGCCTGGTTTCGATCTCCGCGTTGATCGCCGTGCTGCTGGCGGCTGTGGGCGTTTATGGCTTGGTGGCCTATGCCGTCAGTCGACGGCGTCGCGAGTTCGGGGTGAGGGTAGCCGTGGGCGCCCGTCCGGGGCAGTTGGTCACTCTGGTCGCCCTGAATGCGGCTCGTTGGGTCGGCGGTGGTCTGCTCTTGGGTTGGATTGCCGCCCTTGCTTTGGCGGGTTCGTTGAGGGTGCTTCTCTACCAGGTTTCGCCCTTTGACCCTCAAGTGTTGATCAGCGTGGCCTTGGTGCTGGCGGCCGTGGGTTTGGTGGCCGCAGCCCTGCCCGCCGCCCGGGCCGCGCGGGTCGATCCTGTCGCGGTCTTGCGTCAGGAGTGAGAGCCGAGGGCTCCTCGGATCCAAGGCTCTTCGGATCCAAGGCTCTTCGGATCCAAGGAAAGCTCAGGAATTATCGAGAAAGTTTCATCCAAGATCGACCTGGGGCCGTAGGAAGGGAGTGTTATTCTCGTCGTCGATGAGCAGCAGCTCCCAAGCCGCCTTTTCCGAGGTTTCTGACGCGATGCTCTTACGAGCTATTGCAGGAAGAGATAGTGAGGCGTTTCACTGTTTCTACGTGCGCTGGTCGTCGCAATTGCTCGCTGTGCTGAGGCATTTGGCGCGCAGTGATCAAGTCGCTGAGGATGTCTTGCAGGAAGTCTTCCTCGCCGTCTGGCGACGGGCTTCCAGCTATGACCCGACCCGGGGTGATGTGGGAGGCTGGCTCTATATTATTTGCCGCAATCGATGGGTCGATTTTCTACGTCGATCCCGTGCCGGTGATCTTTCCGAGAACGATTTACCCGAGCCGCAAGCTCCCGCCGTGATACATCGGCGAGAGTTGAGCTTGGATCTGCAGCAGGCCTTTGCCGAACTTCGGGACGAGGAGAGGGATGCTCTCTTATTGGCTTTTTTCGGTGGCTTAACCCACGAAGAAACCGCTGAGCGACTGGATTTACCCCTCGGAACCCTGAAGTCGCGGATTCGTCTCGGTTTACGCAAGCTGGCCAAGAAAATGAAGAGTTATGAGCAAACTGATCGATCACCGACCCTTTGAGCATCCGCCAGAATCCTTGCTGGAGGATTTGGTAGCGGGTGAACTCTTCGCAGCTGAGCGAGCCCTGCTGGAAGCCCATTTGGATAAATGCGTCGAGTGTCGTCAAAAGTTGGCTGATTTGGCGGCTCCTGCCGGCGAGTTATTGAGATCTTTCGGCCTGGGCAGGCAGCCGTCCGTGCCGTCCGCGCCTTCCGAGGCCTCGGATCGGTTATGGCAAAGGTTGCAAGCAGCACTGCCCGACCTCGAATCCGAGCTGGACCCCTTTGGAGATTTGCCGGTGCCCCAGGCCAGCCGTGTGGAGCTCAATCTCAGAACTCCCTTGCAATGGGAGGAAATCGGTCCAGCTAGGGTGGCCCAAGTGGCCGCTTGTCCGGAGCGCGACTACCGCTGTTTCTTGGTCGACACCCCGGGCGCCTCAGTTTTTCCCCATCATCGCCACCTCGGCTACGAGGATTTGGTGGTGTTGCAAGGCGGGCTGACCGACGACTTCGGGCATATGGGTGTCGGCGACTATCGTCGATATCCGCCGGGCTCGGAGCACGCTCCACGGATGGATACCGGACCCCGTTGTATCGCCTTGACCCTCGTCCGTGACGGGCTCCAATTCGCCTCCCCGAGCTAGGGCCCGTCCGGAAATGGATTCTCTGTAGGTCGGCGCGGCGACCTGCGGCCTGGGCGGCCCCCACGTGCTCCGAACTCGCACCACCGCTGCGGTACCGTTGCAAATTGCTGATGTGTAGGAGCTTAAGCCGATCTATACGTTGTGTCGCTCAGACACGCTCGCTTTCCGTGCTCGGAGCGCCGCGCCTTCCAGACCTTCGAAAAGGCCAAAACTGGACGGGCCCGAGCTAGGGTTCTTCGGCAAAAAGAGAGTTTTTTGAATCGGCTAAAAATACTTTCATCTAAATAAGCGTCTCCTGCCGTAGGGCTAGATGAACAACCGGCCAAGGTTTCGTGCCCCCGCCCTTGGCCACGCATCTATCTCCAGGAGTCGAATATGCTTGAAAAATTCCCCCGTCGCCGGATTGTGTTGCTGATCAGTCTGCTCGCCTTGATCCTTCCACTGGTCTCACAAGCCGCCAGCCATCGCGAAGCCCCAGCGATCCTGTCGAGCCCGCAAGTAGACAGCACCGATTTTTATGCGTTTCGAAGTTACGAGCCCGGTCGCGCAGGTTTCGTGACTTTGATCGCCAACTACAACCCTTTGCAGGCCCCCTACGGCGGGCCGAATTATTTCTCGCTGGATCCGGACGCCGCTTACGACATCCATGTGACCAACGATGGTGACGGGGTGGAAGATCTGACCTTCCGCTTCCTCATGGTGCGGGTCTCCCCCGAGGTGTCGTTGCAGGTCGGGGATGCGGGCAATACCGAAACCGTTCCCGTGCCGTTGGTCAACGTGGGCCCCGTAGGCGGCGAATTCGGCACCGCCAACGTCAACGAGCGGAGGCTTTTCCGTCTACAGCTCATCCGTGGCCCCGTGGACGCGCCGACCGAGAAGATCAATATCGTCAACCCGCGCACGGGAGGCGGGCTCTTCGGCTCGCCCTTGGACTATGTCGGTGAGAAGTCGTTCCCCGACTACGAGTCCTATGCCAACTGGTACATCCACGACCTCGACATTCCAGGTTGTGGTGCCTCCCGGATGTTTGTTGGACCGCGCAAAGAGAGCTTTTCGATCAGCCTCGGCGAGGTCTTTGATTTGGTGAACCTCGATCCCTTGGGCGACGTCAACGGCGAGACCAACGATACCGAAGACTTCAACATCAGCACCCTCGCTTTGGAAGTGCCTATCGATTGTTTGACCGATAGCGGACCTGTGATCGGAGCCTGGACCACGGCTTCGAAACGCAAGGTGACGACCCTGGGTGGCGAGGTGAGCTACGGGCATCCGGCCGCATACGGAGGTGGCTTCGTCCAGGTCTCTCGTTTGGGTAATCCGTTGGTCAACGAGCTGGCCATTGGCCTGCCGGACAAGGACCGCTTCAACGCCTCGCAGCCTGAGGACGACGGACAATTCCTGCGTTACGTCACCCATCCCAGCTTGCCCGAGCTGTTGGAGATTCTGTTCGGTGTTACCGCGCCGAATCTCTTCCCGCGTGAAGACCTGGTGCAAATCTTCTTGACCGGCGTTCCGGGTCTCAACCAAGACGGCTCGGTGGCCGAGGTCATGCGCCTCAACACCGAGATTGCTGCAACTGCAGCCGGTGATCAGAATTCCCTCGGTGTGGTGGGCGGTGACCTGGCGGGTTATCCCAACGGTCGTCGACCCGGTGACGATGTCGTCGATATTTCCTTGCGGGCGATGATGGGCGTGCTTCTGACCCCGGACGTGGCGCCCAACGGGCAATTGCCCTACACCGACGGCGTTTTGCAGCACGCGGGGCAATTCACCGAGAGCTTCCCCTACCTGCTGACCCCGTTGTCGGGCACGCGCGACTGATCGCCGAGCGATCTTTCTCGATGAGTTGTTCAAATTGTTTTAACGGGGCTTCGGCCCCGATTCAAGACCGTCGCCGGTGGGCGGCGGTCTTTTTCCTAGTCATTTGCTCGGTGCTGGCCGGGCAAGCGGCGATCGCCCACGACGTTTGGTTGGGGGTTCCTTCAAGCTCCCAGCCCGGTGAACTCGTCAGGGTGCACCTATTTCAAGGGCACGGTTTTCAAGGGCAGGGCGGCGAGTCCGAACCGTTGGCCCGTAACGACCGTCGACTAGAGCGTTTCTATGCCATCGATCCCAGCGCCGCGGAATCCGACTTGCCGGGTTTGCACGGCGGTGACCCCGCGGGTGTGCTGAGACCGAAGAAGCCCGGGACTTGGACGGTGGTCTATCAAAGCAAGACGGCGTCACACATCACCGAGGCGGAGGTCTTCAACCGTCATCTGATGCTCGAAGGTCTAAACGAGGTGCTCGATCAAAGGCGCCGCGCGGGCGATTCCGACAAGCCGGGACGCGAACTCTACAGTCGGACCATGAAGGCCCTTTGGACGGTCGGCCCAGCTCGGGTCACCGACGCGATTAGGGGTCTCGAAATCGAACTGGTGCTCGAAGAAGTGACCCAAGATCGGGTGCTCGTCCAGGCCCTGAGCTTCGGTCGACCCTTGGTGGATGTGCTGGTGGACCTCCATCCCCTGAGACCTGAGCCTGAAGCATCGGTGGCCTCCATGCGAACGGACGTCCAGGGGCGGGCGGTGTTTTCCGTGCCGCCCGGCACGGCCGGGGTTTGGGTAGCGACGGCGGTTGTGGCGAAGCCACTCAGTCAGCTGGGTGACCGCGCCGCCGACTCCCAGGCAGATCTCGACTGGCGCACGTATTTTACTGCCTTGACCTTTCCGCGGCCTTGACCTACCGGGTCCGGGCCGTTTTACGCGGCCTGGGTTGCCGCTTTTTTTCCACCTCGACGATTCTCTGTTTTTGCAGAGCAGGTTGCCCGAATCCGTAGGTTCGGTTTCATAGGCATTGGAGCCTTCTTGCATAAACTACCTCTGCCCTCAAAGCCCAGCGACCGTCTGCTTCAACCTTTGGGATCCCAGGACTTTCCTGCGGCCCACTACCGGTTCATTACCTATCGAGGAATCCGTCATGGCGAAGATTGAAATCAACCGACACATTGCCGCCCCGATCGACGAGGTCTTTGCCCGCAACACCGACTTTGCCAACGCCGCTGAGGTGGTCAACGGTATTTCAAAAATCGAAATGCTGAGCGAAGGGCCCACCGGCACGGGAACACGTTTCCGGGAAACCCGTGTGATGTTCGGCCGCGAAGCCACCGAAGTGATGGAATTGATGGCATTCGATCCGCCGCGCAGCTATGCCTTGGGGGCCGAGAGTCACGGCAGCCGATATTTGAGCACTTTCACCTTCACCGAAACCGATGGTGGTACCGACGTGCATCTGCTGTTCGAAGCCACTCCCCTGACGCTGCCGGCCAAAATCATGTCGGTGTTGATGAAACCGATGATGAAGACCGTGATGAAAGAATGCTCGAAGGATTTGGACGACATCAAAGCGGCGATCGAAGGTTCGGCCGCGGCCTGACGGCTCGACTTGGCGTATGCTCGGGCCTCGATCTAAATCAGATATTCGAGGAGTTCCCTATGCCATTGCTGTTTTTCCGCGCTCGGCTTTTCGCAGCCACGGGGCTGGTCTTGATACCCATTCTGCTTCTGGCTGCCGGCTGTGGGTCGGAACCCGAGGCCCCTGATTCGTCCGAGCCCGTGGCGGCTCCCGGAGAAACCATGGACGCCATCGCCGAATCCTATGTTCGCTTGGTCTTGGAGCTGGGAAATCACGATACCGACTACGTCGACGCCTACTACGGCCCGCCGGAGTGGCGTGAGCAAGCCAAAGCCTCCAATCGGGATGTAGCCGCCATCGGCGCCGATGCTTCGGCGCAGGTGGCGAAGTTGGCTGCCCATCCCGTGGCCCAGGACGCGGACGAAATCCTCAAGCTGCGACACGAATATCTCGAACGTCAGCTGAGTTCCTTAGCGGCTCGGGCACAGCTGCTCGGCGGGCAGCAGATGTCTTTCGATCAAGAGTCCCGAGCCCTCTACGACGCCACCGCTCCGGTGCTCGATGCGGACTTCTTTCAAGAAGTGCTCGACCAGCTCGACACGCATTTGGTGGATGAAGGTTTCACCGAGGGCTCGACCCTCGAGCGGCTGGAAGCCTTTCGCGAGCAATTTATTATTCCGCCCAAGCAAGTCGATGCCGTGTTTCGCGCGGCGATCGATGCCTGTCGCGAGCGCACGGCGGCCCGTTTAGAGTTGCCCGAGGGTGAGAGCTTCACGGTCGAATATGTCAAAGACAAATCCTGGAGCGCCTACAACTGGTATCAAGGCGAATATAAAAGCCTGATCCAGGTGAATCTGGACCTGCCGATTTATATCGACCGGGCGGTAGACCTGGCTTGCCACGAGGGGTATCCCGGGCACCACGTTTACAACGCCTTGTTGGAAAAGAACCTGGTGCGCGATCGGGGTTGGGTGGAGCTGTCGGTCTACCCCTTATTCAGCCCCCAGAGTTTGATCGCCGAAGGCAGCGCCAACTACGGCATTGAAATGGCCTTTCCCGGTGACGAGCGTCGACGATTCGAAGCCGAGATCCTTTATCCCATCGCCGGCTTGGACGGGTCAAAAGCCGAGGCTTACCACACCATCATGGGCTTCGCCGATCGTCTGGCCTACGCGGGCAATGAGGCCGCGCGCGGATATTTGGACGGCACCATGAACTCCGAGCAAGCGGTGGATTGGTTGGTTCAATATGCGGCCATGACCCGGCCACGGGCGGAGCAACGCCTGCGATTCATCGAGCAATACCGTAGCTACGTGATCAACTACAACCTGGGCCAAGACCTGGTGGCTCGATATATCGAGACCTTGGGCGGCGACGACACGGACGAACGGTGGCGGGTATTTGGCCGCCTGCTGTCCACACCTCGTCTGCCGTCGGGCCTGCAAGTGGAAGGATCTTCCGCTGACGAGGGGTCTTAACGAGGCTCCCGCTTGTTGAGTCGATCTTTGGATCGTCGAGATAGTCGTACCGTGATTCATGCTATTTTAGCATGATCAACATGAGCGATAGGGTCAAGGGAGGCGTGACGTTTCCGCCAATGGTCAGCTGTCGGAAAAGCTCACGGTGACGGTGAATCGGCCGCCGGGTAATAAGAGCGAGCATTATTTTTCGGTCTATCCCGCCAAGGATTTGCCCGGGCAGCCGGCGCCGCAATGGGGCACGGGCTGGAACGAATACAGCCTGCCCTACACCCGCTCCGAATCGGACCCGGTGGGCGGTGCCAGGCACCTCTCGTCGGCCGGGCCCCGAGCGGCATCAGCACCTCTTACACCTACGACGTGTTGGGTCGCCTGCGATTCATCCAACCCGGCTCGGGCTCCGGAGCCGCGTGGACCAAAATCTGGTTCGGCACCGCCGAGAGCAGCAGCCAACCCGCTAGGGCCGAGGTCCGTGAGCTGCCGAACGGCTCCTACGACAACAACGACGCCTTGACCGAAAAACGCTACCGCTGGGACGGCCTGGGCCGCCTGGACCAGGAGCGCGTCGCCCTTCCTCCGGGCTCCGGCGCCCAATTTTCCGATCGCTACCATTTCTACGATGGCCAGGGTCGCCGCTACGCCACCACGGTTTGGGGCGGCAGCCAAGCCACGGGTTTGCAGCAATACGACGCCTTCGATCGTCCGGGTATCATTTATCCGCCCGACGCCAACGCCGGGGATCCGGACCACGGCATCGAGTTGAGTTACGAGGGCTTCCGCAAGATCACCCGCACGGTCGCCATCGGCACCGGATTCAACGAAGACGGTGACGTCGTCGAAAACCAGGTTTCACGCACGGAGCAATACGATGCACTGGGCAGATTGCTGTCGGTCACGGAGCCGTCGGGCTCAGGGGGCGCCAACGTCACCACCACCTATGCCTACGATTTAAGGGATCGTCTCACTGGCGTCACCATGCCGGTGGGCGGCGGCCAGCAACAGATCCGCAGCTGGTCCTACGATCCGCGAGGTTTCCTGACCTCCGAATGCCATCCGGAAAAGGGCGG
>CBDUGP010000034.1:0-75890 GCA_965366625.1 uncultured bacterium
TCCTCGGTCCATCCGGCCTTGGTTCATCGGAAAATCCCATTTCTGGATAGGCTCTTAGCTAGGCTCGGCGGGTGCTGATACCATGCGCCGTCGTCCGTCGAAATCTAGGGCCGGCTCAGGAGCGCCCAGCAGCGCGCCCGAGGAAGGAGCATCTCAGTGAAAATAGAACGCGTCGGAGTCTTAGGGTGTGGTTTGATGGGCGCAGGCATTGCCGAAGTCTGTGCTGCAGCGGGTTTTCAGGTGTTGGTGCGCGAGGTCAGCGACGAACTGTGGGAACGCGGCCGATCTCGGATTGAGGGATCCCTCACCAAGCAAGTCGGCAAAGGACGGATGAGCCCCGAGGACATGGCGTCGGTGCTCGATCGAATCGAAGGGGTGTTGGAACTTACCAAGCTGGCAGATTGCGATTTGGTCATTGAAGCGATCGTCGAAAATATCGACGACAAACGTCAGGTGTTCAGCGCCCTCAACGAGCATCTCAAGGGCTCGGCGATCATCGCCAGCAACACCTCGTCTCTGACCATCACCCAATTGGCGATGACCAGCGGACGTCCCGATCGCTTTATTGGTTTGCATTTCTTCAATCCAGTGCCGAGAATGCAATTGGTGGAAGTGGTCAAGACGTTGGTCTCGGACTCCGAAGTGGTGGCCCAAGGGATGGAATTCGTTCGATCCCTGGGCAAAGAACCGGTGGAGTGCCGCGACAACTCCGGCTTTATCGTCAACCGCTTGTTGGTGCCCTACATGCTGGACGCCATTCGAGCCCACGAGGAGGGTGTGGGTTCGATCGAAGACATCGACAAGGCCATGCAGCTCGGTTGTGGTTATCCCATGGGGCCCTTCACCCTTTTGGATTTCGTCGGCTTGGACACGACCCTCTATATTGCCGACATCATGTTCGATGAATATCGCGAAAAACGCTTTGCTCCGCCACCCCTGCTCAAGCAGATGGTCCAGGCGGGACGGTACGGCCGAAAGAGCGGCCGGGGTTTTTACGCATACGACAAAAAGTAGCTTGTCCTCAGTAGGGGCGGCGAGGCTTCAAGAAATCTCATGAATCAGCTGACTTTGCCTTCGGAGGGATTGGAATCCCTCTTTGGTATTCACGACCAAAACTTAAAACAGTTGGAAAAGGCGTTCGGCGTCCGACTCGCGGCGCGCGGCAATGTGCTGAACATTGAAGGGCCGGCGGAACAAACCGCGGTCGTCGAGCGGATGATCGGCGAGCTGGCTAGCTTAGCCTCGTCGGGTCATCGATTCCGCCAAGAAGAGATCCGCACCGCGATTCGGGTCGTCCAACAGGCACCCCAGGTCTCATTGGTGGAATTTTTCCGTCCTTCAGATCCCACTTTGATGGCTTTGAGGAAGCTGATCGCGCCCCGAAGCTTCAACCAGCATCGGTACCTCCAAGCCATGCTCGACCATGACATCGTGATTTCCACGGGTCCTGCGGGTACCGGCAAGACCTTCATGGCGGTTGCCATGGCGGCGTCGGCGTTGCAAGAAAAACAGGTCCGCCGGATCGTGCTCGCGAGACCGGCGGTGGAGGCCGGGGAGAAGCTGGGTTTCCTACCCGGAGACCTGGCAGAGAAGGTAAATCCATATCTCAGGCCGCTTTACGATTCTCTGTACGATTTGATCGGTTACGACAAGGTCGGCCGATTGTTGGAACGGGGGGTGATCGAAGTGGCCCCGATCGCGTTCATGCGCGGGCGGACCCTCAATGAGAGCTTCATCATTCTCGACGAAGCCCAGAACACCACCCCCGAGCAGATGAAGATGTTTTTGACCCGGATTGGTTTCGGCTCAAAAGCGGTCATCAATGGCGACGTGACCCAAATCGATTTGCCGACCAAGCAAAGCTCGGGTCTGACGGCTACCCTCGACATCCTGCGCAACGTCAAAGGCATTGGATTCATCCACTTTGAAAAAAGCGATGTGGTTCGACACCCCCTAGTGCAGCGAATTGTCGCTGCCTATGAGGCCCACGACGCCGGGATTGAGGAATCGGAAGCCGGCGTCGGCGATCCATGAAGCATGGGTAGCCAGTGTGCCGGCGGAGGAGTGCTACGGACCAGGCATGGTGTAGAATGGCGCTCTTCCCGGCACTGAATCATGGGCACAACAAAAAATAACGGCAAGAACGCCGGAACGAAGAGTTCCCGTCGAGGCTCTAGGGGTACATCCATGCGGCGGCCCCCGGACAAAGGCCTTGCTCTGTTGCTCCATAAGGTGCGGCGGGCTTGGTTCGGCTTGCTCGAAGCCCGGGGTTTTTGGGTCAGCCTCTTTATCGTTGTCGGCACCTGGATTCTGCTGCCCCAGGGGCTGATCTTCGAGCCCAGAATCGATCCCGGGACTATCGCTCCAAGAACTTGGATCGCCGACCGGAACCTCCAAGTCACCGACGAAGCGGCGACCAAATCTTTGCAAGCGCGTGCGTCCCAAGAGGTCTTGCCGGTTTATGACAACGATCGCAGCTTGCAAGCCGATCGTCGGCGCCAATTGACGGCATTCTTTGCCCGTGGGCGAGAGCTGGCTCAGGCTGATGTGGCGAACGATAACGGCAAGCCGCGGCGGGGCGAAGCGAGGGCAGCAGATAGCCAAAACCGAAGCCTGCAGCAACGGTTGGCAGAATCCACCTCGCTCAAATTTAATGAGGATCAGCTACAGCTGATCGTCAAAAACGGATTTTCCAGTGAGCTGGAAGATCGCCTGGGCAGCCTATTGACGCGTATCCTGCGTCAAGGGGTGGTGGCCGATAAAGAGTTGTTGCTCGAGCATCGAGTGCGGGGCATTACGGTTCGTGAGCTGCCGTCGGGGCGGGAGTCTAAGGAGCTGGACCTATTCCGTTTCTTGGACTACCCGGATCAGGTCCGTGAGGCTATCGACGATGACTTCCGGTCTTGGGTTGGGTCTAGCGCGCAACAGCGCCAGGTTATGGCCGAGCTGATTCTGGCCAATGTCTCGCCCAATTTGAACTTCAACAACAGCGAAACCTTAGATCGAAGGCGCCAAGCTGCAGATTCGGTAGGTTCCGTCACCCACACCTTTGGCAAGGGTGAGGTGATCGTCCGCCGGGGTGGCCGAATCGACGCTTTGCAGGCCCGGGCCTTGCGCCTCCAGGCCGGCGATCAGGACGTGGCGGCCCTGCTGCTGACGATCATCGGTACTTTGTTGCTCTTGGGGGCGGTTGCCTTTTTGATCTGGTTGGCCTTGGGCGGAGATCGACCGACCGACCGAAGCAGGGGACGAATGCTGGGGGAATGCCTGCTTCTGTTGACCGTGGCCCTCACCGGCGCCCAATTCGGGAATTTTGTCGCCGAGGCCCTGGCAGGTGCGATCGAGAGAGAGCCTTTCAACGTGGCAGCGGGTTATGCCTTGGCCTTGCCCTACGCAGCTCCCGCTTTGATTGCGGTATTGCTGTACGGTCGCAACATTGCTCTTGTGATCTCTCTCTGTTTTTCGATCGTGGTTGGCCACATGGTGGCGGCAGACGCCCAATGGAATACGGTCGTTTACGGATTGTCCAGCTCGTTCGCAGCTATTTTTGCCCTCGGCAACGCCCAATTCGGCCAACGCAGCATGATGACTCGCGCGGCCTGGGTGGTTGGTTTGGTCAATGTGATCAGCGCCCTGGCATTGGTGGCCATGCAAGGCGGTGTTGACGGTGGCGCGGCGGCCCTGGGTTTCCAATTGCTATGTGGGCTGGCGGGTGGTTTTCTGTCGGCGGCAGTGACCAGCTTCTTAGTTCCAGTGTTCGAATCATTGCTCCGGGTGACCACATCGATCAAGCTGATCGAACTCGCCAATCCGAATCTTCCTCTGCTCCGACGATTGGCGTTTGAGGCGCCTGGGACGTTTCAACACTCCCTGGCCGTGGCCAATCTTTCGAAGGCTGGGGTCGAAGCCGTCGACGGAGACTCGGTGCTCATCCACACGGCGGCTCTCTACCACGACATCGGCAAGATCGTGCGGCCGCAATACTTCATCGAAAACCAACAGGGGGGTGGCAATCCCCACGACAAAATTCAACCTTCGATGTCGGCTTTGATCTTGATCAACCACGTCAAAGAAGGGCTGGAGCTGGGCGAGAAGTACGCGTTGCCTACCCCGATTCTCGACTCCATTGAGCAGCACCATGGAACTCGGCTGATCAAGTACTTCTACAGCCGAGCCAAAGAACGCTGCGATCCGGACACTGATGAGATCCGCGAGGACGAGTTCCGCTATCCGGGTCCAAAGCCCCAAAGCAAGGAAATGGGAGTCCTGATGCTGGCAGATGCGGTGGAAGCCGCAAGCCGAACCCTAATCGAGCCCAGCACCCAAAAGATCCGCGCAGTGCTGAGGGCTGTTTTTGACGATTGCTTGAACGACGGCCAGCTCGATCAAACCGATTTGACCCTCGGTGATCTCAAGAGGGTGGAAGAGGCTTTTCATCGAATCCTGACCAATATCTATCATCGGCGGATTGAATATCCGGGCTTTCAATTCAACCGAAAGACGAAGGGCGATGAATCGAGGACCTCGATTACGAGGCCCCAGATCCCGAGCAAAACTGACGATTCGAACCCCGAGAAGTCGGAGCCGGAAGCGAAGAAAACCGGCTCTCAGAGCGGTAGAGGGGGCGCTGGAGGCGGCAAGGACCGTTCAGCGAAAAAAGACCCCGAGCCGGCAGAGTCGATTTCCGCTAAGATAGACCGATAATATTCCTCTGCACACCAACGCCTGAATGCTTGTGTGCTCCTATCCGCCAACCCACCACCCACCTTGAACGAATCTGACCCTGCCCCTAGATTGAGCACCGCGCGGCCTAGAGCCCTCCGGTGTGAAATTCACCTGCAAAATCCGTGCAGATACCGAGAAGCGTCTGCCCGACGAATCAGGCCCTGGCTTACCCCTATAGTCGAGGATCTGGCTCCGCGTGCGGCCGGCTTGGGCATTCGATTCGTCAGTGATCGAGAAATGCGACGCATCAGCCGAGACTTTCGCGACAAGGATGCCACCACAGATGTCCTATCTTTTGTCGGCGATTTGGCGACGGCTGAGGGTGGGGATGAGCATTCCTCGGCTGAGGAGCCGATGGCCGAGCCGTCGTTCGGTGGTTTCGAGCCGGAGGGTGGGCCCTACCTCGGCGACATCGTTATTTCCGTGCCGACGGCTAGGCGCCAAGCAGAGATTCGAGGGCATTCCGTCGAGCGTGAGCTGCGCACTCTGCTGCTGCACGGCTTATTGCACTGCCTTGGATACGACCACGAGACTGACGACGGCACCATGGAGCGATTCGAAGACCAGCTTCGGACCCACTATGGTATTCAGACCGAGGGTATTCAGACCGAGGGTATCGATACCGAGGGTATCGATACCGACCGCATTGACACTGAGGGTATTGAGACCGAGGTTGTGCACTGATGGCTCCGCTCCAAACAGGATGGCTAGCTCTGATGGTCGTCGCCACTCCAATTTCGGTCTTGGCGGCCGTGATTTCGGCGCTCTTCGAACGCGGCGGTCACATTCGAATACGCCACTGGGCCAAGCAGGCGGGCGGGTCGATCGGCGACTTGTACGCGTCGCGGACCCATTTCGAAGCCTTCCGCTACGTCTTGACGCTTCTTTCACGATTTTTGTTGCTGGTGGTTTTAATTCTACTCTGGGCGGTGGATTCGGGCTCCCTGGAGCTGCTGATAGGCAGCTCTCTACCGCTCGCCGCGGTGCTCGCCATGACCACCTATTTGTTTGCCACGGAGTGGTTGACCCGCTACCTTTCGCGGCGTCATGCAGAACGTTCCCTAGCGCTTCTGACACCGGTTTATAAGAGCCTCTATTTCATTTTGCGGCCCTTGATTTGGGCTCTCGCACCGGTGGTTAGGTTTGCGGAGAAAGCCCAATACGAAGAAGACGAGGACGACGCCTCCGAGGATGAGATCGATGCCTACATCGACGTCGGCCGGCGCGAGGGCATTCTGGAGCCCAAAGAGGGTGAGATGGTGCGCTCGGTGGTGGACTTCGGCGATACCCAGGTCCGCAGCGTGATGACACCCAGGGTTGAGATCAACAGCGCTTCGGCCGACGCGAGCCTAGAAGAGCTGGCAGCGAGGTTCTTTGAAACCAAGAATTCTCGCCTGCCCCTCTTCAGAGGCTCGATCGACGATATTGTCGGCATTCTGCATATTCGCGACCTCTTTGAGGCCATGCATTCGGGCAAGAGCGATTTATTGGTCGACGAGCTTTGCCAACAGCCGTTTTATGTCCCCGAGAGCAAACCTCTGCACGCCTCTCTTGAAGAGCTTCAGGCCCGACGCCAGCAGATGGCCATTGTGGTCGACGAATACGGCGGAGTGGCAGGATTGGTGACGATTGAGGACCTGGTGGAAGAAATTGTCGGTGATATTCGTGACGAGCACGAAGATCATGAAGGCCACGAAACCCTGGACGACGGCCGATGGCGGCTCAGTGGCCGGGCCTATCTGGAAGACTTCAAAGAAATCGTCGGCTTGGAGTTCGATGTTTACGACTTACCCTATGAAACCCTCTCGGGCTTGATCTGCGGTCAGCTCGGATACGTACCCAAGGTGGGCGAGCGGCTGAGCTACTTAGGATTGGAATTTTTGGTGGAAGAGGCCGACGATCGGCGGGTGACTCAAATCGCCGTTTCTCGAGGCCCGATCACGAAGTCCGTAGCACCTGTCGTAGACTCTTGAGCTAGGAACCCTATGAAAGAATCGATTGAAAATTCCGGTCCGGATTCGACCGAGCCAAACCCTCTGCGAGCGGGCACGGTGGCCTTGGTGGGCCGCCCCAACGCCGGAAAATCCACCCTGATGAATCGCTTTCTGCCCGAGAAGCTGGCTATTGTCTCGGCAAAACCGCAGACCACTAGAAATCGCTTGGTGGGGATTCTCTCGGAACCCCGAGGGCAGATGGTTTTTTACGATACGCCGGGGGTCCACAAACCCCAGCATCAAATGAATCGGGCGATGATCAAAGCTGCCCAAGAAGCCCTCAACGAAGCCGACGTCATCTGCTTGTTGGTGGACGCGAGCCAGGCATTCGGCGGCGGCGACGAATTCATGTTGTCTTGGATCGGCGATACAAAAACGCCGAAGATCTTGTTGCTCAATAAGATTGACCGGATCGACAAGGCGAAGCTCTTGCCGCGTATGGCCCGCTATGCGGAGACCGGCCTTTTCCAAGAGATGATCCCCATCTCGGCCCTTAAGGCGGACGGCACGGACATTGTTTTGGACACCTTGTGGCGATACCTTCCCGAAGGCGAAGCGGCCTACGATTCGGAGCTGCTCACCGTGCATCCCGAACGGTTCCTAGTTTCCGAAAGAATTCGCGAAAAAGTGCTCGCCCAAACCGGTGACGAGCTACCGTTTGCCACGGCGGTGGTGATCGAAGGCTGGGAAGAGAAGGGTGAGCTGGTGGTCATCCACGCGTCCATTCTCGCGGAGCGGGAAGGGCAGAAGAAGATCTTGGTCGGAACGGGCGGCCAGCGAATCAAAGCGATCGGCGCCGCGGCCCGCAGCGATTTAGAAGACTACTTGGATTGTCGAGTCTATTTGGATTTGAGGGTCAAGGTGGAACGTAACTGGCGCGAAAACCGGCGAATTCTCACCGAACTCGAGCGGGATATCTATTCCGCCGGATTGAGCTGAGCCCGTACCGATCCGGCCTAACCCGCGGGGCGTCAGGCTATCCACAAGCGCCGGGCCCTACTTCGATCGAGGGGAGGGGCTGTTTTTCTCAGCGGAGAGTGCGCTCAGGGCGTGCTCAACCTCTCGGCTGAGTCGATCCAAGATCGGAATGGCTTGAATTCGGGCCGCATTGGGATCCTGGGAAGATCTGGCGAGCTGCTCCAAAGAAAGACACGTGGCCGACACCCTGTCGGCGCCGAGAGTGGAGCTAGAATTCTTTAAGCTGTGGGCGACCCGGCGCCAGCTGTAGAGATCCTTCTCATGGATGGTTCGCTGAAGCTCCTTTAGCTGTCCGGGCACGGTATCCAAGAAGAGAGAGATCACCTGGGTCGCCAGGGGTTCATTGTCGGTGTTGTCGTCGAGCTGGCGAATGAGTTCCAGCTTCCTTAGATTCAGGGCCTCGCCGGTTTCGCCGGTCGCCACCAGGGCGGCGGGAGGGGCCGTCGGTAAGTCCACGGATTGGGCGGCTTGCCTGCGAAGTTGGGCCCGCTGTTTCGCCCCCACCGTAGTGGGCATCCATTGCGTAATCTTCTCTTTCAGATCTTCGATGCGGAACGGTTTCGCCAGCAGGTCGTCCATGCCCGCGTCCATGCACATCTGGCGTTCATCCTCGCTAGCGAGGCCGGTGAGCGCGATGATGGCGGGCTGGTCCTGGGCCGGCAGGGAGTTCCTCAGGCGCCGGGT
This sequence comes from uncultured bacterium, assembly GCA_965366625.1. Lineage (GTDB taxonomy): Bacteria > Acidobacteriota > Thermoanaerobaculia > Multivoradales > J023 > JAUIJL01. The sequence continues at coordinate 8,382 of CBDUGP010000034.1, forward strand.
CGCCTCCATGCCGTCCATTTTGGGCATTCGAATGTCCATTAGCACCAACGGGTAGGTATGTTTCGTGAAGGCGCCGGCCACCAGACCGCCGTTGGGAACCACGTCAGCTTGGTAGCCGAGTCGCTCCAGCATCCTTCGTGCCACCATCTGATTGGAGGGGTTGTCCTCGGCGATTAGAATCCGGCTGCTCAGCTCTTCTTCGGACGACCCGTCCGAATCCGAAGGGGCAGGGCCACCAAGGTCATCGAGATCCTTAAACTCCGGCTCGCCATGAACGAAGGTCAGGTTGAGGTGCTCTGCCATTTTTTCGAAGAGGACGTGTTCTTGGTACGGCTTGGTGATCACATCGTCACAGCCGGCTTCCAGGATCTCCCGTTGGTCGTCTTCAAAGGCAGAGGCGGTCAGAGCAAGAATGGCAGTGCGGCCGGTGACCAGCTCAGCTTCGGCCCGCCGAATTTTACGAGTGGCCTCGTAGCCGTCCATGACGGGCATGCGCATATCCATCCAAATTAGGCTGGGCCGCCACTGCCGCCATTTCTCTACCGCTTCGGCGCCGTGGCGAGCGGTCCGCACCGGAAAGCCGACCCCTTCGAACAGCCTGCTGAGCACCGCGCGATTTTCACGGTTGTCGTCAGTGACAAGGATCTTGGGTGGTTTCTCTCCCAATCCAATGGCCACCACCCTGCGAGTCTCCTTCTTCACCAATTGGGCGTCTGCGGTCTGCAGCGGCAACGCAAAAGCGAAGGTCGATCCCTTACGGGGTTTGCTGTCGACCCGAAGGCTGCCGCCCATCAGCTCCACCAGGCGTTCACTGATGGCCAAACCGAGGCCGGTGCCTTCTTTTTCAGCGCGCCCGGCTTCAGTTTGCTGGAAGGGCTCGAAAAGTTCGGTCATCTCGTTCTCGGGGATTCCAACGCCGGTATCGACGACCGCAAAATCGATCAAATCGGACTTCATGGAAACCTTCAAGGTGACTGACCCTTGGCTGGTGAATTTCACCGCATTGCCCATCAAATTCAGCAACACTTGGATCAATCGGCCGCTATCGCCTTCCACCGCGACCGGCACGGCGTCGTCGATAGCTATTTTGAGATCGAGGGACTTTTCCCTGGCCTTAGGGCCGACCATTTCGCCGACGTCCCTGCACAAACGGTGGAGCAAGAAGGGTTTCTTGGCGAGCGTCAACCGGCCGGCTTCGATTTTGGCCAATGACAATACGTCGTTGATCAGCCGTAGGAGGTGCTCGCCGCTGCGTAAGATCACCTTGAGACTTTCCCGGTGCTCGGCAGTCAGCTGAGGATCGCGCTCCATTAATTGGGCGAATCCAAGAACCGCGTTGAGGGGCGTTCTCAGCTCGTGGCTCATGTTGGATAAGAATATGCTTTTAGCTTGGTCCGCCTCCTGAGCTTTGCGCCTTTCCTCGAGAGCCTCCTCAAGGGACTTCAAAGCTCTCCTTTTGGCATCGAGAGCGGATCCTTCCGATTCCTTCAGCTGTAGGACCGTATCCTTGAGTTCGGCGGTTCGAAGGTCCACCAATTCTTTGAGTTCCGCGCTGCGCCGTTCCAAGGCGCCGAGCCGCCATCGCACGCCACTGTAGACCAACCCGGCGCCGAAGGCGGCGTAAAGGCACCAAGCCCACCAGGTCTCCCAAGGGGCGAATTCGACGAAAACGGGAGCTTCCAGCCCCGTCTCATTCCACACTCCTTCGCTATTGGACGCCTTCGCCCGGAATGTGTAGGAGCCCGGATCCAGATTGGTGTAGACCACCGGACGGTTTTCTTCGAGCTCCAGCCAGTCCTTGTCGAAACCTTCGAGCTTGTAAGAGAAGCGGTTTTTCTCGGGAGCCCAGAAGTCCAGCGCTGCCAGACCAAAGCTCAGGGAGGAGTCTTCATAGGACAGCTGTATCGGGGATTCTTTCGATAGCTTTCGCGGCACGGGCACCGGTCGATTGCTGATTTCCAGGTGGGCGAGGGCCATTGGTGGGGGCGAACTCTCGAGCCGGAGATCTTCGGGGTAAATCTTGTTGAATCCGTGGATGCCGCCAAAAAATAGCGCGCCGTCTCGGCCCTGGAAGTAGGCACCGTAGTTGAACTCCCAGGACTGGAGACCGTGGCGGGGTTCGAAGTGTTTGAACGTCTCCGTTTCAGGATCAAACCGCAGCAGCCCGCGGTTGGTGCTCAGCCAAATGAGACCGTCGTGGTCGGAAAGGATGCCGTAGACAGTGTTGTTGGGGAGGCCGTGGGCCTCGCTCCAGGATCGAAATTCGGATCTTCCGTCGACTAAGTCAAGGGACTCCAATCTGGCGAAACCCGCGCTCAGAGTTCCGACCCATAGTTGGCCGAATTCATCGACATGAAGACAGGAGACGGAATCTGCCGGCAGGGAAGACGGATCGTCGGGCACGTTGCGGAAGTGGGTCACCCTGCTGGTCTCGAGATCCAAATGATCGAGGCCGGTGTTATAAACCGCCAGCCACAAGCTGCCTGGGTTCGTTTCAGCGATTCGCGGAATTCGATCGGCACCTAGGCCGTCCTGTCCGTGCCCAGGGCTGAATACATTGAAAGCTTTGGAATCGGGGTCGAATTGAGCCAGGCCTCCACCGGATGTGCCGACGAAAACTGTGCCGTCGCTGCTTTCGAATAGGCTCATGACCCCTCTGGCCGGAAGGCTGCCGGGCTGGCCGGGATCGGGTAAGAAAACCGTGAATTCCTCGCCTTGCGGCGCTAACTGAATCAGTCCTTGCCGTAGAGTGCCTATCCAGAGCCGACCTGAGCGGTCGCCAAGGAGGCTCATGACCTTGATGTTCTTGGGGAATCCCGGGTAGGAATCGGCCGCTGGAAAAGATGCGAGTTCGTCTGCGCCGGATTTCCGGCGCAGCAGGCCTTCGAAGGTTCCGATCCAAAGATCGTCGTTGGGTGTGGTGGCGAAGGCGTAAATTGAAGGCGCTCCGGCAGACTGATCTGCTGGGAAACGGCCGAGGGCCAAGCTGGCGGGATGCCATCGGTCAGCCCCACCCTTGAGGCTGCCGATCCACAGCATTCCCCCCTGGTCTTCGATGACGGTGTAGAGCTCGTCGTCGGACAAGCTGTTGGGGTCGGCACTATGCTCGCGGTAGACGTGGAATCCGGCGGTATCCGATCTGCGGAGGTATAGGCCGTTGGAGGTGACGACCCACATCCTTCGGCCGCGATCGAAGAGGATTTGATTGATCTTCAGGTTGGACGAAGACTCGCTCTCGAGGCTGAACCACTCAAATCGGTCGCCCTCCTGGACCCGCGCTACTCGGTGGTCGACGCCGATCCATAAATAGCCGTCGTGATCCGTGGCCAAGGCGGTGACTTGATCTCGCTCAAAGGTCTGATAGACAACGCCCACGGGGCGTCCGGCGATCCATTTCACGCGCCCGACCCCGTAGTGATGGGTGAATAGCACCTGGCCGGTGGAGTCTTTGATCAGATCGTTGACGCGTCCGGGAGCCGAGCCCTCCTGCTGCCAAAAGGGGATAGAAATCAGCAATTCGGTCCCTGTGTCCAACAGAAATAGACCGTTCATGCTGCCGATCCACAGCTCGTGGTCACTTTGCCACATCGTGACCAAAATTTCTCCGACGTCTAGGGATTGTCCGTCTGCAAGAGACTTGACCACGTGCCGAAATTGGTCGGTAGCAGGATCGTAGGCATCCACGGTTCCGCCGTCGGTGCCGATCCAAAGGATGCCGTCCGCATCTTCATCGATGGATTTGATCCGATTGTCGGAGATCGAACTGGGATCGTCCGGGCGGTTGCGGAAATGTACGAAACGAGTGCCGTCCCAACGATTCAACCCATCCTGAGTTCCGAACCACATGAACCCTGAAGAATCTTGAAAGATGGCATGCACCGAAGCCTGGGATAGGCCGTTTTCGGTGTTGAGGTTTTCGAAGCGAAGATAGGGAGCCTGGGCAGAGGAGGGGAAAGCGTGGCACGCAAAAGCCCAGGCCCCAAAAAGGGCGGGGAGTATTAGGTTCCTCGTGGAGAGGATCGGCTGACAGAGTCTTTTTCGCATACCGACCGGCCGGATGGTACCACAGGAATGAAGGACCGGCTGAGAAGGTTTCGAACCCTGCGAGCCGAACCGCGTGCCAGAACCCGAGAGGTCTGGATCGAGGAGCCGAGCGCCTTCATGCGGCTGGCGGGGTCAGGCATGAAAAAGGGGCCCGAAGGCCCCTTGTCACTATTGGAAGAAATTCGGTGTGTCTGCCTATTCCTGCTGGAGAGAGGGGGCGGTGGTCAGCTCCTTCGCGGCCCAATCGGCTGCACCGGGTCCCGGCAGGCCAATGACGATCGAAGGTGTGCCGAAGATCTCTGGATAGGCCGAGATCCAGGCGTTTTCATTGACCCAGGGGTTATTGTTCAGCCAAGCGTACTCATTGACCCAAGGATTGTTGGTGGGTGAAGGGCCGACCCCGTCCCATAGGTTGTAGTCCACGCCTGGGGTCTCGTTGACCCAAGGATTATTCTCTACGCCTACCCAAGGATTATTGGTAGAGAAGACCACACCCTCGGTTGGAACGTAGCTACCGTCCCACAAGAAGTGGGCCTCGCCGTCGACGGTGATGAACAGATTGCCGTCTTCATCTTGGCGAACCGGTCCGCCCCAATGTTGGTCGTCGTCTAAGTCTGCGGCGATGTCCAAACCGTTGTTGCCGCAGCCGGTTTCGTCCGAGAGAACCGCTGAAATGGCATTGATCAGCCCGGCACCCTGTTGAAGAGGGTTGTAGGCATCGTCACCGTTGGCGTCGACGGCCACCAGCGCTGAGGACGTCAGCTTGCATTTCACGTCATCGGGGCTGAGGCTCGGATCCAGCTGCAACAGCAAGGCCACCACGCCGGTGGTAATCGCCGTCGCTTGGGAAGTGCCGGAGAGTTGGTAGAAACGGGGCGGCACGGACCATTCCGGAAACATTTCGCCGAGAAAGGAATCGCTGGGCAGCGCTGCGGTGATGTGGCCTCCGAAGGCCATCAAATCGGGTTTGATCCAACCGGTCGCCGTGGGGCCCGCTGAGGAGAATGAGGTCAGCCTGTCGTCAGAAGGATCGTAAGGCGTGTAGTTGTCGGTGATGGCGCCGGTGGTAATGACGTATGGGTTATTGCCGGGAACGCCGATGGTAAACGGGTCAGGGCCGGCGTTGCCTGCCGAGGTCACCACGACGATGCCCTCTCGCCATGCGGACATCACCGCGCGATTTAGGGGGTCGTCCCAATAGAAGGATTGTGGCGCGGCACCGAAGGAGAGGTTTAAGACGCGAATGTCGTATTCGTCCTTATTCTCGACTACCCAATCGAGGCCTCGGATCACGTCCGCGTAGGTGCTCAAACCGGTGGCGTCGAAGGCTTTGACGGAAACCAAATCTGCGCCTGGAGCCATGCCCCGATACAGGCCGAAGGCCTTGCTGGAATCCATGATCACGCCGGTGACGTGGGTGCCGTGACCGTTGTCGTCGTTGGTGACGCCCTTCGACCAGGTGGAGACGACCTCGTCGTTTTGGGCATCGTATTGAGCCAGAACTCGATCCTCTCGATCCCGATTCTTTTTTAGCCCGTTGACTTTCCAATAACCGGTGTCGACCACGGCAACGGTTACTCCGTCGCCGTCCAGGCCGAATGCGTGAAGAATCGCGGCACCGGTTTGGGCGGGATAATTTGTATAGCTACCGAAAGATTTGGTTTCAGAGGCGGGGTTTGCCGGCACGGAGGCCATTTCCACCTGCCGATCGCGCCAGATCTTCTTGATCTCTTGATGTTTAGAGATCTCCTCCACTTGATGGGAAGTCAACAGTGCGGCGACTCCCTTGATGATTCCGAGCTCGTGGGTCACGGCGCCGTGCTCAGCAAGAACGATCTGCCGGACTTCCGAGGTCGAGCTACCGGTCACGATCCAGGATGCCTGTGCCGACGAGGCGACTTGGGTTTCAGACGCCCACGCTGTTGGCGCAGGTGCCAACAAAGTTGCCGCCGGCGTCACGATTGCCAAGGCGGCAATCAGCAAGGATGTAGACCTGGCTTTCAGATTCGATTTCATAAGGCCACCTCCGACTGCGCCGTTTGAATCTCCGAGACCAAGGAGAACAAGTCTCCCTAAGGCGGTCGCTGGGCTCAGGAGCATCAAGTCAATAGGGGGGGACGCAGAATTAATTTTGTTCGCTAGAACGCGCCGCCAAAACATGAATCAGAATATTAGCAATTTTTAGGCCAACTTGGTCTTCTGGGGATGAAAATCATGGGTCGAGCGACTGGCTATTATCTCTTGTCTAGTTGATTGAGGGTCGGCTCATCTAAGCTCGTTATGGTGCTGGGACCTGAAACGACTGCTATGCTCTTGGGGGGTGGCCCCGGGGTGTAGGTGCTCCTGTCGATTTTTATTCTGAGTTCTTTTCTGAGGAATTTTCTTGACCCGCAGTGATGACCTAATTCGAGCCGTAACCCAACGGACTCCGATCGTAATCTTTGCCCTCGATGCCGAGGGCAAGCTTACTTTTTCGGAAGGGGCGGGTGTGCAGAAACTGGGGCTAGCAGAGAATCGAGGGTTAGGCCGTTCAGTGTTCGATCTCTACGAGGCTTATCCAGAGGTCTCCGAGCCGTTGGCCAGGGGCCTTGCCGGCGAGGAGTTCGAGTGGTCAGTCGAAATAAAAGGCACGACCTACGAAGTCGCCGTTACACCCCTCACCGGTGGAGGTTTGGTTGGAGTCGCTAGGGACATCACCGCCGAGCTGCAGGCCGAGAAAGCCCTTAAGGCGTCTGAAGGGAAATTCGCCGCCGCGTTCCGACACAGCTTGGATTCGGTCCTGCTGACGGCCGTACCGTCCGGCGAGATTCTTGAAATCAACAAGGGATTCACTCTGATCACAGGGTACGACCGACGGCAGGCGGTAGGCAAGACTACTCTTGAGTTGGCGATCTGGGCGAATCCAGCTGAGCGGGATCAGATGTTTTCGTCTTTGCGGGAACAGGGAAAGATCGAAGGACAAGAAGCTTCGATTCGTCATGCTTCCGGGCAGATTCGGCAATGTAAGCTTTGGGGAGAACTCCTCGAGGTAGAAGGCGCGCCGGTGCTTCTGACCGTGGTGAGGGATATCACCGAGCAAAGATCCGCCGAGCAAGAGAGGCAAAAGTTCATCGCCGAACTCGAGGCCAAGAATCGTGAACTCGAGCAATTCTCTTTGACCGTCGCCCACGATCTCAAGGCCCCGCTGATCTCGATCCAAGGGTTGATCGAGATCGCCTCTGAGGATCTGAGCACCGGGCGGATCGAATCCGTGAACGCAAGCTTGCAGCGCGTGGAGTCCTCCGTTACCCGAATGCTCAATCTGCTCAGCTCCCTCCTGACCTTGTCCCGCGCCGGTCATGTTTTTGAGGGAATCGACTCGGTCGATCTGGGCGAGGTCGCCCGAGAGGCGGTGGAGCACTCCGCCGCCGTTGCCCAAGAGGAGGTGGAAATCCTCATCGACGAGTCCCTAGGCCACGCCGCCGTTGACCGACTACGGCTTCTTTTGGTCTACCAAAACCTGATCTCCAACAGCCTGAAGTTCATGAGTGATCAAGGCCGGCCCAAAGTTGAAATCGGCCGTCGGCAAGATGGAGAGGAGCGGGTTTATTTCGTCCGAGACAATGGCGCAGGTATTGATTCTGGGGACCTAGATCGTATCTTTGACCTCTTCTTTGGCCGCCGGCGCCGTTCCGTGGAAGGCAGCGGAATTGGACTGGCGCTGGTCAAAAGAATCGTCGAGGCTCATGGCGGTAGGGTTTGGGCGGAATCTGAGGGGCCGGGCAAAGGCTCGACGATTTGTTTCACCCTCGAATTGGAGAATGCCGACAGCTCCGCAATTTGAGCTTCGGCCACTCGCCGGTTCCAAACGTGCGTTGGAGTTGGCAGCTGGTGAAGAGGGGTTAGTAACCGGAAAGCTGGTCGATGACTTGGGCTAGGCTCTCGGTGAGGGTGCCCAGGAGGGCATCTAATCGTTGCATGGCCTCGGGAACGACTTCGGCGAGTTCGTTGGGAGAAAATGCGGGTTGGGTAAGCGTTCGGCAGTCTGCAGCTAGCTGGGGGACGTCCACCGAGACCAAACCCGCCACCGCGCCGCCGTCGAGTTGAGGCACGAGTTCGTTGAGAAGGGCTGCCACGAACGGCTGCATGGACTGAACCATGGCAGGTGGGATCGCCCGCTTTTGCTTGAGCAAGCGTTGGATCAGCTGAAACGACTTGTATTGGGAGCCGGACCGCAGACTGTCCAACGAGTCGCGGAGTTGGCTGGCGGAGTGGAATGCTTGCTCGCGATCGGCACTTCCGAGTTCGCCGGCGCCTCCCGCACCCGGTGGGGCGACAGTGCCGTCGAATGGCTCTTCAAGAGAGTCGAGTTCGTCACCCAGAGTGGTGCCGGACAACGGACCGGATAGAGTGCTCAGCTCTTCTTGAAAGGAGCTGGGGTCCCACAGCTCTCGGTCGAGCCGGAGGGGCTCGCCGGTAGCGGGCTCATCAACTTTGGGCAAAGCTGCGGGAGCGAAGAGCATGTCGGGACCCGATTCGTCTAGAGGGGGCTCAAACGGTGTGAAGTCCGGGCTCGGCTCTTGAGCCGGCTCCTTGGTGGGAATCTTGGCAAAGTCATGGTCGACCTCGATGGCCATGGGATCAAAGGTCGGCGACGGAGCTTGAGCCTCGAAATTGGCAGCGGGCTCTTGCATCCCCACTTCTTCGATCGAACCCAGGAGTTGGGACATTTCCGTTTCCGACGGCGTGGCCTTGAGTTCTTTGCGAACCGTCAGAGATGCCCGTTTGAGCACCGAGCCGAGCAACAGCTCGAGAAACGTGCTGAGATCCTCGTCGTAGAGAAGCACGATCAAGGTATGCAAGTTCTCTGGAATCTTGCTCCTGCTGGGATGGGGTTTGATGTCATGGCCAAATCGCCACCGGTCGATCGAAGAGTTCTGATCTTTTTCAACCGCCACCACGTGAAAGAGTTCTTCCACTTGAGTGCTGCCGACAATGCTCTTGAGGTTGTCGGTGTTGAGCACCGTTGCCAGCTCGGTCGCTTTTTGAATCATCAGCGGGAAGATGTCTTCTCGCTTTTGATCGGCTGCCAAGGGCACCGTGCCCCAGGTCATATTGTGCAGCGTGGTCAGCTCGTTGACCCGCGCCGCCAATAGACCCTCTCGACGTTGAATCTGATGATAGTCACCGGAGTAGAGAGCTCGGCGGCTGGATTCGCGCATCAGCTTGCCCAGATTTCCGAGCAAGCTATACAACGGTGTCAAAGCGTATTGGTCGACCCGCTCCCCTTGCTTCCAAGTATCCACAAGCTCGGCCAGTGGGACTTGCTCCAAGAGCGTTTGGATGTTGTCGGTCACTTCGCTGAGCGTGGCCACAAGGCGTTCGTTGCGGTCGAATTCCTGAGCCTTTTCGGGGAAAAGAATGGGCTCAATTTCGACCCCGCGCCATTTCCCGGCCGCGATCAGGCTGGCGGCGGCACCCATGATCGAGCTGGTGTACTTACCTTTGAGGTCGGCGGAAAGCTCACAGGTGTAATCACGTTCTTCTTCGCTCGGATCCCTTGGAAGTTCCTGCTGGAATCGATGGATCAGAGACTGCAGCTTGGCCATCTCCTGCTCGACACTCATATGAATGCCGTTGAAGAAGAAGTCGACATCTTCGATCAGCTCACCGGCCAGTGGGTCCGTCTCCTGCTCGAGATGGTCCAACAGGTCGCTTACCCGCTGAGGAATACCCTCGATCACCGCGTGCAACAAGGACGCTTTGCGGAGAAATTCTTCGATTTTAGTAGGAGGGTAGTAGAGGTCGTCCCAGGGAGCTGCTTCTTCGAGATCGTCGAGGATCCGCCGGACCATCTCATAAATTCTCTGACCGACCGGGCCGACCAAAGCGAAGAGAGCCTCATGGGTGTCGGGCACTGCCGGCTTAGCGCCGAAATGGGGGGTACCTTCAGTCACTTTCGCTTCCATAAGGGACAATTAGGCTACCGTTGCCTCGGCCACAAGACCTGGCGTGGCGCTCGGAGAGCGGTTCGCAATGCTCCGGAACGGGTGGCTCGACCCGCGAGCGGTGCCGAGCGGCACCGTAAGTCGTTCTCATCACTTTATCTATCATGACCGGTCACGCCGGACCAGTAAAGGGAGATTTCGATCTGATGAGCCCCATCTGAGACGGAGGGTGATGCTCGACCGCGGTCGAGTTGGCGGCAAGTCGTGGCGGCTGTTTCCTCGAGCCGGCGGGATTTGAATCCATTGAAGCGGCAAAAACGATATATTCAAAGCTTCGAAACACTCTAAATTCGTTGACTCGGTTGCTTGCAGGCGCACTCGCCCACCGGGGATCCGCCCCCGGGGATCCGCCCCCGGGGATCCGCCCCCGGGGATCCGCCATCGGGCGTCCGAGAGCAACGCCGACTACCTAATTATGAACGGGAGTTCTCTATGAGACCGATGATTCTTCGTCTTACGACCTGCACGGCGCTCAGCTTGATGGCCCTAGCAGCCGGTGCCCAACAAGATTTTTCTAAAGTCACGATCGAAACGACCAAGGTAGCTGAGGGGCTCTACATGCTGGTGGGAGCCGGAGGTAATCTCGGCGTTTCCGTCGGTGACGATGGGGTCTTCTTGGTGGATGACCAATACGCGCCCCTGACGGACAAGATTCGCACAGCCATCGGTGCCGTTAGCGATCAAGATATTCGGTTCGTGGTCAACACCCACTGGCACGGTGACCACACCGGCGGAAATGAGAACCTGGGATCGACTGGCACGGTGATCGTGGCCCACGGCAATGTCCGTGAGCGGATGTCGACCGAGCAATTTCTGGCCCTTTGGCAGCAGAAAGTACCCCCTTCACCGAAGGCCGCTTTGCCGGTCATCACCTACGAGGATGCGGTGACCTTCCACTTGAACGGCCAGACCATCCACGCCTTCCATGTACCGCCGGCCCATACTGACGGCGATTCCGTGGTGGTGTTCAAGGAGCTGGACGTGATCCACGCCGGTGACCTGTTTTTCAACGGCATCTACCCGTTCATCGATGTTGCCAGTGGCGGCAACATCGATGGCATGATCCAAGCGATCGAGAAGGTGGCTTCCATGACCGGCGAAAAGACGAAGATCATCCCGGGGCATGGGCCGCTGGCAGATAAGAAGGCCCTGATGGCCTATCACGGTATGTTGGTGGCGGTTCGAGATGCGGTCAAACCCTTGGTGGACGAAGGAAAGTCCCGGGATGAAGTGATCGCAGCCAACCCGACGTCCGCCTTGGACGAGCAGTGGGGTCAGGGATTCATGAAACCGGACGTTTTCACCGGCATTGTGTTCGACAGCTTGTCGACTGGCAAGTAGCTTCGCGCGCTGAGGGCGAGCGAAGCTCTTGGTGCTCATCCTCAGCGATCGTTTCAGAAGGTCAGACCGTAGACCTTCATTCGCTTGACGGCCTGTCCGAGCGCGGTCTGGCTTTCCTTGCGATGCTGCCGCGTCTCATCGAACTTGCCGTAAATGCAGGAGTAGGACATTTCCTGCATGGCTAGAATAGAGGTGTTGAGCGCCTCCCGAAGCTCTCGATCAGGAGCGCTCATGATCTTGGTATCTGTGGAGATGGCTACCACCGAGTTGTACAGATGCCGGCAGACGCTGATGGTTTTGGTGTCGTGTCGTTTGAGGCTCAATGGCAGGAATTTCGCCAATGCCGCTTTAAGGGTCTCGGACTTTGTCGACCACCGGATGTGCCAGATTTCCATTTTCTCCAACATCTTGCTGCTGGGTTTTTCGCGCAACGGTTTGGCCATGGCCTCTTTTCTAAGACCGACACTCGGCGCTTCCAACCCCTTGTCTTGCCGCCCTTGACGCGCTTGGATTCGTTTGGCTCGTTCAGCCTTTTTCTTTTTTATCTCACGTTCTCGACGCTCATTCTCCGCCAGCCACTCGGCGTATTTTTCCTGCTTTTTTTCGAGCTCCTGACGGCCGATGGGGCGCCCGTCGTCGTCTAGGTCTATGCCGGAGGCGGCGGCTTCCCCTTGTGCGTCGAGGTGGCCTTGTTGGATTCGATTTCGGTAGTCCAACAGGATCGTCTGTCGTTCCGCGGCGGTAAGCGGCAACATGCCGTTGGCTTTGCGCTCAGCCTCGGAAAAGGCCAATACGAGTCCGGTCGATCTTTCGGACGTGATGCCCTTTTGCCCCGCTCCCGAGTGGTCGCCCAGCAAGGAGAGGAGGCCCTCCTGGGCGTCCTGCATGCGCGTGAGTTCACGCGTTACGTCTAAACCACCGGATTCGGAGACGAGCCCTGCCGTGATGCTCAACGACGCTCGGGCCTCATTGGCGGCTCGACTGGTATCGACGGCCGAGTTGCCGTCGAGGGCCATGCGCAAGGCCGAAATGTCTGGGCTGGCATTCACGACCCTCTTTTGATTGTCGGTCAAGAGGGCCAAGGCCTCTTTAGCGGATTGCTCGATCGGGTCGCCGAACTCATCGTCTTCGAAGTCGTCTTCTTGACCGATGGCCGGTGATGAGAGGCCGAAGGCGAGGATCAGTAGTAGCCATCCGAATGCCGACATCCAGACCGAGAAAGGGCGTCGAATGCGCTCCAGGGATTGGGAGAAGGGCTTGGAAGAGGTCATGAGAAAGCTCCCGATGAAGAGTCAAGCAGTGAAAATCCCCTAGAGTATAATTTACCCCGGCTCGTGGGGAAATCCCTGAAGCATCAATTTTTCTTGGAGCGGCTGATGGCGCGTGGCTTTTGGGTGTGGACCCTGATTCTCGTCGGTTCTATCTGGAGCGGTCACTTGCAGGCCCGTGAATCGGCCGCACCGGCGGCCATTTCGGAGGCCGAGGTCACAGGGCTTGAGTTGGCAATCGCCTATTTAACGGAGGGACCGAGCGCATGGACGGAAGAGTTCCAGCTCCGCGAGCCGGCTGGTGACGGCCTGTCTGAGCTGTTGGAGATTAAAGCGGGCCCCATCGAAGGGGCCGTGTGGCGATTGGTGGCTCCCACTTCGGCGCAGGCTCAGAGCAATCAAGCGACTTTTCTGATCGAGCACCCCTCCGGTTTGGAGGAAATCCTGACCCTGGTGATCGATGTGCGGGCAGAAAGACGAATCGTCGACTTAATCGTCGGCTCTCAGCCGACCTCTCCGAGCCGCCTGAACTCCGGAGCAGAGCCTCTCGAATCTAAAACCGTCGACGAAGGCCCTACCTCCCGGTTGGCAGCAGGTAGTGGGATTCTCAGTCTCGGTCTGATGATCGCGGCAGCTGCGCTTTGGGGTTTTTCGTGGCTCGATCGGCGAGCGCGGCCGTATTTCTTGGCGGCAGCGGCGATCTTCGCGGTGGTCGCTGCGGGGATCGCGGCAGGCCTGGTGCCCGAAGGGCTCATTCCCATCCGGAGAACGGGCTCCGCTGAACGCGTCGATCCGGAAACGAACGTTGCGAATCGGCCTCGGGATGTTCTGGGTCTGAAGCGCGCTTTGGCCATGGGAGACGATGCAGCAGCGCGAAGGGCATTGGGTCGTCTAGGAGATGCTGGAAAGTGGCCGGTCGTGATTTGGCGAGCCCAAGGAGCCCTAGCCCGGGCCGATTTAAACTCGGCGAGGACCCTTTTGAACCGAGCTGCATCCACTGGACACTCACCGCTATTGGATTTGCTGTTGGCCCGTTCAGCCAGCGAAGCGCTGGATGAAGTCGAAGCATCATTGGCCTATCAGCGAATGATGGCAAGCGGCACGGCTCCCGCCGCATGGGTGTTGGAAGCTTCGGAGCATTTCGCCGCATTCGGCTTAGAACGGCAGTGGGAGGAGGCCAAAGACTCTCTCAACAAGATGGCCGCACGCGATGCCAGGGTCTACTATCACCTCGCTCGGGCCGCAGTGTCCGAAGGATTGCGGGGCAAGGCGGGCAGATATTTCAGACTCGCTTGGAGCCTTGAGCCCCTGGCCAGATCGGAGCTGTTGGCCGACTACTTGCTCGCCTATTTGACGACCAGTAACACCGAGTTGAGGGAAATGGTGAACTTGGGGAGCTTCGAGGAAGAGTCGACCCCTTGTTCCACCGCGGTCGACCGACCCCTGCGCCTCGGGCCGGGAGCATCGGCCTCGAATGTCGGAGGTTTGCTGGTCCTAGAAATCGGCAGTGCCCGGGTTGAAGTCTCTTCGGGGTGCGGGGTGGCTCCGGGCTCGACCGTGGCCGGCACCGCCGCCGACCGCCGATTGGAGCTCGACCGCCGATGGTTGGCAGACCTTCCGGATCTTGCTTCGAGTGAGATAGCCGGCATCGACCGCCGGCGGTGGCAAACAGCTCTGGCGCCCCTAGCCCGGCAGCAGAATTGGCAAGCCGTGGCCGACACCGCGTCGGCCATCGAAGCCTTCGACCTCGAAGCGGAAAAAACACCGGACCCAGAAGTTCTTCGTCATCATGCCACCGCGCTGGAACGTTTAGGGCGGTCTCAGGATGCTGCTCGCAAACTGATCGAGCTGGCTCAAATCAGTCGCAATCAACAACGAGTCGATCCGTCGGCATTACTTCAGCTGTCCGAAATCTTGGTGAGGGAGCAGGAATATGATCGCGCCTTGCGCTTGATCAAGACCGCGCTCGACGCCATTCCATTCGAAACCAGCGGGCAGCGGCTTCTGCAAGTTGAGATGGAAAAGCGCCTGTTTCGCTCCTCCCAAGAGCATGTTTCGGAGCATTTTCGCTTGGTCTATCCGCCGACGCGGACCTTCCTCTTCGCCGACAAGGCGACGAAGATTCTGGAGGCTGAACGTCGACGGTTGCTGCCGTGGATCCCCCAACCCAAAGACGCTCCGCGCGTGGACGTATTGTTTTTGGATGTCGGGGATTTCTACAGCAGCTATGCCGGTCAGCAGATCCTAGGTTTATTCGACGGCAGGATTCGTGTGCCCCTCGGAGAGGTAGGGCGGTTCGATTCCTTCGTGGTTTCCCTCATGACCCACGAGCTGGCCCACGCGATGATCGCTGCGGCCACTGAAGATCGCGCTCCCTTTTGGTTGCATGAGGGGTTGGCGCAGCATCTCGAGATGCTCCAATCCTCGGTCAATCCGATTCCGGAGCTGGAACGATCGGGTAGCCGACTGACTTTTCCCTTGATCGAGGTGGCCCTTTCGGAACGAGCCGTTCCTGCTTTGGTGCAAATCGGTTACGACCAAGCCCGTTGGACGTTGCATTATCTGGATTCGCGCTACGGCAAGAAGGGTATCCGAGCCTTGTTGAACGAATTCAAGAACGGTGCGAGCACCGAGCAAGCTGTGCAAAAGGCATTGGGTGTGGACCTCGAGCGATTCGATGCCCAGCTTCAGACTTGGAGTTTGCGCAAAGCCCCAGCCATTTGGCCGTCCAAGGTCATTGACTACGACCCGGAGGTTTCCGATCTAATCACCCGAGATCAGTGATGTTAAACTAATCACCAACCCTGAGATCTCAAGCCCTATCTCAGCAGCTTCGGCTTCAACAACCCGTGCTCAACTCTGAGGAATTCATCCATGGTTTCACCGGTGGCTACCGCCGAAGTAGAGGAATCGACTCCGGTCGTCTCGTCTTCCTCAACTTCTAATCTCAAGGAGAAGGTCGAATCCCTTCTCGACGCCCAACGCGCCAACCGCTGGACCGTCTCAGGAAGCTCGGCGGCCCAGCGCATTGCTAAGATTCGTCGCATCATCGATTGGGTTGAAAGTCATCGCCAGGAGATTCTCCAGGCGGGTTTCGACGATTTCAAGAAGCCGGCTACGGAAGTAGAGCTGACTGAAATCTATCCGGTGTTGACCGAAGCCCGCCATGTTTGCCGACATCTCAAGAAGTGGATGCGGCCCAAGTGGGTCATGCCTTCCTTGGCCATGATCTCTACGCGGTCTCGAATTCATTATGAGGCCAAAGGGTTGACCCTCATCCTTTCGCCTTGGAACTATCCATTCAATTTGACGGTGGTGCCACTGATTTCGGCGATCGCCGCCGGTAATTGCGCCATCCTGAAACCCTCGGAGATGACTCCGGCCATGTCCGGTGTCATGGCGAAATTGGTCGATGATCTCTTCGAGCAAAACGAGATCGCGCTGCTGGAGGGCGAAGTCACCGTGGCGCAGACGTTGCTCGCTCAACCCTTCGACCACGTGTTCTTTACCGGTAGCCCACAGGTGGGCAAGATTGTCATGGAGGCGGCCTCTCGGCATTTGACCACCGTAACCCTGGAGCTGGGCGGCAAGTCCCCGGTAGTGGTAGACGATTCCGCCCACCTTCAAGATGCCGCAGCCAAGGTGATTTGGGGCAAATTCATCAATCAAGGTCAGACTTGTATCGCGCCGGATTATGTTCTGGTTCAGCGGAGTATTTACTCGGCGTTTAAGGACGCTCTCAAGGAGACGCTCGAGAAGTTTTACGGAGCGGACAGCGCAGCGCGCCGACAGTCTCCCGATTTGGCGAGAATCGTCAACGAACGCCACTACCGGCGCCTTTGCAAGTTGTTGGAGGAGTCGGTTGCGCAGGGCGCGGAGGTCGCTTTCGGTGGCGAAACCTCCGCGGAAGAACATTGGATTGAGCCCACGCTGCTGGAGAATGTACCTGAAGATGCCCCGGCGATGCAGGAAGAGATTTTCGGTCCGATTCTGCCGCTCGTGCCCTTTGACGACCTCGACGAGGCCCTCTCGAAAATCCGGGCCAAGGAAAAACCCCTGGCGCTTTACGCCTTTTCAACCCGTTCTGACGCCATCCGCAAGATCCTACGGGGTACTTCTTCCGGCGGCGCCTGCATCAACGAGGTGGCCCTTCATTTCTTGCACCCAAACCTTCCCTTTGGTGGCATCAACCACAGCGGCCACGGCAGCTCCCACGGGATCTACGGGTTCAAGGCCTTCTCTCACGAGCGAGCCGTGCTGAGCCACACTCGATTCAGCGCGCTCAAGCTGATGGCTCCGCCATATACGGATTTCGTCAAGAAGCTGGTTCGTTGGACAGTCAGATATTTATGAGCGAGAGCTAGGTGCGAAGCCGCCGTCACGGCCCTGAGGAACGAGAGCTCTACCGCCGCGGGCGGCACGACACCTCTCTAAGCACCTTCCTCAGTTCTAAGGTTCCCTCTCTGGCCTTCTTGGTTGTCGGTGCTCTTTTGGCTGGCTTGCCCCATGGGATCTCAGCCGCGCCGACCGGCGAAATACAAATCCAGGAAGTTAAGATCAATGGCTTGCCATTGGGATATGGCCGCCGCCTGCCAGACCTAGAGCTGGAGCACTCTTGGGACGGCAAAGTATTACGCTTTGCCTATGCGCCCAAAACCATGGTGACCCTGAGATTGTCGAGCCTTGCAAGCGGATCGGCCGAGGAGGTGGGCTACCGCTATCAACTGCTGGGCTACGATCCCCAACCGATTGAACTCGAGCCGGAGGAGCACACGATTCGTTATCGCGGGCTGCCGGTGGGCCAGAGGATTCTAAGGATCGAGAGAATCATCGACTCTAAGAGCCAGATCAGAAATGTCGAGATTCAAATCACCGCTCCTTTTTGGCGCTCCACGCCGCTGGTGTGGGCCTACGGAGCCTTGTCGGCTTGGCTTCTCTTGAGTGCGGCAAGGTGGCTTTGGTCGAGGCGGCGAAAAACGTCGGAATTGGCTTTGGAAGTCCAACGGATGCAAGGGCAGAAGCTTGAAAGCCTCAGCACCTTAGCCGGCGGCGTCGCCCACGATTTCAACAACCTGCTGGTGGGGATTTTTGGCTATGCGGAGCTGGCACGGTTGGAGGTCGAGGAGCACTCGAAGCTTGCCGGTTATTTGGATCGGATCGAAGAATCCGCTAATCGCGCGGCGGAGCTGGCGCGACAAATGTTGTTCTATTCGGGCCGGGGGAGCTTTGCAGTGGCGCCTCTCTCGTTGTCGGAACTCGTTCGTGAGGTGGCGCGGGAACTCGGGCCCAGCCTGGACGGCTCAATCAGCATCCTGCTCGAGCTCGAGCGTCACCTGCCGCCGATCGAAGGCGATGCGGTGCAGCTTAAGCAATTGGTGCGCAACCTGGTCTTGAACGCGACGGAAGCCCTGGACTCTAAGGCTGGAATCGTCGTATTGGCGACTGGCTTCGAGGTTCGTCAGGAGGGGCAAGGGAGTATGAAGTCAGGCGACGCCGTGGCCAAAGGAAATTGCGTATTCCTGACCGTGGACGATACCGGCAAGGGAATCGAGAGGCAGGACATCGATCGGATTTTCGATCCCTTCTTCAGCACCAAATCGCCGGGTCGGGGTCTGGGCTTGCCGGTGGTGCAGGGCATCGTCCGGGGGCATAAGGGATTTTTGAAGGTCTCGAGCACCCCAGGCCGGGGCTCAACGTTTCGAGTCCTATTCCCGGCGGCAGAACGGGTGAAGCCCGTTTTGGAGTCTGCGGATGAACCCCACCAAAGTCATTGGACCGGCAGCGGTCGGGTCTTGGTGATCGATGATGAGCAGGCCGTTCGCTCGGTCGCGGCGAGCTTTTTGGAGCGACTCGGATTTGACGTGATCACGGCGGATTCTGGGGAGCAAGGCCTGGAAATCTTCGATCAAGGCTCTGGATCTATCGACTGGGTCCTGTTGGACATTTCCTTGCCCGGGATCGACGGGATCAAAGTCGCTCAACGGCTTCGGCATGCGGTGCCCGACCTGCCGATCATCATGTCCAGCGGCTTTTCCAAAGAAGAAGCTTTTCGCGGGCAGGAAAGCCCGGCAAACGGTTTTATCGAGAAACCCTACCGTCAAGCGGATCTTGAACGGGTGCTCAGGAAAGCCCTTCGTCGGGCGGAGAAACCGAATCGGCCTGTCGATCGATCAGCCGAGACAGCTCCTCGAACGTGACGCCGAGACGTTGGGCCGTTTCCTGAGCTAGGGAGCTGGCTGCCACCCCGGGCACGAATTGATAGGTGGAGCTTGCCTCTTCGCTGGGCTCGACCTGAAGAAACCGCAAACGGGGGAGTGGTGGCTTGCCTTCCAGCTCCCGAACAAAGTCCAAGAAGTGGGTGCTGACGAAAGCTCCGGCTTTCATACGTTCGAGCAGCCTCAAGACCAGGGAAAAGATCTCCACTCCCTCGGCCGGATTGGTGCCGGAGCAAAGCTCGTCTAGGATGACCAGCGACGGCGATCCCACGTGGGCAAATAGACTGCGGATTCGCAGCAGCTCCCGGCCCAGCCGGCCCTCGGCTTGGTCGGCGGTCTCGGTTTCCACCAAAGAAACGAACATGCCCTTAACGATCGGCATCTCTGCGTGTGACGCCGGCACGTAGATTCCAGACTGGCCCAGCAGCTGGCTCAATCCCAAGCTTTGAAGCAGCCGGGTCTTGCCCCCTGAATTGGGGCCGGTGATCAAAGTCAGCGCCGGAGATTGGTCGAGTTCCACATGACAAGGCACCGGTTGGCGCTGCTCTTCGAGCAACAGGGGATTGCTGAGATCTCTGAGAATAATATTAGAGTCGGTGCGGAGTTCGGCCAGGGAGCAGGGCAGGCCGGCAGCCTGCAAGCGGTCCCGGAAGCCGATCGTCGCGAGATAGAATTCCAAATGGGCTGAAATCTGCACCAGGGAAACCAGCGACGGTGAGACCTCCTCAAAGACCCGATGCAAGACCCTTTGAACGATGACTTTTCGATTGAGGTCGGAGCCCGAGAGAAACGCTTTGAGCCGCAGCCACCATTGAAACACGGTGGACTGAAAGAGTGGGTTCTCGGTGTTGTTTTGAAGGTCCAGCAGTCGGAGATCCTTGATCTCACCGTCGGCGCCGATATTCAACGAGAGAGTCAGGGTTGAGCGTCGAGCTTGGTATTCCAACAAGTCGCACAGACGTTTATAAAAAGGGTCGGCCTGCATGGCTTTGCCTTTTTCGTGCAAGCGGAAGAGGCCGGATTCAGCGTGCGCAAACCCTTCGACCATCTGGTCGATCACCGCTTTGGCTTCGCGCAGAATGTCCAGTCGGAAGGCGTTGATGTCCAATTGGGCGGTGTGGTCCGGCGCCTTAAACATGTCGAGGAGCACAGAGAGTCGGCGATAGAGGGCTCGGGTTTGCTGCAGCAGCTCCGGCTGAGCTTCCAATTCAACCAAGATTTCCTGCCTGAAGGCGATCGCCTCTCGGCTGCCCGGTGGGTTGGAAATCGTGCGCAAGAGGAAGTCGTGATTGACGGGGAAGCGGAGACCGTCGATTTCGATCCGAAAAGTCGACCTGATGAGTTCGTCCAAGAAGAGATCGTCGGCGAAGAGTTCCGGCTGCCAGCTCCCATCGGTCGATCCGGAGAGACTCTGATCCAGGCCCCGGGCGCTTTCCTTGCCTAGAAATGACAATTCGAGCAAATGCTCGACCCGGGAGGGATCCAAGGACAACCGCTCGTCGAAGTGGATGAGGTCGGGCAGCGAGAAGGCTGATCCTTCCGGCCCAGCCGTGACCGGTCGGCGGTCGGCTTTGCGGCTCTTGACCCAGTCGAGACTGGGGGATTCGATTTGCTGATTGGGTACCCAGGCCATAGAACTTTGGACTCCGGAAGGATCTTTGAGGTTCCAGTGCATTTACCAGCGGAGTCTTTCACACCTCCCCCCTCGGTAGTCGGGAACGGGCGGGGTACTCAGGAGCGGACGGAGACCAAATGGCAAACGCCCGTCTGCCGGGGCCGACGGGCGCTTGCTGGGCGGATTGTGGGATGAGACGTAATTGGGGAGATCCGCCTCCGAGTCATAGTACTGGACAACTATTCGCGCTCTGCAGTTTTGAACTCTGTCCGTAACATCCCACGTTAGGCGAAGCGGGAACGACCGAAGCCGTCCAGGAGGCAGGATGAGCAGGAACACCGGTCCAGTACTTTTTGCTCTTTTTTGGCAATCCTAGGCGGAGAGCCTGGGATCAACATGAGCTTCGATGCAGCTTCTGGATAAGAATAGAGTGTCTCTAATGTTTAGAGAATCCGTCTGACGCTGATGTCGGTGTAGGATTCCGTCCTACACTGTGTCCGACAGTCCGCCAGGGCCGATCGAATCGTTCTCGCCGTCTGATTCAAGGATCCAATCCGGCGGCAGTAGACGGAGGAATCGTTGTCCTGCGGGGCTGGACCGGATCTGCGCCGGATTTATAAAATGGACCTTCAAAGTCTTACCCCTGTAGGGAGAATCGTTTGACCCTCACCGCCTCTGAAACGGGAACCTTCATCGAGTTCCCCGATCGACTTGGTGTGCTCCACCGCTTGCGATCGATCGAGGTTTATGAAGCCGGCATGGAACCGCTGTTCCAATTGGTTGCCGACCGACTGGAAAATCAGGCCTACGACCGTTCGGCCTTTGTATTTATTTTGTTGGAGCTGATCTACGAGCTCGACCTAGACACCATTACCTTCAGCGATATGTTGGGTCGGCTGGTTTTCGCCTTGGCCCAAGACCTCGAGCTGGTAGGAGAAGCCCTGGAAGCCTTTGCCGAGATCCAGCAGACTTTGGATAGTGAGGGTTCCAATGAAGAAAGCCCCACCGCCTATGAAACGGGCGCGAAATCCCAGCCGGCGGACGATCACGAGCGGATTTGGCAAACGGACCCCGACCACGAGCATCTGATGCTCGAGTTACAACAAACCCAGAAACACTGTTTGGATTGGGGCCTGGGTGCCAGGCTTTCCATTGAAATGGCCTTGGCTCGACCTTCGAGGCAGAACGTTCGTCAATCTTTGCGAGACATTTCGCAGCTCAGAAGAGCACTGACCCGCTTTGAAGAGCTGTTGCGGGAATCCGAAGAACGATTGCTCGAAGCGATCGGGGTCCTCGGGCAGGATTGAATCGTGTGACGCAAGGCATGAACTTCAATTCACCAAGCCTCGGGTCTGCTAGTGGAGTGTCCCATCACGAGCGGCTTCTTTGGACTGCTTTGTTGTGGCTTGTGGTGTCGATGATCGGCTTGCAGCTGTTGGGGCGGGCGGAAGACCCGACGACGCTCCAAACCCCTTCCGTCCCGAATCTCGAACAAGGTTCCTTGACGGGAATCTCTTCGGAAACTCTGTCTTCGTGGGTGGTGTCCGTGTTGGGCATCGGCACTTTGATCTTGGCGCTAATGGCATCCGGATTCCGTCGGGGTGAACTCAAGCTCGCTTACCCGGCGGGGGCCGAAAACCGGACCGTCACAGCCACGGGCAGCACCTCGCGTTTGCCGCTGCTCGAGGTGCTCTTGCTATTCGTCGTCGGTGGCCAGCTCGTGGGCGCTGCCTCGTTTCTGATGGCCCAAAAGGCGTCAATTTTCTGGCCGCTGTGGTTGAGTCTTTGTCTCTTGGCAGTGCCGTTTTGGCCACTTCGCCGTGGGCTGGACCGCGGGACTCTGCGGTTCGCTTTGGGGTGGCACCGGGGTACCGGTTTGCTGCGCGAACTCGGGTGGGGGATACTGGCGTATTGGGCCTCGTTACCGGTGCTTGCGCTAGGCCTGGGGGTTTCGGTGTGGCTCTCGACCTGGTCGGCCTCGCCTCCGCATCATCCGGTCAGCGATTGGATGACCTCGGGTGACGGCGGGCAGATGGTCGCCACCTTCGTCTTGGCGACCCTCTGGGCGCCCTGGCTCGAGGAGACAGTTTTTCGCGGCGCTTTTTACCACTACCTCAGAGGCCGACTGGGAATTGTAGGATCGGCTCTCGTCTCCGCCTTGGTATTTGCAGCCCTGCACCCGCAAGGATTAGCAGGGCTGCCGTTCCTCATGACCTTGGCTCTAGTCTTGGCCCTGGTGAGGGAATGGCGAGCGTCCATCGTGGCTTGCATGACCATGCATTTTATTCACAATAGCATTACACTCTTACTCATCACCGTGTTTATGGCGTGACGTATTTATCGGGTGACATTGATTCGCCGAGGGTTTTCACGAGGGTACTCTAGGATGTGGTCCACTTTGGCAAAAGATTCGAGCTTCTTAGCTCTGGCCGTGGTCATGCCGGTCGTTCTGATCGGTGTCGCGGTGAGCGGAGCTTCGAGTGCTCCGCCGGCTTTGTGGGCCTTGATCTTTTTGACTTTGGTGACCTTTGGTTATGCCCGCGGCTCGAGCACCCTCGAATCGGCTCGCGAACGGGGGTTTTGGCATCGCTGGACCTTGGCCTTCATGATCTGGACCTCCGCAGCGCTCTTCCAGCTCGTGCTGGCCGTGATGTACGGGCCGCAGCAGTCCGCACGCCCCTTTCCAGCCGGTATTTGGATCGACGCCTTGCACCTCTTGGGATTCGTGCCGGTCTTTCTCGCCCTTGATCTTCGGCCTCATCGGAAAGACGACGGAAATCGCCCGGGTCTCGTTCGCCAGCTTCAGTTGGCCGGCTTCCTGCTCATGCTTGCCGGGTTGGCGCTCTATGGGTTGGCTCTGCCGGCGGCGATCGACTTTTCCACTGGGATGTCGACCCGTCCGCTGCAAGTGGTTGCGGTCTTCCTCGGGTTGTTCTTCGGCTGGATGGCCGGTCAGCGAAGCGCCGACCGCTGGCGTATCATCTACGGTTTATTTGCCGCCGGATTTGCGACTCAGGCGGTAGCGGGCTTTCTATCCGAGCCGGCGCGGTGGTGGCTCGGCTCGTTTTCTTTACTGTTTTTTCTCGCCGCTGCACGATCCAGGCTGTTGCCCGCCTCCGGCCCCCATCACGAGCCTCCCGCCGCACGTTCGGTCCTGCGATTCGATCTGCCCTTGGTGATCACACTTTCGGTCTTGCCGGCGATCCATCTAATTCTCACGTCGTTCATGTCCGCTCCAGGACCTTTACAACAGGCACGGGGCAGCTTGGTCTTATTGTCGATCTTGATCCTCGGCCCACTGGCCTTCATCGAGCACAGCCGACTTCGACAACGCAGCACTTTTTTGGAGCGGGAGCAGAAACGGGCGGCGGAAGAAATGCTCGACAGGAGCATGTTTCTCGACTCGTTGATCGAGCACAGCCCGCTTGCGATCGTCGTGCTCGATCCCGATCACAGAGTCCGCATTTGCAATCCCGCGTTTGAAAAACTGTTCCAGTGGGACCGAGACGAGGTGGTAGGAACGACCTTGGATCGCATGATTTCCACCTCGCAAAAACGTCGCGAGGCCAGTGACTACACCGAATTGGTGCTCGAAGGGCGCACCGTCCACGACACGACTCGAAGGCTCAGAAAAGACGGCACCGAGCTCGATGTGGAGCTCTACGGAGTGCCGCTGATGAGGGGCGGCGAGCTGATCGGTATTTTCGCGATTTACCAAGATGTCACCGATCGAGTCCGGGCCGAGCAGGCCTTACGAGAAAGCGAAGAACGCTTCCGTCGGCTCTCCGACGCGACCTTCGAGGGCATCGTGGTTTCCGATGGTGAGAGGGTTTTGGATTGCAACGAGCAATATGCGCGCATGTTGCAACTCGAGGTCGAGAGTGTGGTGGGGCGCCCGCTTTTGGACTTCGTCGCGCCCGACAATCGTCAATTGGTCCAAGCGTATATTGACGATGCCCATGAAGAGCCCTACGAGCATCGGGCTCTGCGAGCGGACAAATCTGAGCTGATCGTCGAGGTTCACGGTCGGTCGCTGCCCATGGGTGGGCGGACCGTGCGGGTGACGGCCGTCCGGGATATGACCGACAACCGCCGTTTCGAGGAAGAGGTCCGCCAGAGCCAGAAGATGGAAGCCGTCGGTCGCTTGGCGGGTGGCATCGCCCACGATTTCAACAATCTACTGACCGTGATCAAGGGCTATGGCCAGCTCTTGAGCATGCAAATCACCGACACCAAGCTGAGGGGATTGGTGGAAGAGATTCTGCAAGCCTCGGAGCGCGCGTCGCTGATGACCCAGCGTCTGCTGGCGTTCGGACGCAAGCAGTCGGTGCAAAGCGAAACGCTGGACTTGAACCAGGTGATCGCCGGGATGGAGAAAATTCTCAGGCGATTGATTCGCGCAGACATCGACATCGATTTGCACCTATCCAAAGGGCTGGGCAAGATCCGCGCGGATCCCAGCCAAGTGGAGCAGGTGATTCTGAATCTGGTCATCAACGCCGGCGACGCCATGCCCAAGGGCGGCATTCTGTCGATCGAAAGCTCCGATGTGGAGCTGACCGAAGACGATGCCCGTGAGGGATATACCTCCGCCGGCTCCTTCGTCTGCTTGCGGGTCAGCGATACCGGCATGGGCATGGACGACGCGACCCTGGCTCAAGTGTTCGAGCCGTTCTTCACCACCAAAGAGAAGGGCAAGGGAACAGGTTTGGGACTGGCCACGGTGTACGCCATCATCAAACAGAGCAGCGGCTCGATCGATGTCGAGAGTAAGGTCGGCAGAGGCACCACGTTCCGAATCTACTTCCCACGGGTGCCGGATGTGATCACCGGAGACTCGCTGGACGCACCGTCAGCGCGCACCAATCTGCCGCGCAGCGAAGGTGAAACCGTCTTGGTGGTCGAGGATGAGCCGGGCGTGCGTGCGTTGGCGGTCGAATTTCTCGAACTGCACGGCTATCGCGTGATCGAGGCGCGAGACGGCCGCGAAGGTCTGGAGTGGATCGAAGTGATGGGAGATGCCATTGATCTGGTGCTCTCTGATGTGGTGATGCCCAATATGAACGGCCCTGAGATGGTAGCCCATTTGCACCGTCGGCACCCCGATGCCAAGGTGCTTTATATGTCCGGTTATACGGACGAGGTTCTGGGCCAGCACCACCCGATGCTCACTCGCTTGTTGGTGCAAAAACCGTTCAGCGTCGAAGAGCTGGTGATCAAGGTCCGCGAGGTTCTCGATGGCGGTGACCGGGCCTCCGAGGACGGTGTGGACGAAGCCCTACAGACCAACTCCCTAAGCCCGGACGCTTCCGGAGATGACGATTAAAGCCCAGATCTGATCGGCCCTATTCGTCGGCAGGCAGACTTGATACATTGCGCCCATGATCGAGCTTCTTTGGGTCGGTTTCGGCGGTTTTGTGGGGGCGGTTTCGCGCTTCTTATTGTCGAATTGGGTCCAAGATCAACACGGCGGAACATTCCCCGCCGGTACCCTGGCCGTCAATTCCTTGGGATGTTTCGCGCTGGGCCTGCTGATGGCTTCTCTCGATCGGGGGTGGCTGAGTCCCCAAGCCCGTTACTTTCTCAGTGTCGGCGTGCTCGGTGCCCTGACGACGTTCTCAACATTTAGTTGGGACACCTTGGAACTCGTCCGCGCAGGCTCGACGTCCTTGGCCTTGGTCAACGTGCTGAGCAATGTGGTGATTGGCCTGGGGGCGGTTTCCCTTGGGTTTTGGCTCGGCCGGACCTTCTGACGCCCTGCCTTGTTCGATCCGCGTCTTTGAGTTCGGGGTCTCTTGACCCTGCATATCTTTTTTTGGATCTCGAATGTCTTCAGAGGATTCTCTATGCGCCATCTAGCTGTAGCTCTTACTCTAATGGTCGCCACCTGTCTCGGATCGTCGGCTTGGGCTGAAGATTCTGCGGGTTACGATCCCACTGCCGACCCATTTGCCGATTTGCAGGCCGCCCAAGAAACCGCAGCCGCTGAAGACAAAAACATTCTGCTCAAAGTGGGCGGCAATTGGTGCTCATGGTGTCGGCTGATGGAGAAGTTTATCCATGACAACCAAGATCTCGAGAAAGCCCTCAACGAAGCCTTCGTGGTGATCAAGGTGAGCTACTCCGACGACAATAAGAACGAGCAATTCCTGAGTAAATTTCCCCCGGTCCCCGGCTATCCACATCTTTTCGTGCTCAACCCTAAAGGCGAACTCTTGCACAGCCAAGATTCGGGAGTGCTCGAGTCGGGACGGGGATATTCGAAAGAGGCATTTTTCGATCTGATCCATAAGTGGTCCTCCCAAAGAGGTGACTCATGAGTTTCAAAGCATCGTCTCATTCAGTGTTCTCTCGGTCGCTGATCTCTCAGGTGCTGCTCTCTCGGGCCAGGCCTTGGGCCCTTACAGTGTTGGTCTTTGGCTTGTTGGGCTGCGGTTTATTGGGCTGTGGTTTGTTGGGCTGTGGCGGACCGGTGGCGGAGCAAAGCTCAGCCGAGCCCACGGGAGACTCGGAGGAAACGTCGGCGGCTCCGCGTCCGGAATTTGCCCTGGCCATCCACGGTGGCGCGGGTGTGATTCCCAAAGACATGGAACCCGAGAAGGTGGCGGAATACGAGGCGGCGCTCGAACGGGCTTTGGCCCATGGTCGTGATCGACTGGCCGAGGGTGCGAGCGCCCTGGACGTGGTGGAAGAGGTGGTTGTATTGCTTGAGGACGACCCCCTTTTCAACGCCGGCAAAGGAGCTGTTTTCACCCACGACGGGCGGAATGAATTAGATGCGGCCATCATGGATGGCAGGGATCTGTCGTGTGGCGCCGTGGCGCGGGTCACGACGATCAAAAATCCCATTCGCCTGGCCCGTGGGGTGATGGAGCAAAGCCGCCACGTCTTCATGGTCGGCGATGGTGCAGAAGCTTTTGCCGACGGTTTGGGATTGGATCGAGTCGAGCCGGACTATTACTTCACCCAACGTCGCTACGACTCATTGCAAAAGGCGATCGAAAAAGAACAGAGCAACCAAGAACACGGTGACCAACACGGCACGGTGGGCTGCGTGGCGATGGACAAAGAAGGAAATTTGGCGGCCGCAACCTCAACCGGCGGTATGACCAATAAACGCTTCGGGCGCATTGGTGACGTGCCGGTGATCGGCGCCGGGACCTACGCCAACAATGCAACGGTCGCAGTGTCGTGCACCGGTCGGGGAGAAGAATTCATCCGGCACAATGTGGCCCATTCGGTGTCGGCGATGATCGAGCACAAGGGCTTGTCCCTACAACAAGCCGCGGACGCGGTCATCCACGGCAAGCTGGCCAAGGGTGACGGCGGTTTGATCGCCGTTGGTGCGGACGGCTCGATTGCATTGGTCTTCAATTCCCCTGGAATGTTTCGTGGCGCCGCGGATTCCGTGGGGCGTTTCGAAGTGGCGATTTGGGAGTAATACGTGGCAAGGGAGAATCGACTGGCCGGCGAAATCAGCCCCTATTTGCTCATGCATCGACACAACCCCGTGGACTGGTATCCGTGGGGTGAGGAAGCTCTGGCCAGGGCTCGGCAAGAGGACAAGCCGATCTTTCTTTCCGTCGGATATTCCACTTGTTATTGGTGTCATGTCATGGAGCGGGAGTCCTTTGCCGACGCCGGGACCGCTAAGTTGATGAACGACAATTTCGTCAACATCAAGGTCGATCGTGAGGAACGACCGGAGCTGGACGAAATCTACATGGCCGCCACCCAGCTCTTTACCGACAGCGGTGGCTGGCCGAATTCGGTCTTTCTGACTCCCGAGCTGACGCCTTTCTTTGCCGGCACCTACTTTCCGCCCCACGACAAAGCTCGACGCCCATCGTTCAAAACCGTCTTGCTGTCGATGCAGAACGCTTGGCAGGAGCGTCGCGAAGACGTTGAGCAGCAGGCCGCGGAAATGGCTGAGGCCATGCGCCAGATGCTCGAAGAGCGGGGCGCGCCCGCGGAAACCGTCGCCCCAGCCTCCGTGTTACCCAAGGCAAAGGAATCATTGATTCGGAGATTCGACGAGCAATACGGTGGTTTCGGCTCCGCGCCGAAGTTTCCGACTCCTTCGAATCTCTGGGCGCTGTTGGAACTCGCCCGGGAGGGCGGGGATGCGCTAGCCGGTGAAATGGTCGACCTAACCCTCGACGCCATGGCCGAAGGAGGGATCTACGACCAATTGGCAGGTGGTTTCCACCGCTATGCCACCGATCGGCAGTGGAAGGTCCCCCATTTCGAAAAGATGCTGTACGACAACGGTTTGTTGCTCGAAACCTACGCCCTGGACTATGCCCGGACGGGCAACCCCGAGCGCGAGCGGATTCTCAAAGAGACCGCGGATTTCTTGGCCCGGGAAATGACCTCCGACGGTGGGGCATTCTTTAGCGCCATCGACGCCGAGATCCACGGCCGGGAGGGAGAACATCACGTTTGGACTCTCGAGCAGCTGACCGAGGTTTTGGGCGAAGAGGATGCGGGATTCTTGGCGCCGATTCTTGGCTTTGCCGGGCCCCCATTCTTTGACCGGGACTATTTCGTCCTGCACTTGCCGGAATCCTACTCCTCCCAAGCGGAGCGTAGGCGCCTTCCGGTGTCTCAGCTTGTGGAACAGGTGCGGCCCCTCAAGGAGCGCCTCTGGCAGGCTCGTCTGCAGCGGGATATGCCGCTGGTGGACGACAAGATTTTGACCGATTGGAATGGTCTTACGATCGCTGGGTTGGCTGTGGCCGGCATGTATTTGGAAGAGCCGTCGATGCTCGAACAGGCTCAGAAAGCGGCTGATTTCATCTTGGCCCAAGCTCGGGATGAAAACGGCGGGCTGCTGCATAGTGTGCGTGGTGAATCGGCTCGCTTTCCAGCTTATCTCGCGGATTATGCTGCGTTCGTCAGAGGCCTGTTGGCCTTGCATGAAGCGACCCAAGATCCGCGTTGGTTGGAGCATGCCGAGCGATTGACGGAAGAGCAAATCGATAAGTTGGAAGATACAAAACAGGGGGGTTTCTTTGCCGCCGTGGAGCAGCCTGATGTTCTCTTCAGGGCGAAAGAAGTCTTCGACAGCGCTCAGCCGGCGGCCAACGCCCTAGCCGCCCTCAACCTGCTGGAGCTGGCTGAGCGGGGTGATCGGGATCGCTGGTTGCCCGTCGCCGAGCGAACCCTCCGGGCTTTCTCCCAGGTGCTCGGAACGCGAGCCGACGGTGCCCGGACCTTAGCCCTGGCGGCCTATCGCTACCATCGACTGGCCTCTGGCCCATCTGAAGAAGAGGCGGTCGCCCAGACCGTTTTCGGGCTGGTGGAGAGAGCGTCGAGGGCGATCGTGCAGCCCCGGCTTGAAGTCGGTGATGGGGATTCCTCGGGTTGGAGGAAATTCGAGCTATTTCTAGAAATTCGCCAGGGCTGGCACCTCTACGGCCCGGCATCGGAAGATGATGGAGAAAATCCAGGGCTTCAACCGACCCGCCTGAGTTCCGCAAGCGAGATGCGCAAAGTGGCGATGCCGGCCGCTGAAAAGGTCATGATCGGCGACGGTGAAGTAGAGATCTATCAGGGGCAGATCGTGATCCGCGGTGAGCTGAAAGGGCAGCCGGTGGTGAGCCTGAGCTTTCAGCCCTGCGACGATCGCCGATGCCTACAAGCCACGGAGATTAAAATCAAACCCACCGGGGACTTTGACTAAAGCTTGGGCTGTCGCTAGTCAGCCGTCGCTACCCAGCCGTCGCTACTCAGCCGCCACCCTTTTCCTTCGATTCGAAGGCCTTTAATTGGACCTTATTGTTGAGGAATTTGATGTTGACCCGTGCGGAGTCACTTTCCCAACTGACGGACGAAGCGGACACCGGCCCGGCGCCGACGCTTTTGTTGTCGGTCGGCTCTCCCAGGATTCCGACGACCTGCTCATAGGTCATGCCGGTCTCGACTTTGTTGAAATTCTCTTGGGTCAAACGCGAACAGCCCAAGGCCGTGAGCAGTAGAAGCGAGCAGGTCAAGGCCAGAACGATCTTGTTTGTCGAGGGTGCTTTCATTCGAGACTCCCGGTCCGAAGGGGGCTCGGCATGCCGAGCCCCTCGGATTTGGTTGAAGCAGGTTGGAGCAATCAGTCTTTAGGACCTTCATAGGTCACGGCGATTTGGGTTTCTTTGGCGCTTTTCTCCCGGATCAAGGCGACCGCCAGTTGGTCAATTCCCTCTTTCTTGGCCTTCAACATGATCTGTTGGGTTCCGTTCATGTTGATGGTGTTGCGCTCGAGAGTAAAACCTTCGTTTTCGAGCTTCTCTTGGAACCACGCTTCAATGGTCTCCAGGGAATCGGCGGAGCGACCAGCTACTAGTCCCGAAGCGGTGTCGTTTTGGACCATGGTCATGCCACCGCTGGCGTCGGCTTGGGCCCCAGGATATTGGGGTACCCACTTGGGCACGTCGTCCAGGTTGCCACCGATGCGCGTTTCCCCCTCGGGGGTTGTCACCGTCAGGCCGCTAGTATCGTTGGCGTCGAGGCTATAGGAGCCCTCATCGCTTTCGAAGTTGATGCGACCTTGCTGAACTTCCGAATAGTCGAAGGTGGACTCTTCGCCGGTTTTGTTGTTGCGGATCGTGATCTTGCCCGATTCGCTGTCGTTGTTGATCACGTCGAGCTCGGGGTTGAGTTCGATGAGAGCTTCGACCGCTTTCGACGGATTGGACTCAAAATCTTGGGCGAAGTCGATGGCTTTCTTGGCGCCGTATCCGAGGATGCCAAAAAGCACGAGTCCGGCGATCAGCACCAAGCAGCCACAGCCGAGGCCGATTTTGGCCCACAACGGGAAACCTGAATCTGCCGCGTTGTTCGCCGAGGCTCCGCCATAGCTCGGCTGCGGGGGCGTATGTTGTGTGGGGGTGTGTTGTGGCGGCGGGGGCGGCGCAGCGGCCGGGGGCGGTGGGGGAGTGCCATTCGACATATTCTCAGCTCCTGTTGAATCAGGACGACACGAAGCCGTCGGAAAATCAGATAAGGTTGGCTCTATTGACTGCTGACGATCTTAGCGTGAAGCGCAAAGTAAGTCAGGTTATTCCACGGATGCAAGATGAAAGGTTAGGGGCATGAAGGCACGGCCCGGATCGACACCCATGAGCTGCTCGGCTGCTCTGGCCAGGAGCTTTCTCGTCCTGGTTTCGCTGACCGTTTGGCTTTGGCTTCCGAGCCCCGTTGTCGCTGGGGTAGATCCCACGGCTTGGACTTCGATCAAAACCCAGAACTTCGTGTTGATGACCGACGGCTCACCCCGCCGTGGGGCGGAAATAGCCCGACGATTGGAAGAACTACGAAGTGTCTTCGCACGTTTGGCCCCTTCCTTAGAATTAAAGTCTCCAGCACCGACTACCCTCTTCGCCTTTCGTAATGCTGACTCCTATGCCCCGTTCAAGACTCGAGCCGACAGCGGCCGCGCTCGAACTTTGGGGCAATTCACTCGGACCCACGACGGTAATTACCTGACCGTGGATGCTTCGGCCTCGAGCACCGGTTCCTACGCTGTCCTTTACCACGAATATGTGCACTTCTTGGTGACACACAATTTTCCGAAAGTGCCACTTTGGTTCAATGAAGGGCTGGCGGAGTACTACAGCACCTTCGAGATCGAAGACGGGAAGATAGTGCTGGGATTGCCGGTGGAGCGCCATCTGAGGTGGCTGAACAACGAAAGCGACTTTTCACTCAGCGGGTTGATCGCAGCCGATAGCGTTTCGGCAGCCGGCCACGACGCGGATGAGGTGGGGCGGTTCTATGCTCTGTCTTGGCTGCTGGTGCATTACCTCTTGTCGGGCGGGGATGAAGAAATCGATGGGATTGTCGACTATTTTCTTCGCCTCCAAGAAGGAGAGGATGCCGGCAGGGCATTTGAGGGCGCGTTCGACCGCCACCTATCGACCATGGCCGATGAACTGCGCACTTATGCCGCAGCCGGCAGCTATGCCTCGGTCCAACTGGCGGTCGACCGCTCCCGAACGACGGCCGAGCTTCGGTCGAAGGCCATGTCGCCGGCTGATGCGCTCTACCATTTGGGTGACCTCTCCGTACATCTTCAGAAGCTCGACCAAGGGGAAAAGCTCTTTCATCAAGCCTTGGAACGTCGCCCTGGACATGGCGATACCCACGCTGGTTTGGCCTATATCCGGGATCTCCAAGGGCGCTATTCCGAAGCCGAGACCTTGTATCGAGACGCCCTGGCCAGTGGATCGTTGAGGGTGTTGTCCTATCTGCATCATGGTCGACACGCTTTGGCCCTCGCCCAGGCGGAAGGTAGAGCTGGTGCCGTGCAAGGCGAGCAGGCTCGCCGCTCCCTATCGGAAGCGGTTCGGCTCTTGCCGAGCTTTGGCGAAGCCCATGGGCTCTTAGCCGGAGCGCAAGCGTTGAATGGTGGGGATCTCAAGGCGGCCCTCAAATCGATCCTGAGAGCCAGGAAATTGCTGCCCAGCCGTCCGGATCTCACCGCGCGGCACATTCAGATCCTGCTCAAGGACCGACGGGTCGATGAGGCTGAGCGATTGTTGCAAGGTACCTTGGAGACCCAAACCGACGATTTTGAAATGATCGATGGTCTGTGGGAAGACGTGGATCGCACCCGTTTGATTCTCAAATCCGAATTCGCCTTTGAGAAGGGAGATCTAGAAGCGGGTTTGATGCACTTCGACGAAGCGGTTTCGCTGACATCTGACGAGGAACTTCGACTACAGCTGGAAAACCGCCTGTTGGAGCTGCAAGCGGAAGTGGAGCGGGTACGCAAGGTCAGACCCTAGAACCTAGACCCTAGAACCGGAGCCTCGGGCGGAAATCCAGAGCCTCGGACGGCGTTCGACCAAGGTTTGACAGAGAATGGGCTTCCCCCCGCGCCTAGGTCGGGATACGATCACCGGCCCATGTGGAAATCAGGAGATCGTGTCAGTCATCGTTTCAATGCGGAGCTCGGTCCCGGCTTGGTTGTCGAGACGGAAGGGCGTCGTATTCGCGTTTTTTTCCCGGAAACCGGTGAGACCCTACAGATCGCCGCCGGCTCTGATGTGCTCGAGGCCATGGAGTTGGTGGAGGGCGGCCGAGCCAAGATTGCGTCGACGGGCGAAATCGTTCGTGTCGCCGAAATCGACGAAGATACAGTGTTGCTCGCCGATGGCCGTGAGCTGAGAGACGAAGACCTTTGGCCCATGCCGGTGGAGCCGTCGCCGCTCCAACGATTAAAGCGCGGTCAAATCGATTCGTTTGAGGACTTCAGGAATCGTCTCGACGGCCTGCGGCTTCTCCGTTTACGCCAAGCCGACGGTTTGGGCTCCTTCCTGGGTGGACGGATTCGACTGTTTCCCCACCAGCTCTACGCCGCGGAAAAGGCCACCGCAGCCATGGCGGACATGGACGACGAGTCCGAGGCAGGATTTGTGCGCTGGCTATTAGCCGACGAGGTCGGGCTGGGCAAAACCGTTGAAGCGTGTTTGATCATGAACCGCCTGCTGCACCGGGGTCGGATCGAGCGGGCCCTGGTGGTCGTGCCCGATACCTTGACCGTACAATGGTTGGGTGAGCTGTGGCGTAAGTACCACCAGATCTTCGTGTTATTGGATACCGATCGGCTGAAAGATGTGGCTCGTGACCACGGCCCCGACGCCAACCCTTTCGAGATTCACCCCCGATCGATCATTTCCCTGGAAGCTCTGACCGAGGATCGTCGCCTGCAAGAACAAGCAGTCGAAGCGGGAATCGATCTCCTTGTGGTGGATGAAGCCCACCACCTACGCCGTCCGAGCGGCCATCCAGGCAACCCGGCCTATCGGGCGATCCGCCCGATCACCGAACTCGGCCGCCACGTTCTGCTCCTTAGCGCCACGCCCCTCGAAGACGACGCCCATGGATTCTTTCGCCTGTTACAGCTGTTGCGCCCCGACGAGCTACCGGAAGAGGATTCCTTTGAAGAACGCTTGGCGCGGCGCGAGCCCCTGCCTCCGTGTACGAGCGCAGCGCGTCGAGCAGATATCGGTGGAATGCCGCCGCGAATCGGCAAACCCGTGGATCTCGAGGCGAGCCCTGAATTTGAGGCTTGGAACGGTCTGATCGAGACCCTGAGGCAGCAGCCGGCGAAGGGCCCCGTTGAACTCGAGCGCAAGGCCGAGCGTGTTTGGCGGGCCACGGCGTCGGCTGAGGCGTTGGCTGCCCTCGACGATGCCGGCGATTCTTCCGAGTCACAGCTCACCGAGATGGGAAAATCCGACCCGCGGGTGGCGTGGATCGTTGGGCAGGCTCGGCCATGGGCTAAGCAGCGGGAAAAAGTGTTGATCTTCGTCGCCCATAAAGAATCTCTCGACCTGCTGCGGCGGGAAGTCGAACGCCAAGGACGAGCACGAGTCGGGGTTTTTCACGAAGATCTCTCGGCGGAACGGCGGGACTTGGAAGTAGCGCAATTTCGCTTGGCGGAAGGCCCTTCCATCCTGATTTCCACCGAGTGCGGCGGTGAAGGGCGAAACTTTGAATTCTGTGATCGCCTGGTCCTATTCGACTTGCCCTGGCATCCGGCAGTGGTGGAGCAGCGCATCGGCCGTTTAGACCGGATCGGTCGGAGTCGGCCCACGGAGATCGTCTACTTCCGTCCGCCCAGTGGATTCGTGCGCTCGCTGGCCTTGCTCTATGAAGCCATCGGTCTCTTCCAAGAACCCTTGGGCGGTTTGGAACGAGAGCTGAGACATGTGGCCGGCCGGGTTTCGGAAGTGGCCCTGGACGGCGGTCTCGACGGCAGTGACAGCTCTGGTGTTGAAATCTTTCAAGACGTTTTGGACGAAGCCCGTGAAGCGACGGATCGGGTGCGCCGAGCCGCCTACCACGAACTCCACCGCGAGCCCTATTTAGGCGAAATGGCGTCGCAGATCTTAGAGCGTGTGCCCGAAGAACTGGATGCGGTCACCGAGGACGTGGTCATGCGTGCGGCGGCCCGTTTTGGATTCGGTTGTGAGCGACAAAGCGGCTCCAGAACGTGGCTGATCGAATACGGCAGCCAAGCCTTGGTAGACCACATTCCAGGGGTATCCCATGGGGCTCGTTTCTTGGGCACCTTTGATCGCGAGCGGGCGGTGGAGGAGGAAGAACTCGACTTTTTCGCCTCCGGCCATGCGCTGGTGGAAGGCATCTTGGCGGAACTCGAAGACGGCCCCCGAGGACGGGTGACGATCGTTCAAGTCGCCGCCAACGAAGATACCTTCGGCTTGCTCGTGATCTACCGTGACGGCTTTGATTTTGAAGCGGTTGCGGTAGATCAAAGCGGAGAGGAACGCCCTGAGCTTGCGGCCATGCTGATCCACCCCAGTCTGATCACGGAGCCTGTGGACAGCAAACAATGGACCAGCCAGCCTTCCTGGCCGAGGGGCATTAAACGACTGGCAAAAGGATTGCCTTCGGATCGACGCCCTGAAGCGGTCGCGGCGTTTCGCATTCGCAAACGCCGCTAGCTCGCTGGTCCGCAGGTCGCGGGACCTGTCAGCCGCCCGCGGCCTTTTCAGCCTCTTTTTCGATTTCGAGGGTCACCAGCAGATCCCCCGCGGACACCGTGTCCCCCGCCTTGACGGAGAGTCGCAAGACCTTGCCACGGGTGGGTGAAGCGACCGCGGTTTCCATTTTCATCGCCGAGAGCACCACCAGAGCTTCTCCGGCCTTGATCACCTGACCGGGCTCTACCTTGATTTCGACCACGGCGCCGGGCATCGGCGCTCCGATTTGACCCGGATCTAGAGGATTGGCAACCTCGCGGTGCACCTCTTCGATGGCCAGAGACGAATCCTTGACCCGGATGGATCGAGGTTGGCCGTTGAGTTCGAAAAACACCTCTTTTTTCCCGTCGACGTCGGCGTCATCGGCAATCGCCGTGAGCTTGACCACCAAAGTCTTGCCTCGGTCGATGTCGAAATGAATTTCCTCGCCGATCTGCATCGCGGAAAGGAAATTGCGGGTAGGCAACACCGAGACGTCGCTATAGCGATCCCGGAAGGTCATGTATTCATCGAAGACCTGGGGATAGAGCGCCGCGGAAAGCACGTCGACGTCACGGATCTGCGCGTTGGTCCACTTCTCTTTGAGCTGTACTTCGAGGGCGTCGAAGTCGAACGGCTCAAGGGAAGCGCCGGGTCTGCCGTCCACGGTCGGTAAGTCCTTGAGCACCTTCGTCCTCAAGGGCTCGGGGTAACCCTGGTAGGGCTCCCCCAGGTGACCCTGGAAGAATTCGATCACCGAGCGCGGCAGCGATAAGGTCTCGGCGCGCGCTTCGACGTCCGATGGATCGAGGTCGTTCTGGACCATGAATTGGGCCAGGTCTCCCACCACTTTCGAGGACGGGGTGACTTTGATCAGATCCCCCAACAGGTGGTTGGCACCGGCATATGCTTTCTTGATCGCCCTCCATCGTCCGGTCAAACCCAACGAATCCGCCTGGAATTGCAGATTCGTGTATTGACCACCGGGCATCTCGTGCTCGTAGATGTCGGCGCTGCCGCTCTTGAGACCCGATTCGAACGGGGCGTACAGCCCCCGAGCCTGCTCCCAATACTCGTTCAGGATCTCGACGGTTCCGAGATCGATCTCGGTGTCGAGTTCCGTGCCCTGCAGCTCGGCCACGATCGGACCCATAGACGGTTGAGAAGTCAGACCGGCCATCGCCGGAAGGGCGACGTCGACCACGTCGGCTCCGGCTTCGGCGGACGCCAACATCGACGCCACCCCGGTCCCGGCGGTGTCGTGGGTGTGGATGTGAATGGGCAAATAGGGGAAAGCCGTCCGAAGCTCACCGATTAGTTTGCGCGCGGCCTTGGGTTTCAGCAGGCCGGCCATATCTTTGATGTTGAGCACGTGAATGTCGAGGTCGACCAATTGACGCGCCAGCTCCAAGTAATACTCCATGTTGTATTTGGAGCGTTTTGGATCGGTGACGTCACCGGTATAACAAATGGACGCTTCGATCACCCCACCGGTTTCTCCCACCGCGTCAATACCGAGCTTCAAATTTTCGACGTAATTCAGGCAGTCGAAAACCCTGAAGACATCAACGCCGTGGGAGTGGGCCTCTTTGACGAAACGCCGAACCACATTGTCGGGATAGTTCGTATAGCCGACCGCGTTGGCGCCTCGCAGCAACATTTGGAAGGGGATATTGGGAACTTTTTCCCGCAACCGCTCCAAGCGATCCCAGGGACACTCACGCAGGAACCGTAATGCCACATCAAAAGTGGCCCCACCCCACATTTCCAGGCTGTAAGCGTTGGCCATGGCATGGGCGGTGACCGGCGCGATCGCCATCAGGTCCCGGGTTCGAACACGGGTCGCGAGCAAGCTCTGGTGTGCGTCGCGCCAGGTGGTGTCGGTGAGCAGCAGGCCCTGATGCCGACGTACGGCCTGGGCAAAGGCTTTGGGTCCTTCCTCCAACAGGATTCGACGAAAACCCTCCGGAGGGCGACCGTCCGGGGTTTTCGGGATTTCCGGATCCAGCTTGGAAGGGGGAGTGCTGCCGATTCCCGGCGTCGTGGGGCCGTTGACCGCCACTTGGCCGAGGAATCTCAGCGCACGCTGGGCACGATTTCGGCGCGGTGGAAACTCGAACAGCTCTGGGGTCCGGTCGATAAAGTCCGTACGGGCGTCACCGCTCAAGAACGTCGGGTGGGTGAGTACTTTGAGCAGAAAAGGGATATTGGTCGAAACGCCCCGAACTCGGAATTCGGAAAGGGCTCGGCCGAGCTTGCGAGCGGCGCCTTCGAAGTCGAGGGCGTGGCAAGTGACTTTCACCAACAAGGAGTCGTAATGGGGGGACACCTGAGCCCCGGAGTATCCAGAGCCACCGTCCAGGCGGATGCCCATGCCGCCGGCGGACCTGAAAGCCTCAATCCTGCCCGTGTCCGGCTGAAAATTCTCGGATGGATTCTCGGTGGTGACCCGGCATTGAATGGCATGACCCCGGGTGGTCACCCCGCCGCTGAGTCCGAGTTCTTCATGGGTAGCCCCGCCGGCGATGCGGATCTGAGATTGAACCAGATCCACTCCGGTTACTTCTTCGGTGACCGTATGCTCGACCTGAATCCGCGGATTGACTTCGATGAAGAAGATCTCCCCGTTTCCGTCGACCAAGAATTCAACGGTGCCGGCATTGCGATAGCTGACCTTTTCAGCCAAGCGGACGGCGTAGTCGGTGAGCTGCTGCCTGAGTTCCGGTGCCAGGCCTGCGGCAGGGGCGGTTTCGACCACCTTTTGGTGACGCCGCTGAACCGAGCAGTCGCGTTCGAAGAGATGCACGATGTTGCCTTGGGAATCGCCGAGTATTTGCACCTCGATGTGGCGGGGGCGATTGATGTACCTCTCGAGGAATACGGTTCCGTCACCGAACGCGCTCCGGGCTTCCGAGACCGCGCCTTCGAAGGCGGCCTCTAGATCCCCGGCCTTTTTGACCACCCGCATGCCACGGCCGCCGCCGCCCATGGCAGCTTTGACGATCACCGGAAGGCCATGCTTTTCGACAAACGCTTGGGCGGTGGCCAGATCCGCGACCGGTCCGTCGCTGCCGGGTACCACGGGAACTCCAGCTTCGATTGCCAGCTCCCGGGCCGAGGTTTTATCTCCCAAGCTTTCCAAGACCTCGGGGCTGGGGCCGATGAAAGTAATGCCCTCCTCGGCACACCGCCGAGCGAAGTCCGCACGCTCCGACAGGAAACCGTAACCCGGATGGATGGCGTCGACTTGATTCTCTTTGGCGGTCGCAATGATTTCTTCGATGTCGAGATAAGCGGCCACAGGGCTTTTTCCCCGCCCGACTACATAGGCCTCATCCGCTTTGTAGCGGTGCAGGTGAACCCGGTCCTCACGACTGAAGATCGCAACGGTTCGGATTCCGAGCTCGGTCGCGGCACGGAAAACACGGATCGCGATTTCACCGCGATTCGCGCACATCAACTTTTTGATTGGGCGTGTATTGGGCATAGCTATGAATTTTATCGGAGAAATGGAGTGAGAAGCGGGGGGATCGGAGCCCTCTCGCTGGGCGGCGTCACGCAGGCGGTGAATTGTTTTGCGGATTCTCAAGTATCGGCGAAATTTCACTGACTGCGAAAGTATAGGCCAAAGGCCGCGTCTCGACAACTCCTGAGGATTCATATCCTGGGGTTTTGACGAACACTTGGACTCGTCCCTGCGGCCGCCGAGCACACCAAAAAAAGAGCCGCGGATCTTTCCGCGGCCCTCCCTCGATCTCCGGTATGTCTTGTCGATCGTCTAACGGGTCGACCTTTAGCAGGCTGTGGCGGAAGTCTGGCGCTGGCGAGAGCGAGCAATTTTTCGCCAGATCGAGGCGCAGAATCGCATGAGTAACGTGATATTCAAAGATTCTGCAACGCTGAGCTGGCGGAAAAGGGCCGCTCACAGCGCGGCGAGACTTTTGCCACAGCCTGTTAGCCCTGCCAGTCGAGGATGCCGTCGATGGTGCCCGAAGAAACCGAGTGATAACCCGGGCGGGCCTTGGCGTAAATTTCTTTGGCCATGGGCAGCAAGTCCTCGTGCTCGGCCATGGCCGAGTAGAGGGGTTGCAAGAATTTGCGCCGTCCCTGCCGCGTGAGGAAGTCCTCGAGGGCTTCGTAACCCGGCTCGTACCGGCTGCCGATCACGTGCAACAGCCATTCGTGGAGTTTTTCCGAATTGCCCGTGGCCGTGAAATTGAATGCTTCGTCGAGCTGGGCCATCTTCTCGGTACCCACGTCATAGGGAACACCGCGCAAGAAGTGCAACCATTCGTGGGTGGTCCACTTGGAAGTCGCCAGTTGTTTCGGGTCTTTGCCGGCCATCCACTCAGCCCGCGCGGCGTCGACCTTCTCGAACGCGTCGCTTTCGATGACCGGCGCGTTGCTCGGCACTCCCGGGCCGTGGACCCAGGCTTCCACTTGCAGGGAATCCGCCAGCTCCTGGTTGCCGGCGATCAGCTCTTTATCCAAATAGGCGAGGAAATCACGGGTCGTCTTGGATTTGAAAGCGTTGGCGTCGAACCAGGCTTTCAAGAAGCTGTCGAATTTTTCACGTCCAACGCTTTCTTCGAGGGTCCGCAGGAAGAAATACCCCTTCTCATAGGCGACATCGGTCATGCCGTCGTCTGGATCGCGATTCTCGAGATTCAAGAAGAGGTGGCCGTCGGCGTGGCCCGGGCCGAAATCAGCGAGAGTTTGGTCGAGGTCTTGGCGGCCGAGGCGGGCCAACATCGCCGCATAGCTCGGACTATTAACCGCTTCCATGATGCGCCGTTCGAGGTAGACGGTGAATCCTTCGTTGAGCCAGAAATCGTTCCAGGTGGCATTGGTGACCAGGTTGCCGGACCAGGAGTGGGCCAGCTCGTGGGCGATCAGCGCCACCAACGACCGATCACCGGCCAAAATAGTCGGGGTGGCGAAGGTCAAACGGGGATTCTCCATGCCGCCGAAAGGAAATGAGGGCGGCAACACCAAGATGTCGAAACGTCCCCAGCGATAAGGACCGTAGAGTTCCTCTGCGACGTCGATCATCTGTTCGGTTTCGGCGAACTCCCAGGCTGCGGATTCCACCACCGAAGGTTCGGCGTAAACGCCGGTGCGCTCGCCCATGGACCGAAAGGCCAGGTCTCCCACGCTCAGAGCCAGCAGGTAGGACGGAATGGCCTGGGGCATGTTGAAGGAATAGACACCTTCGTCATTCAGCGCCTGAGGGTTCTCGGCGCTCATCACCGCCAGCAGCTGGGGCGGAACTTTGACCGTGGCGTTGTAGGTGAAACGAACCGCGGGGGTGTCCTGAATCGGCACCCAAGTTCGGGCCAAGATCGCTTGACTTTGGGTGAAGAGAAACGGCTGCTCGCCACCGGCGGTTTGGGCCGGGTCCAGCCATTGCACAGCCGCCGCCTGGGGCGAGGTGACGTAGTCCACGTGCACGATCGTCGCGTCGGCCGGCAGAGAGATCTTCAGCTCTCGGCCGAGGGTGTCGACGTTATCGCCGAGCTCGAAAGTGGTTTCTTGGGGCTCGGCATCCGGTCCGCTACTCCAGGAGACGCTTTGAATCGTCAAGTCACGGGTGTCGAGATGGAGATACTCGGCATCGGCTTGCCTCTCTAGGTGCAGGGAAGCCCGCCCGGTGAGGGTTTTGGACTCGAAATCTACATCTAGGCTGAGGTCCAGGTGTTTCACCGAGGCCTCGGCGGGGCGGGCAAAAGAGTGGAGGTCTGGGCGGTCCATCGAGGTCGCTTCGCTTTCTGCCTCTTCGGTTTTGGGGGGTTGTGAATCGGGGCCCGCGCAGGCGACGGTCATGGTTAAACCTACGACAGCTAAGGG
Source organism: uncultured bacterium (assembly GCA_965366625.1). Classification (GTDB taxonomy): domain Bacteria; phylum Acidobacteriota; class Thermoanaerobaculia; order Multivoradales; family J023; genus JAUIJL01. Next base: position 50,181 of record CBDUGP010000034.1, read on the forward strand.
CAAAAATCGGGATGCCTTTAAAATCATCTTGATCCTCAATTGAATTCTCGGGTGGGTGGCCATGGGCCGCGTCGGCAGCCGGCCATCGCCATTATAGTCGGCGCTTCCACCGGCCGTTATGGGAAGACCTGAAACGACGGATCTGTTAGACTGACGCTCCACACGACGTCGCCCGATCCCGGGGGACGACCCTGCGACGCGCAATGACCCGCACATTCCCGAGGTGCCCGCCGATCAGGCCGCGCCCTGGCCGCAGCCGGCGCGGGCTTTCAGCTGAATCAAGATCGAGAGTCTATGAGTTTTTCCACGGATCCTAAGAACGGTGATCTCGCCGCCCGCCCCAACAGCGTCGGAATGATCAGCTTGGGTTGCCCCAAGAATCGCGTCGACAGTGAGATCATGCTCGGTGAGTTGGGCCAGAAAGGCTTCCAAATCGTCGCCGACATTGAGCAAGCGGAAACGGTGATCGTCAACACCTGCGGTTTTATCGACGAAGCCAAACAAGAGTCGATCGACGCCATTCTGGAAATGGCTGAGCGCAAGGCTGAAGGAAACGGACCTAAGAAGCTGCTGGTGGCGGGTTGCATGGTCAACCGTCACGGTCAGGAGCTGGCCGCAGAGATTCCGGAGATCGACGGTTTCGTCTCCCTCGATCAGCTCCGGGAAGTGGACAAGGTCGTGACCTTGGGTGGCGATGCGCCGGCGGCTCCGAGCCCGAGTCATGTGGTGTTCGACCACACCGCGCCCCGGATGCTCACAACCCGTGGATACGGTTACCTAAAAGTCGCCGAGGGCTGCAATAACCCTTGCACTTTCTGTGCGATTCCCAAGTGGCGGGGACAATTCCGCAGCCGCACCATCGACAGCCTGGTTGAGGAAGCCAACGTGTTGCGGTCGTCCGGTGTGACCGAACTCTGTTTGGTCGCCCAAGACACCACCCGCTATGGCGAGGATCTCGGCCTCGGCAAACACGGCTTGACCCGTTTGGTGGAAGCATTGTTGGCAGGAACCACCTTTCCCTGGATCCGATTCCTCTACGCCTATCCAACCACCCTCGACGAAGAGCTGTTACGCCTGATGGGCCAAGAAGAGCGGTTCTGCTCCTACGTGGACATGCCCCTTCAACACAGCCACCCGGACATGCTCAAGGCCATGCGTCGTGGTGGCCGCGCGGAGCGCTATCTTCGGCTTCTGGACAAGGCCCGCAAGCTGGCTCCGGACGTTTTTCTGCGATCCACATTCATTGTCGGCTTTCCCGGTGAGACCGAAGAGCATTTCCAGCATTTGCTGAAATTCATTGAAAGGGCAGAATTCGACCACCTCGGCGGATTCGTTTACAGCCCCGAAGATGGCACACCGGGCGCTGAGCTGCCGGGTCGCGTACCCAGGTCCAAAGCAACCCGCCGCTACGAGGAGCTGCTCGAAGCGCAAAAACCGATTTCCCTGCAGCGGCGAAAGGCCTTGGTAGGGCGCCGAATGACGGCTTTGGTGGAAGGGGTTTGCGAGGAGACGGAACATCTCCTGCAAGCGCGTCACCATGGCATGGCGCCCGACATCGATGGGCGTTTGCTGATCAACGACGGTTTTGCTCCGGCCGGCACCCTGGCTGAAGTGGAAATCAGCGAGGCCTATGCCGACGATCTAGTGGGCCATGTGGTGGGCCCCGAAGGCGCGCCGGGCATCGAAGTCGCCGAGTCCGCCGACGTGTGGCGTACGGTCGCAGACTAAAAGCCGAGGATATGGGATACAGCATGCAGGTGATTCACGACGCCCTGAAGAGCGCAGATCTGCCCTACGGCGGGGTGGCGACGATCGGTAACTACGACGGTATCCACCTCGGGCAGCGCAAGGTGATCGACTCTACGGTCGCACGGGCCAAGGAGCTGGGCGTGGATTCCGTGTTGATTACCTTCGATCCCCACCCTGTTTCGGTGCTGCGGCCGGATTCGACCCCGGCTATTCTGACCCTCGAACACCAAAGGCTGCGCTTGCTCGAAGAGGCGGGCATCGACGTTCTGCTGTTCATCCGGTTTACCCACGAGCTGGCACATACGGATCCAGAAGCCTTTGTTCGGGATTTTCTGCACGGCCGTTTAGCCCTCGAGGAGATTTTCGTCGGAGACGATTTCGGCTTCGGCAAGGAGCGCAAGGGCAACGTGGACCTTTTGGCCCGAATGGGAAAGGACCTCGGTTTTGCGGTCCACGGCATCGGCCAAGAAACCTATCGAGGGGAGGTCATATCTTCTACCCGTATCCGCCAGGCGATCCGGGAAGGTGAAGTCGGGCTCGCCATGGAGCTGCTCGGGCGACCTTATGGTGTGGCCGGAAGGATCGTGAGGGGAGATCAGATGGGGGCACGCCTCGGCTGGCCGACGATCAATCTACAGCCCGACAACGAGCACTTGCCCTGCGACGGCGTGTACTGCGGCCAGGTCTACTTTCCGGACATGCCGGCAACCTTTGATTGCGTCACCAACGTCGGAACACGCCCGACCGTGTACGAGAACTACCAAAAAGTAGTCGAGAGCCACATCCTGGGATTTTCCGCCGACGTCTACGGTGAAAAAGTCGAGATTATGTTCTTCAAGCGACTGCGAGACGAGAAGATGTTCCCGAGTGTGATGGACCTTTCGGCCCAGATCAGCCGAGATGTGGAAGCGACGCGAGAATTTTTTGCCGTCCGGCGACGTTTACAGGAATGAGTCCGGCGACCGGCGACGGACAAGCATGAAACCCTTTGGCTCTTTTGTGTATCTAAAGAATCGTAACGACTTGGAGCCTGCTCCCCATGGAGCGAGACCAAGCCGATGAGCAAAACCTCGGTAGCGATTGGCTGAGCCGGTCGTGCCGGATCAAATAGCGAAGACTACGGAAGGAAAGTTGATGGCCAACGAAAAGATTCTTGAGCTGAACTCCGACAACTTCAGTGAAGCCATTGCCGGCGGCCCCGTGCTGGTGGACTTCTGGGCGGCTTGGTGCGGACCTTGCCGAATGGTCGCTCCGGTACTCGAAGAATTAGCGGACGAGTTCAACGGCTCCGTGACGATCGGTAAAGTCGATATCGACAACCAACAGGATCTCGCCGTTAAATTCGGTGTGCAGAGCATCCCTACCTTCATCCTGTTCGAGAACGGCGAGGTGAAGGATCGGATGATGGGTGCGATGCCCAAGAGCGCTTTCGAGAATTTCCTGACTAAGAACGACATCGCCGTAGCCTGATCAGGAGTTCCGAATTCCAAATTCTGCCACTCCGGAGCCCAGGGAACCCCTGGAGCCTACGGAAACACCGGAGTTCACGGGAATAAAGACGTCCGACGGGGACTGGCAAGGCTGCCTTGTGGTGGCCCAGTCCTCGGAAGACCCACATATTGCTCCGTTCACGGGCGGCGGACGGCTCGCGTCCAGCTTTGTGGTGATTCCCAATGGCGGATCGCCGAAGTTGGGTTATCTCTCGCCGATGGAGCGTCAAGAGGCCGCTTTGAGCGGCCTCGATTTGTTGACCCCCGAGCAATTGGACATCCTGCGATGGTCTCGCGACGGCTGCTCGCCCGACGAGCTGTGGGCGAACGTGTTGTCGCGGGCTTTGCATCTATGCGGCATGAGCCCCGGCACCCTGGGTATCGCGGGTTCCCTGTCCGCAGGTTTAATCACCGCCTGTTGCCGTCGTTTAGAAGGGGAGGGTTGGTCATTCGTACCTGCTGAGCCTTGGTTGGACCGGCGACGCAAGGTCAAATCAGACTCGGATTTGGACGGCATTCGAGAAGCTGCTGCCGGCACTTGCTCGGCCTTCCATCGGGTGGCGGAGATCTTGCGCCAAGCAGAGTTCGTCGGCGGGCTTCTGAGGTGGTCGGAGGCGCCCCTGACCGTGGGAGTGTTGCGTCGCGAGGTAGGCCTAGAACTCTGCCGTTATCACCTCACCCAGCCGAGCCAAAACATCATCGCACCGGCAGAAGAAGGTGCTGTTCCCCACAACACAGGCACCGACGATCGAGTATTACGGGCCGGGGAATCGCTGGTGGTGGATATTTTTCCCAAGGGACGGTTATTTGCGGATTGCACGCGCACATTTTGCGTCGGCCCGCCGAGCAAAGCCCTGGGCGAAGGACACCGTTGGGTCGAGGCGGCGCTTGAACTCGCCGAATCCCAGGCGGAGGTCGGGGTCTTGGGGTGGGATCTGCAAAACGCGGTCTGTGAGCTGCTCGGCAAGGCCGGTTATCCCACGCCGGTGAGCGATCCGGGAACCACCCGCGGCTACGTCCATGGGCTTGGCCACGGGGTAGGTTTTGAACTCCATGAGCTGCCGAGCTTTCGTCTCCATGCGGCAGAAGATGAAGGCCGCCTGGAAGTTGGCGACGTGGTGACCCTCGAGCCGGGGCTCTACGACGAAGCAGCGGGGTGGGCGGTGCGCATCGAGGATCTCTATGTGGTCGGCGAGAATGGCCTCGAAAACCTGACTCCCTTGCCTCGCACCCTAGATCCCAAAGATTGGTAGATCCCACGAGGAGCAAACCTGGATGGGGCCATTCAGAGTTTGCCCGAGGCTTTGATCTTGCGCGCCCGGTCGAGACAGGTTTCCAGCGCCACGGATAGATCCAACCGGTCTTCCTCAATATCGAGCAGCTCGACGATTGAGAGCCCCAACATGCGACGGATGAGTTCGGATCGCCGTCGTTCAAAAGCCAGCTCGTCGATTACCCGTCCCGACCAAACCTCCTGCTCCAACCGTGCGATCCAATCCACGGGAACCTTGGCCGCCCGGGCGAGCTTGGGCCTGGAGCCCCAAACCTCACGACGGACCACACAAATCACCGCCGAAATCGGATTTCGCACCATCGGTCGCCGTCCCGGGCTACCTTTTGCGGACCGATCGGCGGCAATCCGGGCGGCTCTCAAAGCAGCCTCGGCCTTCCGGCGCATGGCGGCGGCATGCTCGGGGAAGAGCTCAGGGGGGCGCTGCCATCGAGCCCTCGGGCGGGGGCGTGGCTGGGGTGGTGAAGCGTCCTCCGGATCGGGCTCGGGAGCCTCCGGAAGTAGCTCAGGGAAAAGAAGGGCTTGTTCCATGTGGGCTCAGCTAGGGCGGATGGGATAGCTCGCGGCCAGACGAGGTGCCCTCACTGTCACGGAGAGAATCGACAGGAGTAGGGCTAAGAAAGTCTGCATGCGCCAATAATTGCAGATCTAGCCCTTCTTGAACAAGAAAGCCCGCAAGTTTTTGGTTGGACCCCTCTCGCTGGCCTGCTAAGGACGATTCTTCGAATCCCCATCCTCGCCATCCGGCTCGAAGTCCGAAGAGTTATCGGCGGAATAGCCAGCGGCGGAATAGTCAGCAGAATCATCTGCTGATGGGTCCAAGGGGTCGGGTTCGGCTTCCGATACCGGCGGAGGAGCAGTGACGGGTGATGGGGTTTCCATCGGGCGTCCCGTCCAAGCTGCAACACCGGGTGTCTGGGGGATGGGCGAGAATTGATCCAGGATCGCTGCTCCCAAACCGATGGTCCAGGCCAAGTATTTCAGACAGAAACCGAGCATCAGCAGGAGGATGGCGGTCAAGCGGATCGGCCAAGGAGTGACCGACATGGCCTCGCCCAAAATCGACCAGCCGTAAAGGAAGAACAATCCGGCCATCAGCAAGAGGTAACCGCCGAGACCCTGCCAATCGAAGCGCTTCTGAATCCAGCGTCCCGTGCTCAGAGAGACTCCGGCGAATCCCAGCAGAAGATAGAAAACGATTGCCAAACACATCAGCGGAAGAACAAAAATCAACAGAGGAATTCCGACGATCGAAATCAAGAGCACGATGCACACCAAACCCAGGAGGGGGGCGAAGAGCACCTCGACCAACAGGCCGACCAAGCCGGATTTCCACGGCTCCAGCTGAGCCCGGTGGCTGATCGCCTCGACCTTATTGGGCGCCAAGAGGAAAACGAAGAGCAACACGATCGCCAGAAGGCCCAGCCCAATGGCGCGACCGAAGAGGTCGAACCAAGAGAAATCGAATAGCTCGAAGCTCGGCCAGAAGAAGTCCGGCTCACCGAGGTCAATGCGTAAGTCACCGAGGTCGATCGCCTCGCCCACACCAACTTGTGTAATTTCACCGTCTACCTCGGAGCCCGGCTCGCGATGGATGCCGCCGCCCACGGCCACCACGTCGCCCTCGATGACGGAATTGGGTCCCAAGTAGACTGAGCCCCCGACCACCACCAATGAGCCGTCGATTCGCCCATCTACATGGGCCGAGCCGAGCAACACGGTGGCGTCGCCGTCGACCTCACCGTCGACGGTGAGCGGTCCGCTGAAGAGCACCACTTCCCGCACGGACTCATTCTCTTCGATGTGCAAGCCGCTACCGAAAGAGACTTGGGTATCACGCCGATTACGGTACCGATGCCGATCCCGGCGACCTTGGTGCTCGTCGTGCTGCTCGTCGTTGTCGACCTCAGGCGGCTCCGGTGGCTGGGGCGCTGAAGCTGGAGCTGAAGCTGGAGCGGGGTCGGCCTCCTCAACTTCTAATCTCGAGTTCGGAGCCGCACCCGCGGCCAAAGCGAGGATCCAATCCGCATCGTCGTCGACAAATCTCCGAAGGTCGGACTCGGAGAGTTCGGAGCCGTCGATCGTGACTGCTCCGTCGAGAATTTCCAGGGTGTTGAAGTCGTCGCCTTCCAGGGGCTGAAGCACCCAGCCGCGGCTCAATTGAACCACGCGATAATTCTGTTGAATCTCTTCTAGGGTCGGCACGTCCTGGGCTCCGACCGCTGTGGCTAGAAGCATCAGGGCCAGGAGCGATGCGAGTATCCGGGAGATGGCGTCAAATCGGGACATGGGTGTGGCTCCTCTGAGAGCTGATCAAGGCGATCAAACAACGGCCGACGATCAAAACGAACGTCGTGGTCAGTGAAAATGCGATGAGGGCCTGTGGGCTACCTGCCGCCAACCAAAGGGCTCGGCCGAAGCTGCCGAAGGCGGAGCCAAAGGCCCATAGATCAGCCAATATCTGGGCGGTGGCGGCCAGGGCTTCAGCCGAGAGGCTAATGGCAGCCCCGAGATCCAGAGCGAAGAGAAAGCCGAGCAGCAGGGGAGCGAGCCAAGCGGTCGCCGATCCGGTCATGAGAAGGGCAGCGATGGTCAGATAACGGCTCCAACCCTGTAGGTCCTCGGGCCGCACGATTCCGGCTTGGCGAAGCACACGGTCGGCGAGCTGGGGAGAAGGCGCGGGCGTGGCCAAGCTGCCGAAGAGCTCCAAGAGAGCGATCTCCGCCTCTTCGTCCCTATCGGTGCCTTCCAGCTGTAGCCAGCGGTGCAGAATATCTCGGCTCATTCCATTAGCTCCGGCGTTTTCGATCGTCCCTCAAATCGGGGAATCTGTCCCTTCCCCGAACCTTACGGGTCCTCAGCTCCCGGTGTTACGCCGGGATGGTGAGTTTTTCAGATCATGCCACCGAATCCGAATCGGGGGCCAGGCCACTGGCGGTCAATTCTGCCGCCAATTGCTTTCTAGCCCGGTGAAGCAGGACTTTAACGCTCGCCAAGCTGACCTCCATGGCTTCCGCAATTTCCTGATAGCTCAAGCCGGCCTGGAATCTCAACATCAGGATCTGCCGATAATTGGGGCGCAGACCGGCTAAGGCGCGATCGATGGCTAGGCCGAGCTCGCTGGATTCGGCCAACCTCTGGGGCGATTGATGATCCGGTGCCTCGAGCACCTCCCAAGATTCTTCACCCGAGGCATCGGTGGCCTCGAGGGGCACCGTCGGACGCTGCTTACGCCTCAGATGATCGATGGTTCGGTTGTGGGCAATTTTGAACAACCAACTCGAGAAGCTGCGACCTTGCTCAAACGACGCCAATCGTTGAAAAGCTCTGACGAACGACTCCTGGGTCAGGTCTTCCGCCAGACCCGGATCACGAACCATGCGCGCGATGACCGACAAAACGGGTCGCTGGTAACGCTCCACCAAGCATCGATAGGCGTCGGCTGAGCCTTTTAGGGCAGCCTGAACCAACTGGTCGTCGGTGGGGGCGGGTGCTTTCACGGCGGTCAAGGGTTCCTTTACGCAGGATCGACGCTAAGATGTCGATGCTGATTCGTCGTCGGTGCGTCCGTGGTTAGATGGATTATTGCCGAGTCGGTTCAGCACCACCTACGCAAAGGAAGACAGAAAGATCTACCATCGGGGAATTTCCCCACAAGGAGCGCGCATCCATGGGTGAGTCTGTGAAGCAAACAATTGGGCTCGGTTTGGCCCTGTTCTTTTTGTCGGCGATTTGGGGCATGCCTGCCTCCGCCGGTGAACTGGCCGGAGTCTCCATGTCGGACAGCACGAAAGTGGGCGACCATACCTTGGTCTTGAACGGCATGGGATTGCGCAAGAAGGCGATCTTCAAAGTCTACGTGGCGGGCCTCTACCTGCCGAAACAACAACAAGACGAGGCCAAAATTCTCTCAACTGACAGCCCCCGAAAGTTGGAAATGGAATTCCTCAGGTCGGTGGGTAAAGACTCGCTGGTAGGAGCCTGGAACGACTGCTTATCGGCTTCGGGTGCTTCTTCTTCGAGCTTGAAAGAAGATTTCGAGAAGTTGGGGAGTTGGATGCAGGACGTCAAAGCCTTGGACCGAATGGTGTTCACCTATGAGCCGGGCAAAGGCCTGCGCCTAACGGTCAGGGGAGCCAAAGCGGGTGAGATCAAAGGTAAACCGTTCGCCGATGCGCTTTTCGGCTGTTGGATCGGAAAGGCGCCACCCAGCGAAGATTTCAAGGCCGGCCTTTTGGGCCTTTGATCGAATTCGGTGCGCAAATCGAGAAGTTGAAGGTGTCCGCGGAGATGAGACGAGCTAAATTCGAACGCTCGGTCGAAAAGGTTCCTCTAACATTTTCTTGACCTTTCACCTGATCACCAGATGTTTTGGTTTCAATGGTTTCCGGGCCGGGATCGATTGTGAAATCTCCGGTTCACAGCTGTGGGAATTCGGGAATCTCGGCTGTAAATTCAAGCCTAGGTTTTGCCGGTTGGGCGCCTACTTACCTTGGAATCCCCTGGTCTGGCGGGGATGATGGTCGGAGCGAGGAGCCGACCTCGGCCCATCAGTCCATGGCCCGTGACCAAAACCTCTTTGCCCTGAATAAGCATTAAAAAATCAAGCGATATGAATCAGAAGCGGCTTAAATCAGGCAAAAAAAGGAGGGGCGCTTGGCGCCCCTCGTTGGGAGGGATGAGAGGAGGATTTCGCCCCCTCGCAAGCAAATCCTACCAATCAGCCGGTTTTTCTGTCAACCCTGGGGAAAAACTGTCAGAGTCAAGAAAGGGATACCGCTCCGGAAAGTGGGGAAGGTCTGAGATCGCGTAGATCTACATGAGCCAGAGAAGGGCCAGGATAACCAGACCCAGGATCACTCGGTAAACCACGAAGATCATCATATTCTGCTTCTGGAGCCACGTCAGCAGCCAGTCGATGACCAAATAGGCCGACACGGCTGAGGCCCCATAGCCGATCGCCAGGGGGACCCATCCTGCGCTCAAGGCAGCGCCGGAAAGTAGCTCTCGGAGGTCGTGGGCCAAGGCAGCGAGGCTGACTGGGATCGAGAGCAAGAACGAGAATCTCGCGGCTTGCCCTCGACTAAAACCGAGCAGCAGCCCAGCCGTCATGGTCACACCCGAACGCGAGGTCCCCGGCAGCAGAGCAAAAGCTTGCGCCAATCCGACCCACAAGGCGTCTCGAAGGGTCAGAGAATCTAGGTCCCGGTCACCAACTGAGCGATGATCCGCCCAGCCCAGGAGCAAGCCGAAACCGATCGACAATAGGGCGATCAGTAGGGCGTTGCGGCCGCTGGTAGAAATCCACGAATAAAAGAGAGCGCCGACGATCACCACCGGTAGAGTTGCGAGGACCAGAGCCAGACCCATCGGCGAACCGGAACCCGGGGCCGGCTTCCAGGCCTCGCCACGGGTCAGAAGCTGGAAGAGATCCTGACGAAAATAGACCAGCACGGCGGTGAGAGTCCCTGCATTGGTCACAATGTCGAAGGTTAATCCCTGGTCGGACCAGCCGAAGAGAATTGGGGTCAGGATGGCATGGGCCGAGGAGCTGATGGGTAGAAATTCGGTCAGGCCTTGGATCAAGGCCAAGATGAGGGCTTGGAAGGACGTCATGGCGGCGTAACGGTACCGCATGGCCGAGCCCTTGCCTAGCCTCGCGGAGCCCCCCTTTGGACACGACAGCTTTGGGGCGGCTTTGAGCTCAGACTTCGACAAATGGTCTCCGGGAACAGGTCTGCCGGCCTTGGTCAATCCGGGTATACTCTGGCCGTCGTCGGCCGACGGACCGCGTCTCGGGTGCCCCCCGACGGCGCCCGGTGCGACACCTTTTTCCCTCCGGCTCCCCGCCGGATCTCAAGCTCCCGGGACTTTCCGGACGCCATCAAAGATCGGACCTAGATAAAGATCGGACCTAGATATGGATAGATGGATTGTGACCGGCGGCGCCGGTTTCATCGGATCGAATTTCTTGCGACACGTCTTCGAACACAGCTCGGCCGAGGTGTTGGTCTTCGACAAGCTTACCTACGCAGGAAGCTTGGAAAGCTTGAAAGCGGTTGAGGATCATTCTTCCTACAGCTTTCTCGAAGGCGATATTACGGATCGTGAGGCCGTGCGCGAGCTATTCGACAGCTTTGCTCCTACAGCGATCATCAATTTCGCCGCAGAGAGCCACGTCGATCGATCGATCGACGGCCCCGGCGAGTTCGTCAACACCAATATTGTCGGCACTTTCGAGCTTTTGGAAGTCGCGCGACATTGGGTCGCCGAAGCGCCGGAGCGAGCTGATTTTCGTTTCCTGCACGTGTCCACCGACGAGGTTTACGGGTCCCTCGGCGACGAAGGTCTTTTTGAAGAAGAGACGCCCTATGCCCCGAATTCCCCGTATGCGGCTTCGAAAGCGGCAGCCGATCACCTGGTTCGGGCATATTTCCACACCTATGGTCTGCACACGGTGATCACCAATTGTTCGAATAATTACGGCCCATTGCAATTCCCCGAAAAGTTGATTCCACTGATGATTCTCAACGCCTTGGAAGGCCGGGACCTGCCGATTTACGGCGATGGCAAGAACATCCGTGACTGGCTCTACGTCGATGACCATTGCAGTGGCATTCTGCTGGCCCTGGAAAAGGGGCGGGCCGGCGAGAAATACAACATCGGCGGTTTTAACGAACGCACCAACCTCGAGGTTGTCGATCGGATCTGCGAGATCCTTCAGGAAGAGCTGCCGCCGTCTGAAAATCCGGATCTTGCCGCAGCCGATCGAGCGATCGAGCATTATAAGGATCTCAAGATTTTCGTCACCGACCGGCCCGGCCACGATCGCCGTTACGCTATCGACAGCTCCAAGATCAGCTCAGAGCTGGGCTGGAAGGCAAAGCATCATTTCGAGTCGGGGCTGAGGGAGACGATCCGGTGGTATTTAGCCAACCGGGATTGGTGTGCGGCGGTCTCTGATCGATATGGCCGTCAACGGCTGGGGATACAAGCATGAAGGTTATCGAGTTGTCTCTGCCGGGCGTGCTTCTAATTGAGCCGCGGGTCTTCCCCGACGATCGAGGATTTTTTCTCGAAACCTACCACCAGGAAAAATTCGCTGCGGGCGGTCTCAGGGCAACTTTTGTCCAGGATAATCATTCCAAATCCCATCGGGGAACCCTCCGTGGCCTGCATGCCCAGAGCCGCAAACCCCAAGGTAAATTGGTGCGCTGCATCGAAGGGGAGATCTTCGACGTGGCAGTTGATATGCGCGTGGGCTCTCCCCACTTCGGCCAGTGGGTCGGCGAGATGTTGACCGCCGACAACTTCCGCCAGCTCTACATTCCGCCGGATTTCCTGCACGGCTTTCTGGTGATCTCGGAAGTTGCCCAAGTGGAATATAAGTGCACTGACGTCTACGATCCGGGCCACGAAATCGGGGTCTTGTGGAACGATCCGGACATTGGAATTGACTGGCCCCTAGCGGGGGAGCCTCTTTTGTCGCCCAAGGACGCCGCAGCCCAGCGGCTGCAGGATCTCAAGGACGAATTGCCTCGGTATCAGGCCTAGGAGCGGCAAATGAGCCTTGATCGGGAAGCGCTTGGAGAGTGGAAGCTCAGAGACTCAGATCGGCAGCAAATCGCGGCCCATGGTCTAACTGTCAAAGAAGTCGAGCGCCAACTGGCCTTGTTGGACAACCCACCGCCGGCCGCCAAGCTCCATCGCGCTTGTCGGATAGGCGACGGCATCGTCCGGCTGGAGGAATCGCGCTACGAGCACTACCAAAACTCGTTTCATCAGGCAGTTGAGCGAGGGCGGTTCAGCAAATTCGTTCCGGCGTCGGGCGCTGCCAGCAGAATGTTTAAGGATTTGCTGTCGGCTCAGGCGGACGACGAGCCCGCGGCGAACCCAGCCGCGATGCGTTTGTTGGCTGAAATGGATCGAATACCCTTCCGTGCGGCCTTGGACGACGAACTCCAACGGCGTGGGCTGGGATTGGCACGGCTCGCCAGGGAAGGGCAAGCGGGACCGGTGCTCGATGCGATGCTCGGGGAGCAGGGTCTTGGATACGCTTCCGCCGCCAAAGCGCTGATCCCTTTCCACCGAGAAGCACGGGGTCGAGAAGAACCGGGCGGGCGGGGGTTGACCGCTCTCGAGGAGCAATTGGTGGAAGCCGCCGAGCACTTACCCGACGGCCAGGGGCAGTGTCGGATTCATTTCACCATTCCCCAGCACCAAGAGCTGATCTTTCGCTCCGAACTGCGAAAAATTACGGCGCGTTTAGAGAAAACATTCCGGGTTTCGTTCGAGATTTCGCTGTCGGTCCAAGGGCCCGAAACCGACACGGTGGCCGGCGCTTTGGGCGGCGGTCCCTTTCGCGACGAGCAGGGCCGGCTGGTCTTTCGTCCGGGCGGCCACGGCGCCTTGTTGGGTAACCTTCAGCGGTTTGCACCCGATCTGGTGTTTGTGCGCAATATCGACAATATTCAGCCTGCGCATCGGCGTCGCGAAGTCCTTCGTTGGAATCGAATTTTGGGTGGATATTTAGTCGACCTCGAAGCGCGATTGATCGAGATCCTGAGTCGGGTAGAGCGGGCCAGATCAGAATCCGCGGCCCTCGGAGAGGAGATCTCAAGGGTCGCCGAACTGCTCGGGCGAAAGGATCTCGAAGCCATGATCCAGCGACCGGGCCGAGCCCAACAAGCGTTTCTGATCGAGCTTCTCGATCGCCCCCTGCGAGTCGCGGGAGTCGTGCCCAACACCGGTGAGCCCGGGGGCGGACCCTTTTGGGTCGAAGCCGGCGGCGGAGTTACACCGCAGATCGTCGAGCTCTCGCAAATCGATCGCGACGACCCAACCCAGAATGGGATCGTTGAGCAAGCGACTCACTTCAATCCGGTCCACTTGGTGTGTCGAATCCGGGACCATCGGGGTAACGCCTATGACTTGACCCGATTCGTCGACCCCACGGCCGTCTTCACCACGACCAAATCCCACCAGGGCCGAGAGCTGAAGGCCCTGGAGCGTCCCGGGCTGTGGAACGGCTCGATGGCTCGTTGGAATACGGTTTTTGTCGAGGTGCCGGGGGAAATCTTTGCCCCGGTCAAAACAGTTTTCGATCTTCTTCGCCCCGAGCATCAACCGGAGTCTTAATCCATGGTTCCTGAGAGCTTGAATATCGCCGAGCTATTCTTGGACCGCCGCTTGGCTGAGGGACAGGGGGAAAGAATCGCCCTGCGCTTGCCCGAGGGCGACATGACCTACCAGCAGGTTCACGCCCTAGCCCAAGACTACGCTCGGGCCCTGCGCCATCGCGGCGTGCGCAGGGAGGAACGAGTGCTGATCGCTTTGGCGGATGGTGCGGACTTCGTCGGGGCACTTTTTGGGGTGCTCAAGCTGGGCGCGGTTGTTGTGATGCTGAATCCGCGGCTCAAGGTCGAGGAAATCGCTGCCCAAATGGAGTACACCCGAGCACGGATGCTGATCGTGGGAGGGGAGGTCGAACCGAGCTTTCGCAGCGCGGCCGAAAATTCGCCGTGGTTGGAAAGTGGATTCTTGGTGGCCGGACGAGAAGTCGCCAATGATCATGCCGACGGCCTGGTCGCTGCCTTGTCTGAAGCAGACCCTGACGAACTCCAGACCGCAAGTACCCATCGCGATGATCCGGCGATTTGGCTCTACTCCGGCGGCACCACCGGACGTCCAAAAGCAGTGGTCCAAAGCCACCGGTCTTTTGCCGTCACCACGGAACTCTATGCCCAGAAGACCCTCGGTTACGGCGCCGACGACATCACCCTTTCGGTGCCCAAGCTCTTCTTTGGTTATGCCACCGGCGCCAACCTATTTTTTCCCTTTTCGGTGGGCGGGTCGGCGGTCCTTTTTCCCCAGCATCCCACCCCCGAGGTGCTGTTCCAGAAGATCGAAACCCATCGACCGACGATTTTAATTAATGTCCCAACCCTGGTTCAGCGCATGGTGGAAGATCCCACCGCTGCGCAACGGGATCTGTCGTGCCTGCGCTTTGCCACCTCCGCTGGTGAAGCGCTGCCGATCGCGCTTTATCGAGCTTGGGTTGAGCAATTCGGCGTCGAGCTGTTGGACGGGCTGGGCACGGCCGAAATGTGGCATGTATTCGTGACCAATCGACCGGGAGACGTCAAAGCCGGTACCTTGGGGCGGGTGGTCGAGGGTTTCGAGATTCAAGTCCGGGACTCGGACGATCGACCTCTTCCGGCCGGCGAGGTCGGTCGAATGTGGGTCCGAGGGGACGCTCGGGCCATGGGTTATTGGCAGAATATGGACAAAAGCTGCGAGGCGTTTCGCGGCCCCTGGTTCGTCGGCGGTGATTTGATTTGCATGGACGAAGACGGTTACGTGACCTATTGCGGTCGGGGCGACGATGCGATCAAAGTGGGAGGACGGTGGCTGATTCCCCGTGAACTCGAGGACTGCCTTTCGACCCACCCAAACGTCAAGGAGTGCGCGGTCGTCGGTGCTGCCGACGACCATGGGCTGCTCAAACCCCATGCCTTCGTTCTGACCGAGGGGAACGTCGACAAGGAGCAGCTTCAAGACCAGCTCAAGACCTTAGCCTTGGATCAGCTCCAGGCCTACAAACATCCACGAAGAGTCGTGGTTCTGGAGGCCTTTCCGCGGACCCATTTGGGCAAAGTGGATCGAGGGGCCCTCAAACGAATGGCCACGGACGATGTGTCCACCTCGAACTGACCTGAGCTGCCGGGCCGGTGGACGTTCATCCCCGGGCTTTCAAATTTTTGGAGATTGGAATGGAAAGAATCCTCGTGACCGGTGCCCTCGGTCAAATCGGCTCGGAGCTCGTCGTCACCCTGCGGGAGTGCTATGGAGTCGACAACGTCATTGCTTCGGACATCAAAATGCCGTCTGCCGACGCTCTGAGGGGGGCTGATCCAAGCCTTTTCGAGCACGTGGACTGCACCAATCACGACCAGATCCAGCAGGTGGTGGATCGGCATCGCATCGATACGATTTACCATCTCGCGGCTTTGCTCTCGGCCGTGGCGGAGGAACGTCCGCAAATGGCTTGGGAAATCAATATGGGCGGTCTTTACCATGTGCTCGAGATCGCTCGCAGCAACGGCTGTGCGGTGTTCACGCCCAGCTCTATTGGAGCTTTTGGGGCGGGGACGCCGAAGGATTCGACTCCCCAAGATACGGTCCAAAGACCTTCGACCATGTATGGAGTCACGAAGGTCGCGGGCGAGTTGCTGTGCGATTATTACTTCCGCCGGTTCGGTGTCGATACCCGTGGGGTCCGGTATCCCGGCATCATTTCCCACGTCGCCCCTCCAGGTGGCGGGACCACGGACTATGCCGTGGATATCTTTTACCACGCCGTTCGCCATGGGAATTTCACCAGCTTCTTGGGGCCGGAGACTCGTCTGGACATGATGTACATGCCCGATGCGATCAAGGCGGCGGTGGATGTGATGGAGGCCGATCCCGCAAGACTCGACCATCGCAACGCCTTTAATGTGACAGCCATGAATTTCACCCCGGAAGAGCTGGCGGAATCCATCCGAAAACATATTCCGGCGTTCGAGATCGACTACGACATCGATCCGGTTCGGCAGCAAATCGCAGATTCCTGGCCCAACTCATTGAATGATGGTGCCGCCAGGGAGGAGTGGGACTGGCAGCCGGCCTACGATCTAGAATCCATGGTCGAAGACATGCTGTCGAACATTGCCCGAAAGGCCCAAAAAGAGCCGGGTTCCACCTAAGGAAAGGCAAGCTGAGAACTCGAGCTCCTGGTCGAAATTCACACCTTGAATGATCCCATGGCGGTAAGACGCCTGAAGAGGAGATACGCATGGCAATCGAACGTTTTGAGCAGGTCTTGGCATCGGAGGTCGCCGCCCTCGAAGCGCGTGGGACGGCCAAAGGCGCGGAATCGGTGATCACCGGCGTGCAACGGGCGCGTGAGACCAAGGGACCGCGGTACTTCTTGGCTGGGCAGGGGAAAAAGGAGTTTATGAAAATGAACTCCAACAATTACCTCGGTTTGTCCTTGCGCCCCGAGCTGATCGCAGCTGAGGAAGAGGCCACTTCCGCTTGCGGTGCGGGGCCAGGAGCGGTTCGCTTTATTTCGGGCACCTACCAACAGCACGTGGACCTAGAGGATCGCCTGGCAGCGTTCCACGGGCGAGAGGCAGGCATGATTTTCAGCGCTGCCTACGCGACCATTCTGGGGGTTCTGGTACCGCTGATCACCAAAGAAACCACGGTGATCAGTGATGAGTTAAACCACAATTGCATCATCAACGCCATGCGGCTTTCTCGCCCGCTGGAAAAGAAGATCTATCCCCATCTCGACATGGCCGGGTTGGAAAAAGCGTTGCAGGAAGGCTCGGGCAAACGCGCTATTTTGGTGACCGACGGTATCTTTTCCATGCGCGGATCCTTTGCGCCGCTACCCGAGATCGTGGAACTCGCCAGGAAATACGACGACCATTACGACGAAGGTGTGGTTGTGGTGGTCGACGATTCCCATGGCGTCGCGGCTCTGGGAGCAACGGGCCGCGGGACGGAGGAGCATACCGGAGGTCGAGCCGACGTCTTGGTCGGCACGTTGGGCAAGGGGCTCGGAGTCAACGGCGGTTACGTGGTCGGCAGCAAAGCGTTGATTCGATACTTGCGAGAGACGGCTCCAACCTACATCTACTCGAATCCGATCACGGTTGGCGAATGCGCTGCCGCCACCCAAGCCATCGAGCTTCTGGACTCGGCCGAGGGCCGATCTCGACTGGAGCACCTCCGGGCGATGACGATTCGGTTTGAGAAAGGCATTACGGACCTCGGTTGGGAGACCATTGCCGGCCCCCATCCCGTGACTCCGCTGATGGTTCGAGACACTCCCAAAACCGCAGCTTTGGTGCGTCATCTCTTCGATCAGGGGATCTTGGCCACCGGTCTCAACTTTCCGGTGGTGCCGAAAGGGGACGAGTCGATTCGATTTCAGATTTCCGCGGACCATACCGCCGAGGATATCGACGAAGTCCTGCGGGCCATCGAATCATTCGGCTCCTAGGCCGTCGTTGAGGGGTTCGAGCCCGGCGAAGGTTTTCTTGGTTGGGCGTCCGCCGGCGGCGGGAAGGGTGAAAAAGAAGGTGGAGCCGTGCCCCATCCCATCGGATTCCACCCAAATTCGCCCGCCGTGGCCTTCCACAATTCGCTGGGCGATAGCTAAACCCACGCCGGTGCCTTCCTTTCTGCGGTCGGCCTGACGGAAGAGGTCGAACACCCGATCCGCTAGGTCGCCCGCGATTCCGCTCCCGTGATCACGGACCCAACACAAGACATCGTCCTTAGAATCTTCCGAGATGCGGGCTCCGATCTCGATCTCAGGCGCTCGGCTTTCGTCGGTAAATTTAACTGCGTTGTCTACCAGGTTTTGGAACACTCGCTGCAGTCTTTGCCGGTCGCCGAGCACCATGGGCATCGGATCGGCGATGGTGACCTCGGCCTTTCGGGAAGCGATTCGGCCGGCAAGCAAGCGGACCGTATCCTCCGCCAAATCTTTGATGCAGACCCGCTCACTCTTGCCTTGGACCACCCCGAGCCGAGCGAGTTCCAGGAGTTCGTCGAGCATACGGTCCATGGTTTCGGCTGCATGTCGAATGCGGCTGAGATCCTCGTGCGCCCGAGGATCCTCGGTTGCGATTTCGTCTGCGAGGTATTGAGCGCTGCCCAGAATGGTGATCAGGGGGCTCTTTAAATCATGGGAGACGGTGTAGGCGAGCTGTTCGAGTTCGGCGTTTTTGGCACCCAGCTCCACCATCAGCCGCTCCCTTTCCGCTTCCCTGGTCTTCGAATGGGTAATGTCTCGAAGCAGCGAGTAGACCCCACGGACCGCGCCGTCAGATCCAATATCCGGCAAGTTGACGACGTCCATAACGGCTTCTTTCGTCGGAGTGATCAGGTTGCGCTCCTGGTGCACGATGTTGCCGCGCAAGGCAGCGTCGAGCCCGCCAAAAATGGCCTCCAAATGCTCGGGGTCGGTTACCTCCTGGAGAGGCTTCCCCAGGGTCTGCTCGCGATTCCAGCGCAGCCATTTCGACATTTGCAGGTTGATGAAAGTGACGTTTTTATCGGCGTCGACATAAGAAATACCGACGGGCAAGGAGTCCGTCAGCAGCCTCATTTGTGCTTCTTTTTCCTGCAGAATAGAGATGTTCTCCTGCAGGTTGCGGGCCATTTCGTCGAAAGCAGCGCCTACTCGGGTGACCTCGTCGCCGCCCCTCAGATCTGCCTGAACGGTCAAGTCTCCGCTGGCCAGGCGTCGAACAGCCTTACCTAGAGCCACCAAACGGCGGGTCAGCAAATGGCCCATCAACAAGGCGACCCCGGCGATGATCGCCATGCCGATGCCGGCAATCACCAGGGCATTCTTGAGAATTCGCCGAGTATTGGCGTGGGCGATTTGATCAGAAAAGCGAATGGCGAGGGTGCCGGTGGGACCGGCGGCGTTTCGAATCTCGACCGTACGCCAGTGCTCCGCGCCCTCGGGTTGTAGATCCGGCAGATCCAGGCCGACGAGTTGGGGCTTCGAAGCAGCCACCACCCTATTGCGATGGTCGGCGAGCAGAATGGTGCGAATTCTAGGATCTTCGATCTGACTCAGATAAGTCTGGAGTTCGGCGTATTCGAGCGTCCCTAGACCCGGGCGACAATGCTCTGCGATCAACTGCAATATGACGGCTTCGGTCGTTTCGATTTGCTGCTCGTAATTCGTCCGAGAAAGCTCGAAAGTTCGCCATAGGACTAATCCCATCATCAGGGCTTCGAGCACGAAGATAGTCGCGGCAATTCGGTAGCGGAGTGACATGGTTGAGCCTATTCAGCCGAAGCGCCTGCTCAGGGGCTCGGGCGAGCGTTGAGCGCGTTCCAGGTATCCCGAACCGGGTTGTATTCAAAATCACTTGCGGGGATCAGCTGTTCGGATGCTACCAAGCCGAGAATCGTGCGAGTGGCCGGTGCTTGCTCCATCTGATGAAGAATTCGTTGAATTCGTTTCAGCCGAGCGTCTCCGAGACGAGAATGGCCGACGATGAGTGAGGGCGGAATCGAGGGAGTCTCGGCAATGATTTTCAATTCCAGATTCATGCGGTTCTCGAATTCTCTCGCCGCGGAATCACCCACCGCGCACGCATCTACATTGTCGACCAGGAGCTGTTGCAGGCAGCTGTCGTGGGTACGGAAATGTTTGAGTTGGATTGGGCGCTCACCACGATCCAATTCCAGGCGTCGGATCAGGGAACGGCTGACATAGCTGATCGCGGCGACCTCCGGGGGAAGCCCCAATGTCTTGCCCCGCAGATCTTCCAAGCCGTTGCTGGGGCTACGGTGGTTGACGACGATTTTGGCAAATAATGCTCGCGGTCGATGGACGAGGCATCGATACCCCTTGGGCTCGGCCAAACGAACGTAGTCGAAGGGCTGCACATAGGCCAAATCGAATGCGCCTTGGTCGAGCAGCTCCATATATTGGCGATAGTCCCGGGTGCTTCGATATTGAATCGTCTGCTGTAGCTGAGCTTGGAGCTGGGCGATCAGGGGGGAAAATCCGTCGGCGACGTGGGAAGCCGCGAGGAAAGGAAAAACGCCGAATGAGAGGGGGAGGGTGTTGGATTCTCCAGATTGGCTTTGGTCCTGCGCTTTTAGAGATGGGCCTTCCGGTTGGGTGGCTTCGGTCGTGGGAGGCTCGGCGAGGATCGCGCCGGCTGTGATGGTCAGAAGGCAGATAAAGATGGGCAATGGGGACGGGACCCAGGTTCGACCCGAGCCTAGGACTCGGCGGTGTAATTCCATTGACGTCATGCTCCACGGCGAGGATATCACGAGGGTCTTGGTCGTTTTCTACGGTTGATCTAATGGGAGGGGTCCGACAGAATCAGGGCTCGCTACCGGACACCATGGATCGCTCGATTTGAAGATCGCCCGGTCTCCGTTCGGCATTCCAGATCAGTTTTGAATCTCCACCGCTTTCGCAGGAATCGGTAGGTTGTGAGGTGGCCCATGGCCAAGAAGGACAAGAAGAATCGGCGGGTGAAGGCTCGCGTTTCACGCGGTTTAAGGGATCTGATGCCGCAGCAGCAGCTGGCCCGTCAATGGATGATCGACCGCATCCGGGGCGTCTATGAGAATTATGGCTTCCTACCTCTTTCGACCCCCTCGGTAGAGTATTTGGATGTCTTGCTCGGCTCCGAGGCGGGCGACGAAGCGAGCAAGCAGATTTTCACGGTCTCCAATCCCGAAGGGGAGGAACTAGGGCTCAGATTTGACCTCACCGTGCCCTTGGCGAGGGTGGTGGCCCAGCATCGTGATTTAGGTCGCCCGTTCCGCCGATATCAAGTGTCACCGGTGTGGCGAGGCGACAAGCCGGATAAGGGGCGGTATCGTGAATTCACTCAATTCGATCTCGACTCCGTCGGCACCACGTCCGAGATTGCCGACACCGAAATCTTGGCCGGTATGTGCGACACCCTCTCGGCCCTCGGTATCGAGCGCTACTTGGTGCGATATTCGAGCCGCGGTTTGCTCAACGTGCTGTTGGTTTACGCCGGCATTGCACCGGAAATGGCCAAGGATGTCTTCAGGGTCCTGGACAAGCTCGACAAAGCGGGTCTGGAGAAGGTCAAGCTCGAGCTGACCACCGGTTATAAGGACGAATCGGGCGACATCATTCGCGGGGTCGGATTGGAATCCCAGCAGGTGGAGGCGATTGAGCGTTTTCTATCGATTCGTGCCGAGACTCGAACCGAGGTGGTGGAGCATTTGCGAGAGCTGTTCGCTGGAGTCGAGGGCGCCGAGCTTGAAATCTCGATCGTCGAGCGGATTTCCAATCATCTCTACGCCCTGAATTACGGCGACCACCAAGTGATGTTGGACCTTTCGATCGCCCGAGGGCTCGCCTACTACACCGGCCCGGTTTTCGAAGCCGTGCTCACCGACGCGCCTCAATTCGGTTCGGTCTTTGCGGGTGGCCGCTATGACGGTTTGGTGAAGCGTTTCCTGGGCGAGCAAGTGCCGGCCGTAGGCGCGTCGATCGGTGTCGATCGTTTGCTCGCGGCGCTCGAGCACCTGGGCAAGATCAAAGCGCGCAAAGCGACCTCGCGAGTGGTGGTCACGCGCCTCGATGAATCGATGCTGGACGACTATCTGGCAATTACCTATGAGCTGCGGCGGGCGGGAATTCCGGCGGAAATCTTCCTCGGGACATCGAAAAAGCTCGGCAAGCAGCTTGAATACGTGGACCGATGGGAAATCCCCTTGGCGCTCATCCTAGGTGAGGATGAGAGGGAGCGCGGGGTGGTGACCCTTAAAGATATGGACGTTGGACGTCGTATTTCGAGCGATATCGAGAAACGTGAGGAATGGTTGGCCGAGCGACCCGGGCAACGGGAAGTTGCCCGGACCGAGCTGGTCGAAACCGTTCGGGCCTTGTTGGAAAAAATAGACGCTTTAGACTGAACTGATGGCTCAGAAGTTGCCGGCTCAGAAATTGAAGGTGGCTTCGATGCCCCATTCTCGGGGGCGACCGGGGATTCCCAGATCGAGGCCAAAGGCGCCGGTCGAGAAACCCGCCTCCAAATACTGCTCATTGGTCAAATTGGTGCCGAAAACCGCCACGTCCCAACGGTTCGAAGGCGGCGCATAGGCCAGCCGGGCGTTGAGCAAGCCGTAGTGCGGCTGGGCGACGGCTTCAGTGTTGGCGAAGTCCGGATAGGTTTTCTCACGCGACGTGTAGTCCAGTCTGGAGATAAGAACCGCTCGATTGGCAAGCTCCCGAGAGTTCTGCACGCCGAGAGCGAAAGTCCAAGCAGGAGCCTTGGGCAACACGTTGCCCAAGGAGACACTATCCGGCGGAACCCGCGGATCCAAGGTGACGATCTCACTGTCGAGATGACCAACGGACGCCGTGATCTGTACTGTGGGTGTGGGGTAGGCCT
Source organism: uncultured bacterium (assembly GCA_965366625.1). Lineage (GTDB taxonomy): Bacteria > Acidobacteriota > Thermoanaerobaculia > Multivoradales > J023 > JAUIJL01. The sequence goes on from CBDUGP010000034.1 coordinate 72,686, forward strand.
GGAGTTCGAGTTCGAAACCAAAGATTTCGGCGTCACCGGCATTTTGAGTGATGAAAACCGGCATGCCCCCTACGTCTACCGATGCCGCAAAATGAATGTTTTCATAGTCGCTGAAGAAGGCCGTGCCGTTGAGCCGAAGACGTCGAGAGAGCCAGTCGCTCTTGATGCCCAGCTCCCAAGACAAGACGGTTTCAGGGTCGAATGGATCCAGAGCCTGACGTTGTTGAGGTCGACCGTTGAAACCTCCGGACTTAAACCCCCGTGAAAGGGTGCTGAAAAGGTTGAGGTTGGGGCGAGCTTGGAAAGACAAGCTGGCCCGACCCGACCAATCGCTCCAACTATCCTGATTGAAGAGATCGGAAGTTTGGACCCCCAATCCGCTGAAAGCCAGATACTCGAATTCTTTGTCGTCTTCGGTCCACCGTGCGCCTAGGGTCAGGCTCAATCGGTCGCTCAGAGCCAAAGTACCTTCGCCGAAAATCGCCCAGCTGTCGGTTTTCAAATCAATGTGCTCTTGCGCTCCCGGGCCTGAGAAGAAGGCAAAGTTGGAAAGATTACCCGAGCCGCCGAAACATGGGAACATGGGGGGTGGCGGGCCGGGATTGCACAGAAAATTGGACGCGCCGGGCGGCGCGTAAATCGGACCAGGTGCAGCTTCCAGAGCGGGGAAGAGATCCGCCAACAGGCGTTGACGATTGACTTCCTGGGGCCGCTCACTGAAATAGAGCAGCCCGATGACCCAATGATGACCCGAATCCGGGTTACTCCCCGATAATTGAAGCTCCTGGCTGAGCTGGTAGTGCTCTTGCTCAAGGGCTCGATCGGCGACCAGATTTGGAGAGCCGTCTCCGTCTGAAAGGCTCTCGATTTCGAAAGCTCGGTAGGCTGAGATCGAATTCAGGGAAAGATCGCCGAAGGACCATTGAAGATCAAGGTGGGTGCCCCAAGTATCGCGATCCATAAAACCGATCAGCGGGGAGAAAGACCTCGAAAAGTCGACGCTGCCCCACAGTTCTTGGGTGTATGGGGTGAGCCCCTGGTCGGTGAGGACTTGATTATAAAAGGTGAGCAGAGAAGTTTCACGGGCAGCGATCAGAAGTTGGCTGCCGCCGGACTCTCGCTCTCGGGTGTAGTCGCCGGTGAAGTGGGCCGAAAAGGAGTTCGAGGGGCGCCAGCCCAGGGCGAATCGGCCTAGGTCACGATTGTCGTCGTAGAAATCTTGTCCGGTCAAGACCGAGCGGCTCCACCCGTCTCGATTGGTGGACATCAAGGCGATGGAGCTGGAGAGGGAGCTGGAAACGGGTAGGTCGGCAGATAAACGTCCGTCCATTCGATTGAAGCGGCCGGTGGTCAGCCCGATCCTAGTCTTGGATTGGGAGCCAGGCTTCTTGGTGATCACCTGGATGGCACCACCGTTGGTATTCTTCCCGTAGAGGGTCCCCTGGGGGCCGCGCAAGACTTCTACCCGGTCGACCTCGAGCAAGTCGAGAACTCCGCCTTGTGCTCGGGAAACGTAGACACCGTCGACGTAGATGCCGACTCCGGAGTCCGAGAATAGAGCCGTATCGATTTGACCCACGCCGCGGATAACGACCACCGCGTCGGAAGTTTGGTCACCGAAGCCGCCGGTGATGGAGAAGTCCATATTCGCGGTCAATTCCGAAAGATCAGAAAGATCGCGAATCGATCTTTCCTTCAACGCCTGGTCGTCAAAGGCGGTAATGCTGAGAGGGATTTCTTGAATATTTTCTTTACGCCGCCGGGCTGTGACTTCGACCTCCTCTTCGAAAGCTCGAAGCGGCTCCCCTTGGGAGTTCTCATCTGGGGCACGGGTAGCCGATCGAGCATCTTTGGATGGTGGCGGAGGATCTTGGGGACTCGGGGTTGCGGGAGAAGAATCAATTGAGTCTGAATCAGATATCTTGGCTTCTGCGAAGCTCTTGCCGACATCGCTGAATAGGATTGAGACAAGGAGCAGGGATAAGATCCGAATTGTCGGTAGGGAAGAGAGAGGAGTCGCTATCGAGCGAGTAAATGGATCGACCGGTGAGTTCCGCATCGAGGGCCCCCAAATCGTAAATTAGAGTTTGCGGGACCGAGCGGCCCGCGCAACGCCGAACATCGCAGCGAGCCCAAGCTCGCCCGTGCTTTGCAAAAAGAGAATGAACCAAATAGACCATCTAGCCCCCATCATACAGCAGCACTTCCAGATCCTTGAGGGTGTTGGTTTACAAGGTCTTATCGATATCTCTTTGTCTGGCTCGGGGTGTCTGTCTTAGGGGGCAAGGAACACTTTGTGCAGGTAAAAAGTGTTGTGTAATCTGTCGTTTTTAGGACCCACGAAATGGATATGATTTGCTCATGAGTAATTTGTTGAGTTGTATTGAACAAGAGCCCCCGAGAGCCGCGTCGGCTTCGATCATTTGGATGCATGGATTGGGCGCCACGGCCCATGATTTTGAGACGATTCCGCCTGAACTCGGCCTGCCGGCCGACTTGGCTATTCGCTACATATTTCCTCAAGCACCGAGCATTCCCGTGACTTTGAACGGCGGCATGATCATGCCCGCGTGGTACGACATTCATTCGTTGGCGGGCGGGCCGCCCGATCGTAATCGGGACGAAGCAGGCGTACGTCGAAGCGAGCAGCAGATCCGAGCGTTGGTCGATCGGGAAATCGAGCGGGGAATTCCGGCAGATCGAATCGTCCTGGCGGGATTCTCCCAAGGCGGAGCCATGGCCCTCCATACGGCATTGCGCTTTCCACAGGCCTTGGCCGGTGCCATGGTTCTTTCCGGTTACCTGCTGCTGCACGAGCGTCTGGGCGAAGAAGCTGCAGCCGCCAACAAAAATCTACCTATTTTTCAAGCACACGGCGCTTTCGACCCGATGGTTCGACCGGAGCTGGCGGTATTGACCAAGGACTTATTGACCCGAGGGGGCTGGCAGGTGCAATGGCACGAGTATCCGATGGGCCACCAAGTTTGCCTCGAAGAGATCCATGCCATAGGAAAATGGCTGACGACTGTCTTGAGTGAGGCTTAGACTAGTCTAGATCTAGAGCCCATCCAGTTTTGGCCTTTTCGAGGTCTAGAAGGCGCGGCGCGCCGACCCACCGAGAATCCATTCCTGGATGGGCCTTAGTCTAGTCTAGGGCCTATCCAGAAATGCTGTCGCGGGCGTCGGCCGGATGGCCTGCGGGCGT
>CBDUGP010000035.1:0-75584 GCA_965366625.1 uncultured bacterium
TCACATCGTGCGCCGCCGTAGCCTAGGACGTCACATAGCGCCATTCCAGCCCACATCATTTCGCGCTGCGTCAAATCACGGCATTGCACGGGGCGTCACAAAACGTAACGCCGCGTCATTGCACACAACACCGTTTGACATCACATCGTGCGCCGCCGTAGTCTAGGACGTCACGTAGCGCCATTCCAGCCCACAGCATTTCGCGCTGCGTCAAATCACGGCACTGCACGGGGCGTCACAAAACGTAACGTCGCGTCGTGGAGCGCAACGGAACGCCACAGAATAGAGGACGACGGCAAATGACGATTCGAGTAGTCAGTGCCAGCCCGAAAGGCGGCGGCGGTAAGTCCGCGCTGATTCGGTTGACGGCGGAGTGGTGTCTGCATCGAGGACGTACGTTGCAGATCGTCGATACCGACGAGAATCAAGATTTGCGGGATTGGATTCATTATTGTGGTGTCAAAGGTCGGCAGATCACCGAATCGGAATCTCCGGATATCGTGCTGATCGATACGGAAGGAACGAGCGACGCGTCGATTCCTTTTTTGGCGGATGCCGACGTCGTGTTGACGCCCTTCAAAGCAAATCTCGCCGACGTCAAAAAACTGATCCGCTGGTACAAAGAGCTCGATCCGGCGATCAAAGCCAAGATCTTCCTGATCCCCAACATGATCCGTTTGCCGAGCCCGACTCGTAACAATGTGGCGATGGTCAACCAGATCAAAGGCATGCTCGGGGTCTTCGAACTCGGCGACCACCTGCTGCCGGGGCTCTGCCACCGCGAGCACGTCTATCCGGCGATGGAGGGCGGCACGGCCGAGAACTTCTTCGGTCGCAAAGCTCCGTCGCCCAGCTTTGCGAAGGCGCAAAAAGAGGCGAGCGATCTCTTCGAACGTATTGATCCTCTGCTCGGAGGTCACGAAGGATGACGGAGAATCAAGACGCCTATCCTGATCTGCTGGCCGAGGAATTCGCGCCGGTCGCGCCGAGAAGGACCCAGCCCGCGGCGCCCGCCGTGAAACCGGCCGCCGAAAAGACGGTCGAGCCGAAAAGTAAGAGTGCGACGAAACCCGGGGGCGGTCGCGGTGCCGAGCCTCGCCGTCCGGGCTCGGCAAAACGGCGGGCACCCGCCGGTAAGAAGACGGCGGATTCGTCGAGACCGGGCGAACCGGAAAAGGAGACGACGCCCGGCAAGGTCTCGTCCAAAAGCCCGGAGAAGACCACATCTCTAGCCGAGCTGCTGGCTCCACCTCATCAGCAAAAGCTCTCGATCATAATGGACGAAGAGCTTCAGGGGCAGATCGAGGCCGCCGTGACCAACCTACACAACAGCGGCGACTTCGACCGATACGCGACTTTCGCCGACGTCTACCGTAAAGCCTTCGGTTATTTCTTCAGCGGCAAGCTGAAGGCGACGGAGATCTACCGTAAGGGACCCAAACGGCGGACCACCCTTCTGGTGAACGAAGCGCTCGCACAGAAGCTCCAGGGCGTCAACTCCAGAGTCCGCAGCCGGATGCTGGAGCAAGTGCTGCGCTCCTTCTATCGGCGCCACTTCAACGATTGACCACCGATTCCGCCCCTCCTCGTCCAGCCGTCTCAAAAAAAGCAGCCGCCGTCTTCTCCGGTCGTGTTTTGAAGAAGTCGTGAATCCTATATAGAGGTGTGCCGGTCGGTGGGGGTGGACCGTTCCCGCGATCGCCTCCGTCGACCGTCGTTACCGGCGGCTCCCGAGGTGGACCGTTCCCGCGTCGGTTTTCCACAGGCTCCCGAGGTGGACCGTTCCCGCGTTCAGCGACGATTTCGGTCGTCGTGCCGTTTGCCGGGGGTGGACCGTTCCCGCATTTCACCCGAATCGACGTCGATCTGCGTTTTTTCTTCCACAAGATTTCCACAGGTTTTCCACAGTAGTCGTCCGACCTACGGAAAACCGGCGCCAAATTGACAATCAAGCCGTAGACTTTTAGATTCTGGCGGTCGAGTATGCCCAGCCCCCTCAGAGCAAGGGCTCGGCCGGCGTCTCGACGAACCGCGGGGAAGGCGTTCTTCCCCAAAAGGAAACAGGCCCGAGAGTTGCAGCTCCCGAGCCCGTCAATTTGCAACCACGGGGGTCGCAGTAGCTATGGCCTATCTTAGCCGACGACCCTGGATTCCGTCCAGGGACGATGACTGATTCTTTCTCTCTTCACACATGGAAACAGCGAGTGGCGGCGTCGGGGTACACCCCGGGACGGCTGCCGCGCGCGCACGTCGGTGTCCTGCCGACCTGGGCGGTCGCGACCGCTCCTTTCCCTCAATCCAAGCTCTTCCGAGACGACGTGTGGCGATCCGACGCGGGTCGCCTGGGTCGATTGGAGCTGGGTCTCTGGACCCATCGGACGGGCGGACGCATCCCGAGAGGCACAGCCGCTCGTTGGGCGTTGCTTTTGTTGTGCCGCGGGGTCGTGGGGCGGAGCTCCCTCGATCTGGGCGACTCGGTCGGCGACGTCATGCAAGTGACCGGCGGCAACGAAAGCGGGGGAGCCCGATCCGGGCGTCAGGGTCTCCGGCAGGCGGTCGTCGACGTGCTGCAATGCGGCTTCTTCTGGACGGTCGGCGACGAGACGCAAAACGTGTCACCGGTGTTGGGCCTCGAAGGTCTGGGTACCTGCCGAGATCCGCTCCAGATCAAGATCACCCGCCTCAACGGGCTCTTCGTCCGGTCGGTACGCGCGGGCGTTCCCGTGGATCTGCGGGCGTTGCGTTTGCTCGAACGAAGCTCTCTCGGTTGGGACCTGCTGGTCTTCCTCGCTTGGCGGGTTCGTTCCGTTCGACAGCCGACGATCGTACGCTGGTCGTGGCTCTACGATCAGCTCGGAAGCCGGATGCAGGACCGCAAGACGTTTCGCAAACGCGTCCGGGAAAGCCTTCTGAGGGTCCGGGTGCTGTATCCCACCCTCGAGGCCGAGCCCGTTCGGGAGGGCCTCTTGTTGCACCCTTCACCACCCATGTTCAAGATCGTCGACGACGCTCAGAAGACGAGAAATCCCTCGAAGGATCCGTCGTGAGGCACTCGAGCTACCCAAAAAGTTAATGTATCGGTTTAGAAACAACGGCACGAAGCGGCCTAGAAATCACTTGATGTTGACGACGGTGCGAATGCCGGCGTAATGTCGGACGATCTTTTGACACGCAAAGGCTCATCATGAAACAGCTCAAAAACGTGTTGCCGCCGGACCACACGCCCGAAACGGTTCCGTCCAGGCTGACCCAGGCCACCTACGAAGCTCTCGCAGGAGAAGCGGAAGGGGCCAAGGCCGCCGGCACACTCGGTTACATGGCCCGGCTGCTGGTGGCGTGCACCATGCCGCACAGTAAGCCGAAGACCTCGATCTATCAGCGGCAGAACGGAAACTTCACGCTCACCATGATGAACGATCCGAGGATCGGCCTGCCCTACGGCCGATACCCGAGGCTGTTGATGGCCTGGGTGACGACGCGGGTCAACCGAGACAAAAACAAGGGCTTAGGGAATCCCAGAGAGCTGGATCTGGGCAACTCGTTGTCCGCGTTCATGGCCGAGCTGGGCCTGAAAGCCACGGGCGGCAAAACCGGAACGATCGGGAATCTGCGGGAGCAGATGTCGAGGTTGTTCAGCTCGACGATCAGCTTTTCCTACTCGGAGCAGTTCGGTGATCGCGCGGGCTTCGAAGAGGCGGGTTTCCGCGTCGCGGACAGCCACCGCCTTTGGTGGGCCCCGTCGGATCCCGACCAATCGAGCCTCTGGGGCTCGAGCGTGGTGCTCTCGGAGGCCTTTTACCAGTCTCTCATCCAAAGACCTGTACCGGTCGACCTGCGTGCCCTGAAAGACCTTCGCTCTCCCCTAGCCCTCGACCTCTACGCCTGGCTGGGCTGGCGGATTTACAACCTGAACGAGAGCGGGAAATCAAAAGTCGAGATTCCCTGGGACTTGCTCCACCTGCAGTTCGGGGCGCAATACAAGCTCACTCGTCAATTCAAGGCCAAGGCGGTCGGGGCCTTCCAACAGGTCATGAAGTTCTACCCGGACGCAAAGATCTCGAGCGAGGACGGAAAGCTCGTCCTCAAACCTTCTCCCCTGGCCATCCCCAAAAAGACGGGCCGTTTCTAGAACGACGAAGTTTCTGCACTCAAGAGAAATCTCGAAACTCTCGCACGCATAAACGGTGACGGGGGTGGCTTTGTCGTACCCTTTGCTCGAGCGAATCGAAAGCACCACGCATAAACGGTGACGCGATTATTCCGAGAAAGCCGCCGACATCACGCATAAACGGTGACGGGGTGGTCAGGTCGCGCATCCGAAACGACGATGCGCATAAACGGTGACGCCGAAATCTACGCATAAACGGTGACGGGACAAGGAAACAACACAACGCATAAACGGTGACGCCGAAATCTACGCATAAAAGGTGACGGTCCGACCCGGGCTACGCATAAACGGTGACGCCGAACGCCCGCATAAACGGTGACGGGGCAAGAGAACAGCGCAACGCATAAACGGTGACGTCGCCATTCAGCAGGTCCGAGCCGGGAGCACCGTGGAGATGTGGAAAAACCTGTGGAAAACGAAAGTTTTCCACGCATAAACGGTAACGCCGAATCGGGAATTCTACGCATGAAAGGTGACGCCGAGACGCATAAACGGTGACGGCGTACTATATATAGAACCTGTATCTACCAGTAGATTGAAGAATCCTATAGAAGGTCGCTCCGCTCTGCGGAAAATCGAAGATTTTCACGCAACGCTCCACGACCCGACGACGACTTGTTGAATATGAATCAAAGAGGCCCGGAAACCGAGAAACGGCCGCCCGAAGGCGGCCGAGAACCGAGATCACGTGGATTGCGGCCGGCGGGGAAGGGGATCGACCCGACCGCAACGGCAAGTGATCGACGACCCGCGCTCGTAGGGGCTCGCGACCACCTCGCCGTCGACGAAGTCGTAGGCCGGCACCGAGCGTTTGCGCGAGAACTGCACGGGTCGCACCGAGATGACCACCAGCTCGGAGTAGGTCTTGCCCTGGTGCTGCCAGGAATTCAACCAGCCCCGGACCTCGATCTTGTCGCCCTTCTTGAGGCTGTAGAGCTTGGGGCAAGCCTCGGGAATCCAGCAGACGGCCCGCCACCACTTGGACGTCGCCGTGCGGATTCCGCGCGCTTGGGCGGACGGTGTGCCCGGCCGGGTCCGGTGCTCGCAAAAGCTGAATCGGGCGTAGTCTCGGGGCTCGTCCACCCATTGACGCACCTCCCAGCCGGAGAGGTCCTGCCAACCCGGCCCGTAGGGAGGACGGGGCTCGCCGGTGGCGATCTCGCTCCAGACCTGCATCTCTCGCTCCCGTCGCGCGGTCAGCCCGAAGGTGGGGTCGGCGCCGAGAAAACCTTGTAGCTCGAGGGTGATTCGGGTGGTGGGGACGGTCGAAGTGTGGGTGTCGGTCATTTGGGCTGCTCCTCTAAGTTGTTCACAAAGAGGGCAAAGCCCGAGGGAAGAGAGCGGAGGGTCCAGTTTGCCCGGTGTGCCGGGCCGTAGGACGCAGTCCGAAGACTTGACCCTCCGCGCCCTCGGGCCATGCTGACCCGAGTGAACCCACTGGGGGAGCTGCACAAGAGAACGACGCCTGCAACCCAGACCTCCCGCCCGAAACGGCTCAGCTCACGGTCTTCTCAGAGCCGTTCTACGGCGTTCCGATCGTCGTCGGGCAGGGGAGGGGTGGAGTGGGATCGAGCCCGTCGAGAACCTTTCAGCGGGCCTTTGGAACGGGCTTCGACGGTAGGTGTGCCAATCAAGGGGGTGACGACTCGTCAACGATCCGGCTCGGTCTTTGCGGGTACCGAGCCAGGGCACACGGATCCGAGTGCCGCCTCCGCCTCGCAGTCCCTAACGTTGGCGGTCGATCCACTGGAAATCCGAGGATTTCGCATTCGCCGGCCGATCCTTGGCGACGGTGGGGTAGGGCTGTGGGAGCTTTGCCACCAGGTTGACCTGATCGCTGGTCCGATGATTTCTCGGTTCCTCCATGGGCTCAGATGCCTCTTGTCTGCAGACAAGGCAGGGTAGCTCTACAGGAAGCGCGATCTCTCCTGCTACTCTTGAGACGATTTTCCAGACGGATTTCGAGAAGATATTCCAAGAGGTTCCAAAAGGGAGGGACCCATGCCGTTTCAATTCGACAAGCTGTCACCTCGGGAATTCGAAGAGTTGTGTTTGGCACTCTTGGCCGCCGACGGGCATGAAACCCGTCATTTAGGGGCAGCGGGTGCGGACGGAGGATGGGATATCCGTTCGGTCGACGCGGAGGGTCGTGTTTGGTGTACCCAATGCAAACACGTGAAACGGATCGACCACCCCACGGCGGTGCGCGAGCTGACGAAAGTGCTCGACGGAGGAGGTGAGACGCCGGCGATCTGGGCCTTGGCGGCGACCCTTGACCTGCGAGCCGACCTGGAAGAGAAGCTGACCGACGCCGCTAAGGGGCGATGTGAGATCCGCTGCTTCGGTAAATCGGACCTGGAGCTTTGGATCGAGAAATACCCCCTGGTGCGGGATGGCCACTTCGCCGGAGATGCGCCCCATGCGCGCATCGCTTACCTGAGCGCCTGTAAAGCAGACCGAGATCTGGCGGCTGCCCTTCGACGGGACCTTCGGAGACTGCTGCGTCGACGAGTGGGAGCGGATTGGGACGTGCAGTGGCACGACCCCACGCAGAGCGGGCTTGCCGAGGTGCCGGCCGCCGCGTCTTGGGGTATCGCCGTGGTCAGCCCCGAAGCCTTGGCGGACCGGCGTCTGCTGGACTTTTGGAAGAACGGCCTATGTCCGGGTCGGGATGCGTCGCCTAATCGCCGTCGGCTGCTGGCGGTGTCGGTGGCACCGAGTGTGCCCTGGCCCGATTGGCTCGAGGATCGTTTCGAGCGGGTGGACCTACGCTCGGAGCCCGGCTCGTATCGCCCCGATTTGTCGACGATCATCTCCAAGTGGATCGGGGAGACGGAGAATGGGCCGCTCGGTGGCTCCCGAGACGACCCCGAGCTGGAAGGTCCGGTTTCTCCGACGCCGCGTTTGCCGTCCGAGTCTTACGAACGGCTGGTGAGCTGGCTCGAGCCGATCATGAAGCGGCCCCTGATTCGCCGGTATCTGGCGGTGAGCCTCGGTCTGGAAGGTAAGAAAGCCCTCGACGACTTCCCGTCCGCCGCTTTGCAAGCTTCCGCGGCCATAGTCCTGTGCCGACAAGACGACGACCCCGTGCGGGCGGCCCAACGGCTGATCAGTGTGGCTCGGGAGGAGCTGGAGGACGAAGACTCCGTGGACATGCGTACTCTCGACGACATCGCGGCCGACCTGCGGGTCCAGCACGAGCAGCAAGTCGTGGATCGCGGTCTGTTGCCCACTTGGTTGCGCAAGGTGGCGCGAGATCACGAACGTTTGGTGGACCACTTCCAGACCCGTGACGACGAGTTGGATTTGCTCGACCAGGTCTATGTGGAGCTCGAGATGCTGCCGGATCGATTCCGCGATGCCGGTTTGGAGGTGGCCGAGGGCAAGGCTCGACAGTCGTCCGGTGATCTGAGCCTCGAAGACGTGCTCGCCTGGGATCCCCAGGAGCGTCCGTGGGTGACCCGACGATGGGTGGTTCGCGGCGATCCGGGTGCCGGCAAGACCACCTTGTTGCGCCATTTGGCCTGCAAGCTGGCGTCGGACGAGCAGCGACGCTGGGTGCCGGTATTTCAATCCCTGCCGGTGCTGGTGCGATCGAAACAAAGCCTTCTCGACCGGGTGGAGGAGGTCTTCGAGCAGTCGACGGGGCTGTCGGGCTTGCGCGCGGTGCTCGATCGCGAAGGGCAAGAGGGGCGTCTTCTGGTGCTGCTCGACGGCCTGGACGAGGTAGGTCCGGAGCTCCGGGACCGGGCAGAAAGTCGCCTTCAGGAGCTGGCGAGCCGTTGGCCGGAGACTCCGATTGTGGTGTCGACCCGGCCGATCGGCTATCAACGTTTCTCCCAGGATTTTCGCGAGCTGCAGCTGAGGCCCCTGGACCGCAAGCGCCGCCTGCGGTTCCTGGCGGCATGGTTCGGCCGCGCCCAGGGCCGGCCCGACCCGAACCGAGCGAAGGCCGCCTTGGCGGAGCTCGACGCGGCCCAGCTCGACGAGCTGACGGGCAATCCCCTCTACCTGACCCTGACCGCCATGCTGTTGGAGCAGGGAGAATCGCCGGAGCCGAATCGAGCGGACCTCTACTGCCAAGTGTTTGATCTGCTTTTGGAAGGCAAGTACAAACACCAGGGGACTCTGCCCATCGAACGCCCCAAGCTGGTGCGCGAGGCCTTGCGGCGTTTGGCCTACACCTTGACCGTTGACAATCGAGATACCGAGCCCCGGAAGGACCTAGTGGAGCGGTTCTATCTGCCGGATCTCGAAGGAATTCGCTCCCAGGTGCGCAACACCTCCTCCCGTTGGGAAGGGGGCTTGCATCACTTTCTCGACGACGTGGCGGAAAAAGTCGGCATTCTCGGTCCCCATGACGGCATAGACGCGGATTGGCAGTTCTGGCATCGGACGTTCAAAGAAGCGCTCACCGCCGAATACTTAGCGACCCTGGACGAGCAAGAGCTTCTGGAGCAAGCCGCCGGGCTAGCCGGGCAGGAGAGCCGATGGGCCGAGCCCTTCGCCTTGCTCACCGGCCAAGTCCCTGAACCCGACGCACTGGTCCGGCGACTGGTGGAAGCCAATCGCAGCCTGGGCTTGCGGGCGCTGGCCACCGCCCAAGCGGTGAGCGACGAGACTCTGAGCGAGATCCTAGACCTCACGGACAAGCCCGAAGAGCGGTCGAAAGTCTTCGAGCAGCTTCCGTCGCTGCTCAACGACCCGGACCGGGCCTTGCTCTTGATCGATCGTCTGCGTCGGCAAGCTCACGATGGTGAGGATCTCTTTTGGCTCTATCGAGCGGTGGGGGAAGTGGGGGAGTCCTCCGAGCAAACCGCGCCCAAAGCCGAGGCGATGGGGTCGACTTTTTTCAACCGCATCCCGGCTCCGGATCCGCAGCTCTTCAGGACGTTCCGAACCGCTTCCGGCGAGGAGAAAAGCCTTTGGTGTGAGGTCGAGGCCGGAACCTATTGGGTGGGCAGCCTCGAGGACGAGCGGGATAGGACAAAACACGAAGTGCGTCATCAAGTGGTGCTGAAGCATCCGTTTTGGATCGCGGCGATTCCGATCACCAACCCCCAATACTCGGCGTTTGACGGCACGAAGAAGACCTTACCGATAAACGAAGTTGCGGAAGAGGATCTGATCCATCATCCCCGAGTAGGAGTGAGCTGGTACGAAGCCGTGGCGTTCTGCGAATGGTTGGCGACCCGAGCAGGCCTGAAGGGGGCCCGGTTGCCGAGCGATGCCGAATGGGAGGTGGCGTGCCGAGGTGGCACGGAAACCGCCTATTGGAGCGGCGACGAGGTGTCGGATTTGGACCGGGTCGGTTGGTTCGACGACAATTCGGGCAACAGAACCCACCGGGTCGCCGAGAAAGAGTCGAACGATTTCGGGCTTTACGATGTGCACGGCAACGTTTTGGAGTGGGTCTCCGACCCATCGGATTTCCGAGCCCTCGGGAGCCGAGCGGTCGATGGTCGGTTCCCGGTCGATTCTGCCGCCCACCCGGCAGATCTTGCCGCCGCCTCCCCCCGCGACGTCCGCGTGATCCGCGGCGGCTGCTTTTGGAACACCGCTCGGAGGGCCCGGTCTGCTTTTCGGTTCAGGTTCGACCCGTGGGTCCGGGGCGTCCTCTTGGGCTTTCGCGTCTTGCTGCCTTTCGCCCCTAGCGACCCTTGAGCCGAGATCATAGATCCTTGAAAACGGTAAGGATTTGCGGTCGGTCGGTAGAATCGGCCGCCGGCTCGGCAAGCCCGTAGTAGCGTCTAGTCCGTCCAAATCAGAGAGAGAGGCGCCACGGAATGAATTCCGAGGCTACACTTGCCTTGCCCCTGACGGGGCTGCCCGGAGTGAGGCTGGACATTCTTCGGTTGGGATAGGCTCAGGTCTTTGGGACCCAAAAACTGAGGAGAGATTTGTGGGGCACACTTTCCATCAGCTTCGATTTCATATCGTTTTCGCGACCAAGGAAAGACAACCTTGGATCACCGCCGAAATTCAAGAGCTGCTATATCGCTACATGGTGGGAGTTGTGACCCGAGAGGGTGGCACGTCGATCCAGATTGGAGGCGTTGCAGACCACGTTCATCTCTTCCTGAGCCTGAAACCGAATCTCGCGATTTCCGAGATGGTGCAAAAGGTCAAGGGATCGTCGTCACGATGGGTTTCGACCGAATTCGAGCCGGCCTTCCAATGGCAGCCCGGCTACGGCGCTTTCACCGTAAGCCCTTCCAAAGCGGACGCGGTGGTCAAGTACATCCAGCGGCAAGAGCACCACCATCAAAACCGAACCTTCGACGACGAATTCCGCTGGCTGCTCCAGGAGCATGGAATAGATCCTGATGCCTGACCCCATGAGGTGCCTTCTTCCGGGCAGCCCCCGCAGGGGGCAAGGCAAGGTTAGCCTCGGGCTTCCAGCCGGGGGCGCCCAGCCCGTGGCGGATCTCGACTCAAGGGTCGCTAGGGGCGAAAGGCAGCAACACGCGAAAGCCCAAGCCGTCGATCCGGTCCCCCGAGTCGTTCCCGCCCCGATAAGCAGACCGGGCCCTCCGGGCGGTGCCCCAAAAGCTGCCGCCGCGGACCACGAAGCGGCCGAGGGGGGAGGTGGCGGCAAGATCTGCCGGGTGATCGGCAGGATCGACCGAGAGACCGTCCGTTTGACCCGAGTAGTCGCCCTTCCAACGGCTCGCCGTCCACTCCCACACGTTGCCGTGCAGGTCGTAAAGCCCCCAGGGGTTGGCAGGCTTCTCAGCCACCGGATGGGTGGAGCCTTCGGAGTTGGCGTCATACCAGCCGACCGCAGCGAGGTCGGCCTCGGTGTCGCCCTTCCAATATCGGGTTGTGGTGCCGGCTCGGCAGGCGTATTCCCACTCTTCTTCGGTGGGCAGGCGTGCGCCTTTGAAGCCCTTTTCTTCGTCGAGCCAGCGACAGAAGTCCGTCACCTCGTCCCAACTGACTCCAATGATCGGATGGTTCGGTTGATTTGCGTTGGCCTTCTCGGGATCGAAAAGACCGAATTGGGAATTCGTGACGGGCACCGCGGACAGCCAAAATGGACGCGTAATATTTACTTGATGCTTCGGACCTTCGCGGTCGAGTCGATCCTCCTCGTCATCGGGACTGCCGATCCATCCCGTCCCGGCCGGAATCTCGCACCAAAGATTCACTTCACCGTCCTTGGTCTGGAAGGCGCGGAACAGCTCCTCCGATACGTGTTGCACGCCTGGCCGTTTCTTCCGCCTTCGTCTGCGCCGTCTTCGCCGAGGAGGCGCGGAATCCTCTTTAGCAGCCAAACCGGCTCGCAGCCGCCCAAATAGCGCGGAAGCAGAGGCCGGACGTCTCTTGGGATCCACCGCCAATGCCCGTCTCAAGGCCGTCAGGGCCCCGTCAGGCAGCGCGAGCTTCTCCAGGTAGGTCCGACGCTCGATCAGAAACAGCGGCCCGAGCTGGCGCCCCTGGAGGGCGAAGACGAGGGTGGCCGCCAAGGAGTAGACGTCGCAGGCGGCTTCGGCGCCGGCCGCGTCGCTCATGCTCTCCGGGGCGGCGAAGAGGTACGAGCCCATACCGGCCCGGGTGCGGGTCAAACCGGTGGTGTCCGCGGCGCGCACCAAATCGAAGTCGGTGAGCTTGGGCAGGCCGTCCCGATTCAGCAAGATATTCGCGGGTTTGACGTCGCGATGTACCAGACCCAAAGCGTGGGCATCGTCCAGCGCCTGGGCGATCTTTTCGAGCGCATCGAGCCGCTGGTCGAGATCGAGCCGTCCGTCGAGCACGGCCTGTTTGAAATCACCACCCTCGACGTACTCCATGACGAAATACGCCCAACCGTCATCGACCGCGGGGTCTCCCAGCACCTTCACGATGTGAGGATGATCGAGCCTAGCCATCTGCCGAGCACCACGAAAAAGGCGCTCCCGACGCTCCTCACTGGCGCTGAATTGACCGTGCAACACCTTGATCGCCACCTGCATGTCTTCACGGCGATCCTCGGCCAACCAGACTGTCGCGAAACCGCCTTGGCCGAGAGGATGGATCAACTGGTAGCGACCGTCACCGAGAAACTCGCCGGCATGGAGCTGCGGCCCGTGACGCAGAATCCGTTTGAGGTCGATGATGCGAGTCTCGGTTTCGGAGGCGTCTCTTCCGTGCTGCAACAGGGTGTCTCGGGCTCGGTACTGGCGATCGAGCTCGTCGGCGATCTCTTCTCGGTGTAGGCCCCGGTTTTTTGGGCGTCGAATCTCGGAATGGGGATCCGCGTTTGAAGCCGTCGAGGAGAGAGAGCCCAGAGCTTTGACTGCCGCCGAAACCACGTCAAAAGACACTTCATCGAAGTGTTCCGCGACCTCCTCCGCGAATTCCGACAGAGCCCGGCTCTTGGACGGATGCTCGGTCAGAGGAACCGCATCCGTCGGCCGCATCTGAATCGACGCCAGCCATCGGCTCCGTGACCAAGGGCAAGCGTCCACCAAGAGCGGCATCAAGCGCACCCCTTCCGAGCTGCGGCGGTCGAGCAGCCGGGGAACTTCTGTGCCCTGAATGAATTTGGAGGCCAGAAAATCGGCGGTGATCAACAGCACCGCGACGGAAGCTCGATCAAGCGCGCTCTCAATCTCAGCAAGCCAGGCATCTCCAGCACCGATCCGACGGTCGTCCCAGAGCTCGACGGGTGCGTCCATACCGAAAGCGGCTCGCAAGTGTTTCAACAGCTCGTCTTTCCACGCCTCATCCGCGTGGGCGTAGCTGATGAACACGCTGGGTCGACCCTGGTCCTCGGTCACGAAAATCCCTCCAAGGCCGATTCTACCCGCAACCAGCCCGACCGAAATCTCTAATGGTTGAGTGAAAATCGTGTACCTTGTGCGTAGAGGGGCGTGGGTTTGATGGAACTGTGCTTGGTGCGATGGCCAAGTACCTTTCCATCAACGAGAGTTATGACAAACATCTTCGATACGGCAGCGCTTAAGGTCGGAGACGGAGTGTGAGATATTCAAATGGCCGACGAGGGGAGGACGGAAACCCTCGAGACGCAGCAACGCGAACAAAAACCGATCCATCGAACGACCCCTGGACTCCCAAGATGACGACGCACATCGCCACCCGCCTTACTCTCGTCCTGCTCTTTGCCTGGCTCCTGGGTTCCCACGCTGTCTCCGCGCAGGTTCCCTGGTCGTCTACCGGCCCGGAAGGTGGTCAATCCACGGCCTTGGTCGTCGACCCGAGCCGACCTTCGGTCCTTTATGCCGGAACCTCGGAGCAGAGTCTTTTCAAAAGCACAGACGGTGGTGTCTCGTGGGAACGATCCGATACCGGGTTGGTGGATGCTTATTCAATCCGGGCCTTAGCGGTGGCGCCGTCCGACTCTGAGGTGGTGCTGGCCGCGACTTCCAACGGCATACAACGCAGCACGGACGCTGGTTTCACTTGGAGCGCGGTCACCGGCGGACCTTCGGGGGTTGCCTACGACGTAGGCTTTGAAAGCGACCGTACTGTCTATGCCGGGTCAGACGGGATCTACCGCAGCACGGACTTCGGTGCGAGCTGGATTCGAGTAGAGAATTCTCAGCAAATCCTTTCGATCGCGGTTGACCGATCGGGCAGCGGTGCCGTCTATGCGGTCGATGACGAGGTAGGTGTGCTGAAAAGCACCGACGGAATGAGCTGGACGTCCGCCAACCACGGCCTGGAAGGCAGTGCCTATGCAGTTGCCATCGATCCCGAAAACCCTTCCATCCTCTTCGTGACGACGAGAACGGCGGGCGTTTTCCGATCTACCGACGGCGGTGCCAACTGGGCTCCCCTGGCGGGCAATACCGACAGCGCTTGGGTCGTCGTCAGCCCAGCCGATCCAGATGTGCTGCTCGGCGGTAGCTTCGGCAGTATCCCTTCCCGTCTCAAGAAGAGCACCGACGGTGGCGAAACGTGGAGTTTGGTCAGTGGATTTCCTGAAGATGCCTTCCTCGGCTCGGTGGCTCTGGATCCGTCAAATCCGGAGGTGATGTACCTCGGCACCAGCCGGGGGGTCTGGCGGAGCCGTGACGGCGGTGTCGGCTGGATCCGTGGCACCCAAGGATTCGTCGCCACTCGGGCGCGGGCCGTCGTCGTGCACCCGAACGATCCGTCGATCGTTTATGCCGGGACCGATCACAGCGGATTCTGGAAGAGCACGGATACAGGCCGGAGTTGGAGCGAGCGGAACCAGGGGCACGAGGCGCATCAATCGGTCTTCGATCTGGTCATTGATCCCTCGGCGCCGGACACCCTCTATGCGGCCACCTTCAGGGGCATTCTCAAAAGCAC
The DNA here is from genome assembly GCA_965366625.1 of uncultured bacterium. Lineage (GTDB taxonomy): Bacteria > Acidobacteriota > Thermoanaerobaculia > Multivoradales > J023 > JAUIJL01. The sequence goes on from CBDUGP010000035.1 coordinate 14,450, forward strand.
CGACGGCGCGGCCACTTGGAATCGGCTCGCCAATGACCTCAGCTCGACCTACGTCATCGGTTTGGGTATCGACCCCCAAGAACCGCGAATTCTCTATGCGGCCACTGACAGTCGAGGTATGTGGAAATCCGTAGATGCCGGGATGACTTTTGAACCGATCAGCGTCGGGCTTGGGCAGCAATTCATGGAGTCCGTGATCGTGGATCCGTCCCAGCCTTCGCGGATCTATGCCGGCACCAACTCCGGCGGTCTTTTTCGAAGCGACAATGCCGGCGAAGAGTGGCGACGGCTCGAAAGCCTGCCCATCACCTTCGTCAACGCTCTGGCGGTCCATCCGGCCGACTCCGCCGTGCTCTACGCCGGCAGCACGGTGGGTAGCGGAGGGCTCTATCGAAGCCGGGATTCCGGCGCCACCTGGGAGCTGGTCGCGGGCGGGCTGCCGAGAACGCTCATGCGAGCGGTCGTCATCGAGCCGAGGGATCCCCAAAAGGTCTATGTCGGGACCTCGAGCCGAGGCGTCTTTCGGAGCGACGACGGCGGCGCAAGGTGGACCCATGTGGCGGACACGGACCGATTGTTGTTCACCATCGCTCGAGCGCCGGGCATTGTTCCCACCCTATTCGCCGGTACCGCCGGTAGAGGGGTTTTCTATCTCCGAGAAGAACAGAGCTGTAGCTCCGGAACCACCACCCTCTGCCTGCAGGGCGGACGCTTCCAAATCGAGGTCGACTGGAAGACTCCCGACGGGCGAGTCGGTGCCGGGCAGGCCACACAAATCACCTCCGACACGGGCCGTTATTGGTTTTTCGACGAGGCGAATATCGAGTTGGTGATCAAAGTCCTCGACGGCACACCGATCAACGGCCACTTCTGGGTCTTCGTCGCCTCCATGACCGCCGTCGAATTCGACTTGAGAGCCGTCGATCACCAGACTGGGACGACATGGTCCCACCAGCATACAGCCGGAACGTTTCTGAGCTTGGGCGACACGACTGCCTTCCCCGATCTGCCCTAGAGGCCGAGCCACTTCCTTTTTATGGAAGCCGCCTCTCGGCTCTTCCGTACCTCCAGCAGGCACACCCTCGCCGCCTACATGAAGGCCGCCGCTCCCATGAGGAGATAGGGAAGGCTCAGGGCAATGCCGATCAGAGAGGCCTTCGTTCAGCACCGCGGCATGGAGTGCGGCCCCCGACGCTACTTTTCGTTTGAGACGGGCGATGCGAGCGCCTCAGACCCCTCCAAGGCCGATCTACCCGCAACAGAACAGCGCCTACCAAGCCCCCCGCTTCTTGAGGGAAACCCACGAGCCCCAGCTCCCGACGATCACGTGGTCCATCAACCGAACCCCCAACAGCTCGGCCCCTTGCGCCAAGCGAAAGGTGAAGTCGAGATCCTCCTGGCTGGGCTCCGGCTTTCCCGTCGGATGGGTGTGAAAAACGATCACACCGGCGGCCCCGAGCCGGAGCGCCTCGGAGAGGATCGCCCGTGGCTCGACGGACGCCCGGGTGAGAGTGCCGCGAAACGGCACGGACCAGGCGATACAGCGGTTTCTCATGTCGACGAAAAACGCACCGAGGAGCTCTTGCTGAGGATCGGCGATTCGGGTGGTGACGAAACGTGCCACGGTCTCCGGACGATCGAGCAGCTCCGAGGCCGATCGCGCCGTCGGATCGAAGACCTCGGACAGGAGATCTTTCAAATGTCCGAACCGTTCCCGATCCTGCTCGTCGAGCAAGTCCTCCAGCTCTCCGCGGGTCAAATCGAAGAGCCGGGTGGGCGGAAACGAGCGACTAAACCGCAATCCCAACGCCTCGGCCGATCGAAAGAACGGGGCGTCCAAGGCCGGGCCGCCGGATTGCAACGATGTGTCTTGGGGACCTTCTTGGGTTTCGGATTCGTCGAGCACCGCGGGATCGTCCACGAGCGAGAGTTGAGCCATGACGCCACCTCCAGGGGTTCGGTCCCGAGCGTCACGCTCGGGACTCGCCCACGGGCGAAACCACCCGATTCGCAAGAAAAAGGGCTCCCTTCGCGGGAGCCCTGGCGTCGACCGAGTCATGACGGGCCGATCAATCGAAAGGCGGCAGCTCACGTTCTTCGAGAGCGGGCTCGTCGAAGACCTCCTCCGGCTCTTCGTGCTCGTCCATGCGACCCATTGCGTCGAGCCCATCCGGCGGTGTCGGAGCCATGGGGGCGACACCGGGCGCGGCGCCGGGAGGCGCGTCGAGCAGCTGAAAATTTTGACAAACCACCTCGGTCCGATAGCGCTTGTCGCCGGTCTTGGTGTCGTGCCACGAGGTGGTCTGCAAACGACCCTCGACGTAGATCCGTCGCCCCGAGCTGAGCAGCCGATCCGCCAGCTCCGCTTGTCGACCCCAGAACACCAGCGTGTGCCATTCCGTCTCTTCCTGCTTTTGGCCCTGAGCGTCACGCCACCGACGGTTGGTGGCGAGGGTGACGTTGGCCACCGCCCGTCCCGATTGGGTCATGCGCAGCTCCGGGTTGCGACCGAGATTTCCGATGAGCATCACTTTGTTGACCATGATCGACCTCCAAATCCTTACTTTCCAATCCTTGCTTTCCAAGGTGCCGATCGAGCCCGTCTCGATCGTTCGAAAGGTCCCCAAAACCCCCTTTCCGGGCTCCCTGCCTCCTCTTCGAGGCCTTTTCCAAACGCACGGATCAACCCTCGCGCCAAGTCGGCGGCTCGTCGACCACCGCGTAGAGGTCGGCCATCAAATGGTTTTGCACGAAATCGGCTAGGAACGAGTTGTTGTGGCGACGTGCCGCGGGATTCGGCCGGTCGAGATCACCCTCGTCATAGCTTTCGCAAAAGACGGGCGGAATCGCTTGCTGAAAAAATAGACACTCGACGCGACCCAGCTCGAAGCCGGACAAAGTGCCGGTCAACGAGGCGTTGCCGTCACTGCCGGGGGGATGAACCAACAACAAGAGATCCGGATCCGCACAAAGGTCCCCATTGCGTAGGAAATAGTGGGCGAGGGAGATGTGGCGAGTGCCCGGCAGCTTGGGGTTCTCCGCTAGGACCTCCAGCACCAGGTCCATCATGGCCGTCGATCCACGGCCGTCATTGGCCTTGAGCACGAGCCGTTCCCCGATCTCGAGATCCGCCGGCTCTCGTCGGAGCAAGAGCCCCAGCTGAGCGTAAAGACGTTCGTATCGATTCATAGAGCCTCCAGGGGTCGTGAGGCCGCCGGAGCGCGGCCTTCGCCTTTCCCGAAAAGCTCTTCTTTGGATCCGTCACCAAGGATTTCCCGCCCCTCAAGAGCGGAAATACGGGCTGCCCGCCCGCTGAAGCTCCCCAGGCTCCCCGGAGTCGCTACCGACCGGCACATCCCTCCAGCGCGTCCAGAAAACCGGCGGCGGGGAAAGACCGACCCCGAACCCCGCACCAATCCGTTTCGCCTCGGCAGTGGGCCGTAAGAAGGCGTAACGATAGCGAGCGGCCTCTCCGGTCAAGACGAAACCCAACCCACCGCCGAATTGCACACAGACGACACCTTTCAGGGCCCAAAGCAACACCCGTCGGACCCAAGCCAGCGGCACCCGTGGCGGATTCGATGCCTCCGTCACCGCGGTCTCCATCACCACCGTCGGCGGCGTGCCCCAAAGGCGCCGGAACGAAGCACCGTAAACGTCGAGATTCAAGGACGCGGTCCCCGGGTCGACCCGATTCCACAATACGTTCCGCGAATAGTGATCGAGAACCATCCGCAGGTGCTCGGAAGGGCCGTAGAAGTCCCGCAGCAGCTTCTCCGTGACCTTGACTACCGTCTCCAGCGAAATCCAAAGACCACCGTCACCCCCGTCCACGACGTCGAGCCGGGTCACGGCCGCCAACAACCGATGGCGTTGGGCCCGGCCCTCGACGAGGTCCAGCAGCTCGTGGACCGCGCGGGCCCTGGGTCCATAATCGGGCCGGCCTTCCGGGTGTAAAGCGGCGAGCAATCTGCGGTGACGACGGTGTTTTTTGTTCACGGATCCGGTTCTCCTTCGATTCGAGGCCGAGCGGCACGCTCGGCTCACCTCGCTCGGAAGAGATCTCTTTCGGATCCGGACATCTGGACGTCAAAAAAGGCCGTCCGGAGGCGGCCTTTTTCGAACGATGATTCCTCTATTCTGCGGATTGGATCGGGATCCAGAGCGAATCCCTTTGTCAGGCTGCTGTCAGCCGACCATGACCTCGGCCGTTCAGCGCAATCGGACCGGACCGAACGGCACGCGGCGGAAGACTCGGGAGAGCTTGAGCCCACAGCCCAGGGTTTCCAGCTCCAGCGTCGATTCCTGCCCTCGCAGATCGACGTAGCGCCAAGAGTCCTGCCGACGCACGAAATGCTCGACTCGCGGCGCGTCTTGGGTCACCAAAACATATTCGGCCAAGGATTCGACTTGCTGATAGTGCTCGAATTTCCGACCCCGATCGTAGGCTTCAGTGGTCGGCGAAAGCACCTCGAAGATCACCACGGGATTCAGCAACACGTCGTCCAACGAGTCGGAGAATTCCTGCTTGCCACATGCCACGACGATATCTGGATAGGTAAAGAGCCCCGTGCGGCTCACCAAGACGCGCATATCGCCGGCATAGACATCGCAATCCCGATCCGCGAGCAGACCGTCCAACGCCGCCACGATATTGGTCGAGATTCGATTGTGGGCTCGGCTCGCACCGGCGAGAAGAAACGTCTCGCCGTTGAAATACTCACTGCGCTGTTCTGCTCGACGCTCCATGGCCAAGTATTGCTCGGGCGTCAGCTTGCGTTGTGCGGTTTGGGACATGACCATCTAATAGTACCCCAAGCCAACTGTCGGAAATGGACCGAGCGATGCCGCGATCATTCATGTCGACATAAACCGTTCCAACGGCTCTTGGTGCGGATCGCCGATCCAGGTGGTGTCCCGCTGCTCCCTCTCGTGTATCGAGGCTCTCGGTGGAGCAGCGGAACGATAGGGGAGGGGGTCAGTCGAAGAGCTGGTCGGCCGAGTCGGCTTGGACGGCCTTGGTCAGCCAAGCCTTGAGCTGCTCGAGATCCATGCACTCCTCAATCCTGCGGATCTGGTCGGGATCCAGAGCAAATCCCTTGGCTTCGCAGACTTGCAGAAGAGCGGCATGACGCTCTTCGAGGATACCTTCCTGCCGGCCTTTCTGAATACCCTCTTCTTCGATGCTGGTGACGAATTGCACGTTCTTTTCCTCCTCAGTGTCGCGGATGGTTTGGTTCAGGCGTTCCTTGAGCGGTGCGGGCAGGGTCATCAGCCATTCCATGAACCGATGGAGATGGAGGACCTTCTGCTTGCCGTAACCGAGGTCGTAGAGGCGGAGGGCCAAGTACCGACGCCAGCGATACCGCTCCTCAGCCTGTCCGCGGGTGGCCTGGGATTTCAAATGAGCCATCACCACGACGGCGAAGGGATTCTTGCTCGCTTCGAGCACGTCCCACCGATTATTGTACTCTCGTAGTTTAACGGTGGGAAATTCCAGGCGCATGGTGCAGCCTCCGAAGTCGCAGGCGGTGAAGCTTTTGGGATGAAAGCTCGGGCTTTCGTCGCCCAAAACCGCCACCGACACCACGGGTCGTTTGAATCGGTCGAAGGCTCGATAGTTGTAGATGAACATGCGCTCGGCGAAGTCGGGTTTGTCTTGGGCCTGTACCTCGACGTGCACCAACACCTCCACGGGATCGCCCGAGTGGGTTTGCAATCTGAACAGCTTGTCGGCGACCTTGGCGCCGACCTCGGACTCAGAAAAGAGCTCCGGCAGCTCTTTGTCGAGACCGACGACGGGCTGATCCCAATCGATGCCCTCGTGGATTTCCGGAAAAAGGAGCCGAAAGAAATCCTCCAAATAGTGACCGAGAATTTCTTTCCAAGGCTCGTCATAGCGATCGATCATCCGCACCTCCTCGTCCGTTGTCGGGATCGAGCTCGTCTCGATCCTCACCCGAACCCAAAAACCTCTCTGGCTCGGGTCGATCCGACAACCTACCGGCCGACGTCGAGGAGGTCTTGTTTTTGTGCTTTGTTGGAGAGTGACGGACTCGCCGGTCGGTGGAACGGTTCGAAGACTCCGGATTTCGGAGTGGTAGGTCGCATTTCGTCGACTTGGGGCATGCGACGGACCCAGCCAATCTGGGAAAAGGCGTCAGAAGGCGGTTTTTACAGCAACTCAGAACAACAACGGCCTACCGAGGCTCGGTGTCGTCCAACCCCTGAATCTGCTCCAACAAAAGCGACGCCAGCATCGCCGCCCGCTTACCCGGTCGGCTGTCGTCCACGGCATGGACCTGTTGATGGGGTGGCAAGGGACGCAACGAACCCTTTTCCAAGAAAACCATGCGCAAGTCGACGGCCTCGAAGGCGGCCACGACCTCGGCCCATTTGAACGACGCGATGCCGGCTTCCCGCCGGTAGAGCTTCTGTGCCGTGAGCGGTGTGTGGGACGGGTCGAGGTCTCGAAGCCTCCGATTCAACAGCTCCACGTGTTGCTCGCGGGTCAAACCCAGCTCCTGACGACGGACCCGTAGCAGGTCGCCGAGGTGGGCGGACGATCGATCCGTCATGGCGTTTCGCCTTTCAAGACACAAGTTTCTCCGTTGAGCGGAACGATACCAAGAACCGCGTCCCATGAGGGCGGTCGTCGCCGCCTCGTGGGCTAAAGTGGGCCTCCGGTAAGTGGCAACGGCGGGCGTGCTCCCGCTCGGCGGAGCGTGCTCGCGAATCTTAAGGAGCACCGTCTTGAAGAAATGTAGCCTAGTGTTGATCGTTGCGGCGTTGGCGACTTTGCCCGTCTACGCCGGTCCTATGGACGTCGTGGATTCCATTTGGACGGGAATCGCCGACGTGTTCGAGTCGATCGTGGAAACGGTTCAAGAGGTTTTCGGCGAGGAGGGGAATACCCAGTCTTTTGCCGATGATGAGCCTGGACCTCCAAACGCTGAGATTCCTCCCAACATGGATCCGAACGGCTGAAGCCTAGAAGAGCTTCTCGAGGGCCGGGCTCAGAGGCTCCGGCTCTCGTCCTTGAGCCAGCGCCCTCATGACCTCAGTCATCAAATCCCGTGCGGGTTTGGAATCGATCTTTCGAAGCTGGGGGAGCAGGGGGCGAAGCTCGAGGACGAGCTCGTGCGGTTGCATCACTCCTGCGTCGAGGATTTCAGCGACCAGATATAGAAGATTGAGCGGGCTCTGTTCCTCGGTTCGGTAGCAGAGCGCGCGACTGAATAGGACCTTCGCCATCTCCCGCTGATCCTTCTTCAAGCGCATGCAGGCATCCAACCAGATGACCCTGAAAACGAATTGGGGATCCTCGAAAGCGCTCGTGTCGATCTGCTCAAGGTAGAAGAGCGCTTTGTCCAAGTTGCCGGCGTCGGCTTCCCAGCCGGCCAGGTTGTAGGCTGCGTAGTAGCCGAAAGGTGACTCGGCAGCCAAGCGATAGGCGGTCAGAGTCGCCTTTTTCTCAAGGTCGAATTGTTTAGAAGCTTGGTAGGTATTGGCCAATCCGAGTGCTACTCGACCCGCTAGCTGCGGGTCGACCAATAGGGCCTTGCCCAAGGTCGCCAGGTAGTACGACTCCGCAAGATCCCATTCCCCATCCTGGCGCAGCAAATACGAGGCGTGGTCCTCCAAATACAGCCGACTCGGGCTGTGCCCGTCGAGCGGTAAGCGGAACGCTTGCGCGAGGATCGACATGGCCAGGGGCACGTCCACATTGACCGCCTTGGCGGAGAGGTCCAACACCTCCGCCAGGTCGCGGACGTCCGTCGGCGAGTATTTCCGGCGCCGGGCCAGCTCTCGAAACACCGACCGCCGATAGTGCCCGACCTTCTGCTCGAAGGCGGTTCTCGACCGCCGCCGAATGCTTTCCAGATCGTGGAATCGATCGCTGGGTGTGACCACGAGGCCGCTGTCTGGAAAAGGCTCCGTGGTCCGTCCTTCCGCCACCTTTTGAATCAGCCGATTGACGATCGGCTGTGCCTTTGGGAAGCCGGCGCTCGGATCCCCGGCCTTCGTGTCCCCGCCGGGGTATCGACTGAAGAGATCCATCAACCGGCCGATCGAGGGTAGGCCGTCGGGTAGGCGTCCCGAGTCGACCAGGATCTCGTGCAGGTCCAGCTCGAACGAATCCGCGACGTGCAGCATCTCGGTCACGGGAAACGGCCGATGGCCGGCCAGCTGACGCGACAGCCGCCGCTCCCCCAAACCGAGCTTCTGCTCGGCGTCGGAGAGGGTGGTCTTACGCCGAAGGGCGTGGCGGAAGGAGTCGAGGAATGAAGAGCTCATAAAGCTTGAAAACAATGGAACAGTCGAGACGGGATCGTAGCAAAGATTTGTCTTTACAGGAAAACTGGACGCCTGGCGTCCGGTGAGGGGCGCTCTAGGCTGAAATTTGGCGTTTTGCCCGGAAATCCGAAGCCCGAGGGCTATTCTCTCGTCGTCCCAAAGAACGCTTGACGAAAGAGAGATTGCCGCATGAAGACAGCTCGGGAAACCCACACCACCTACGGGGCGGCCCTCGTGATCGACGAAGAGGGCCGGCTCATGCCGACACCCTTTCGGGTCGAAAACGAGCGGTGTTGGGCTCCGTGCGACGAAGCGGAATTCGTCGACTCCGGGCACGTCGCCGTGCCGGGTTATCTCTCGACGCGGTTGCTCGCCGGCTTGCCGGGGATCGGTGCGGGATCGACCAGCGTGTCTTTGGTTTCCGGATATCTCATGCACCGGGTGTCGGCGGAGCTGGCGTCCGGGCAATTCACCGAAACGGAATCCGCGCTGCTCGCCGCCCTCCATCCCTCCGACGGTGCCTCCGTCGCCACTTACCCCGAGGGGGAGACCCCTCCAACCCGGGGAGCGGGGGAGCGCGAATCCAAGGCCGAGAAAGGGGGTCGAGCGCGAAGCGCGACCGGACTCGGGATCGACGGGCCCGTCCCAACCCACCCTCCATCACCCCAGGCTTGCGGCGGGTTGCAGTAGCTGTGCACAAGGACTCGGGCTCGGGTCCGATCGATCCCGAACGGGACACGCCCGGCGTGTCTCTCTTTTTGGCTAGAGGTATCCGAAAATTGACGATCATTAGTCGTTCAAAAGATACAGAGCTTCCGCCATACCGGCGGGAGATGTGGCGAACGGCGGGGTCGGGGCTCGGACGATTCCCGATCGGGTGCTCGGCCCCGCCACTTTTTGCGCCGCCCAAAGACGGAAACGGAAACGAAAACGACGGGAGATGTGAAAGCGGTGAGCGATTCTCGGGCCTTGCCCCATCTAGACGATCGAAGCCCGTGGCCGACTTTTTGCCTCATGGGTCTCTTGGGCACCTGGGTGTGCGGCTGGCTGGCGGGTCGAGCCCTGGTCGGCCGTTGGGTCTTGCCCGATCCGGTCGGCTTGTTTTGGTCGGATTCCGTGTGGCAGTGGGCTTGGCGCTATCGCGGCTCGGACTTCGGCACCGAGGCGGCTTGGACGGCTCTCGGAGCGTCGGCGGCCGGCTGGGTCTTGGCCGCCTTTCTCACCCTCTCGACCCGACCGCCGGCGGGCCGAGGCACGGGTCTGCACGGCTCCAGCCGTCCGGCCACGGCGGCGGAGCTGCGCCGTGCCGGCTTCTTTGCTCGTCGCGGGGTCTCGTTGGGCTTTTGGGGACGACCCAGGGTGTGGTGGGGCAAAAAGAGCGGCCGGGTGATTCGCCACGGCGGTACGGAGCCCGTGTTGTTCCTGGGACAGACCCGGTCGGGCAAAGGGCAGACCGTGGCACCCACCATGTTGTCGTGGGACGGGCCGATCTTCTGCGTGGACCTGAAAGGCGGCGAGCTCTTCCACCTGCTGGCCGGTGCCCTCGAACGGCGGGGCCACACGGTGATGCAAGTGGATCCCACGGACCCGCGGGCCTTGCGCTGGAATCCTCTGGACGAGGTGGAGCGCGGCCAAGGCGAGGTGATCGACCTCTTTCGGGTGGCGGAAAACCTTTTCGAGACCTCGTCGTCGGACGCCTCCATGGGTGGTTCCTTCAAACACTTCAAGGAGCGGGCGTCGGCGGTGACGGTCGGTCTGGCGTTGCACTGCATGTATCGACCGGGCGGTCGAGGCTCGTTGGCGGAGGTGCTCGACCTGGCGACCGTCGGGGACGAGGGCAAGGACGTGGCAGCCACCTTTCGACGGATCGCCGAAGCGGAGCACGATCCGCGATGCCACCGGGGCTGGGTGGACGAGTCGCAGCTGCCGACGAGCACCCATCCCCAGGTGCGACGGCTGATGCTCGGTGCCACCCGCACCGCGCCCCAAGAGCTGCTGTCGGTGTTGTCGACGGTGCAGGGCGGCCTCAAAGCGTGGTTCGACGATCGCATCCGCTGGTCGACCGAGGTCTCGGAATTCTCGTTCCGGGAAACCCGACGCCGGGGCGGCCGACCCGCCGTCTTTCTCACGCTTCCAGCCCTCGATTTGGACGTGCTCGCCGGGTACGCGCGGCTTTTCACCTATTGGTTCGAGCGGTCCTACGGTCCGCGTTCCGGGCATGTGGACCACGCCCGATCCGGGGGCGAGCGGGTGCTCCTGGTGCTCGACGAAACGCCGCAGATGGGCCGGTCCAAGAGCGTGCCACGCATCTTGTCCTTGGGTGGGGGAGCCGGGGTGGTGACCTTGGTGACCGCCCAAAGCCTGTCCCAGCTGCGCTCGGTCTACGGACCGTCGGAATCGGTGTCGGCGGGCTGCCCGGTGTGGTGGGTGTCGTCCACCGAGGACGCGGTGCTCTTGCGGGAGCTGGAAGCCAAGCTGGGCCCGGCCACGGTGGCGCGCACGGAGGTCTCCCACACCGCGGGACGGAGCGGCTCGGTGACCCGACGTCGAGCCGAGCAACGGCGCCCGTTGCTGACCCAAGGGGAACTGCGGACCCTGCCCAAGGATCAGGCGCTGATTTTGGGACCGGGCCTGCATCCGATCCTGGCGAGCAAACGCTTGGCCTTCGAGGACCGTCGCACGGCACGGCTGCTGGGGCTGCGGCGTCTGCCGCGCCACGGTTTAAAGCGGCTCAGTCCAAAGCGCCGCGGTCCAAAGCGGACGGATCTGCTGCGGGGCGAAGCCGGTGGGGCGACGGCGCCGTGAGCGACGCGCCGGTCGAGCCGGGGACCGATTCCGGCCTGCGCCTGCCCGACGCCGTGGCCGACGCCTTGACGCCCGAGGTCGTGGGGCTGCTCGAAGACCCTGAGATGACCAACGTGAATCTCTGCCCGTCCGGCGCGGTGACCACCATGCGCCGCGGTGGGGGCTGGCGGGTCGAAGCCTTGCCGCGCCTCAGCCAACGGCGCTTGGACTTGATCCTGGCGGCGGTGGCGGGATCCCTCGGCACGGTCAACGACCGCCGCCGGCCGATCACCCAAGGGTCGCTCTGCGGATCGCGGGTGCGGGTCACCGGCTTCGGGCCGAGCGTCGGCGACGGCCGGCGCAGCCTGGTCTTTCGCATCCAGCCGGCCCGGGCCTTGGAGCTCGACGAGTTGGTGGACCGGGGCATGTTGAGCGCATCGTGGGCGGAGATCCTGGTCGAGCGGGTGGCGTCGAACGGCACGGTGATCTTTGCCGGACCCACCAACAGCGGCAAAACCACCCTGGCGCGGGCGGTGCTGCGGGCCTACCTCGAGCGTCGGCCCTTGGATCGGGTGGTGACCCTCGAGGAGCAAAGCCCGGAGCTGGCCCTCGACCGCGAAGCGGAAGCCGGCGGCACCGTGGGTGTGGGCGTGCTGCCCTTGGTGGCCCACGCCGAGGGCAGCGACGTGGATTTGGAACGGCTGCTGCGGGCGGCTCTGCGCGCCAACGCCGACTCGGTGGTGGTGGGGGAGGTGCGCGGGGCCGAGGCCTACGTGCTGCTCCGGGCCCTGCGGTCGGGCCACCGTGGCTCGGTGGCGACCCTGCACGCCGGCTCGACCCGAGAAGCCCTGGAGCAGCTCGCCACCTTCGCGTCCGACGCCGGGGTGCGGGTGGACGCCCGGGCCTGGGCGGATTTGGTGGACGTGGTGGTGTGCCTGGACGAGCGGGACGGTCGACGGGAGGTGCTGAGCTTGGAAACGGTGTCGGTGGACGACGACGGACGATGGAAGACGCGGAGGATCGAATGAGGCGGATCGGACGGCATGGGACGGTGGAGAAGATGTTTTGGATCTGGGTCTTCGGCTGGATCGTGGTGGGAGACCTCCTGGGAGTCAGCTCGTCGCCCAACTACAGCGCATTCGGGAGCGGCATCAACCTGATGAAGGATTTGATCGGCCTGGGCGCCGCGGCCTGCTTGGCGGTGGCCACGGCCAAGGGGGTGGAGCTGGCTCGGAGCCGTGGCAACGAGGGGTGGGGTGGATTCCTGAAGGCCTTCATCGTGGCCGTGGCCATGACCACCGTGTCGCTCGCGGGCGGTATCCCTTCCCTCGGCATCGCCGGAGCGGATACGGCAGCGACCTCCAGCCTTGAAGCGGGGAGCGGACGATGAGCGATCCGTCTCCAGCGAGCCGGGCCCATTCCAGTACGGTGGACCCCCTCGTGCTGCCGATCTACCGGGGTCTCTTGGTGACCCCCAAGCTCTTCGGGCTCTTTCCGTCGACCGCGGCGGCGGTGACCGTGCCGGCTGCCGGCTCAGCGGCCCTCTCCTTGTTGCTCGGAACGCCACCGATGCTCGTCGCCCTGGTGTCCGTGGTCGGTTTGGTGGCCCTGTCGGCGGTGCTCCGAGGGCTGGAAGCGGGTCGGTCCGTACCCTGGCTGGAAAGCTTGCCGGCCCGCTTGCAGCCCAAACGGTGGGTGCCCCATCGGGAGCTCCGCCGATGATCTCATTCGCGAGCCTTTTTCCGTCCCCGGACGAGACCTATCGACCCCGGGGTTTCGGACGCCGCGGCGTGGTGGCGGACCTGCTCGGCTTCGACGTGCCCTTAGGAGATCGGGTCTTGGGTCGTTCGGACCACGGTTTCGTGGCGGGGTGGTCGTTCGAGGGACCGGAGCTGGGGGTCGACGATGCGAGCCGCTCGGCGGCCGCCGCCCGGCGTTGGGCGTCGGCGTTCGAGAGCTTGCCCCCGGGCACGGTGGTCCATTGGGACGTCTCCCGCTACCGTCGACCGGCCCCGCGCCCCAAGCACCGTGGGGAATGCCCGCGGGGCGTGGCGGCCGCCCTCGACGCCGTGGCGGGCGTGCCGGAAGGTTTGGTGCAGCGGACCCGGGTCTTCGTCGGCCTGCACCCCGGAACCCGGGACTTCCTCGAGCCCGAAGCCGGCCTCGACGCCTTCGAGAGCGCGCTGGTGACCTTCGAGCGCTTGGCGTCCGACGCCGGGGTGCTGCGACGCCTGGAAGGGGAGGCGCTCTTTTCTGCCGCGGCCGAGGCCTGCCGCTTTCGCCGCTGTCGCCTCGACGTGCCCGACGGCGTGTATTTGGACACCGCCTTCGCCACGGACCGCATGGAGGTGGTGGATCGCAGCCTGCGGATCGGCGACACCTGTTGGGCGGCGGTGGTGGTCCACGGCATGGCCGGAGCCCTGCGCACGGGTTTCGCGGAAAACGCCGTGCGTCGCACGGGTCGGCCCGTGCGTTGGGTGGCCCGGCTGGTGCTCGAAGACCGCAAGGGCTCGGAGCGGCGCATGGAGCAGCGGCGCTGGGGACATTTGATGTCGCGCCTGGACGGTCTCGAGGTGGCGGGGTTCTTCGCCTCGTTTTTCTCCCCGGGCGACCCGCGCAAGGCGGACCGCGACGATGTCGAGGATCGGGTCGCGCCCCTGCGCGACGATTGCGACCGGGCGATCCGCGATCTCTTCGGCGGCCGGGTCTTCGGACTGGCGACCTACTTGGTCTGGGTCGGCGGGTCCGATGCCGCCCAGGCGGTGCGCGGTGCCCGGGAGGTGCGGGCGGAGCTCGAGCGGGTGGGTTTCGGGGCCGCGCTCGAAAGCGAGGACCGGATCGGGGCCTTTCGGGCGGGCCTTCCCGGCAACGACACCGCGTTTTTGCGTCGACTTCAGATCCCGGTCTCGACCTTCGCCGGCTCCCTACCCCTGGGCAGCCCGTGGGTCGGCGAGCCCCGCTGCGGTCATCCCAAGAAACCGCAGCTCGGCCCCCTGGTGATCTGCCGCACCCGCTACGACGAGCTGTTCGCTTTCGACACCTTCGGCGGCGCGGTGGCGGACGTGGGCTCGGCGGCGATCGTCGGACCCACGGGGGCGGGCAAGAGCGTGTGGCTGAACGCCATGCTGCTCGGCGCCCTGCGCTATCGCGAGGCCGAGGTCTTTTCCCTCGACCACGGCCGCAGCCAAACGGCCCTGGCCGCAGCCTTGGGCTCGGCTGCCGGCCGACGGGCCCTCGGCGAAGGGGCACCCCTGGCCCCGTTCGCCGATCTGCAGGCCTCCGCCGTCGACGTGGCCGGCACCTTCGTGGCCGAGCTCCTGCACCAACAAGGCCTGGAGCCGTCGCCTCGCTTGCTCAACGCCGTCGGCGACGGGCTCCGTCGCCTGAGCGCCCTGTCGAGACCCCTGCGCACCCTGGAGCAGGCCTCGGCCCTGATCCAGAGCCGCGAGGTGCGGGAAGCCCTGGAGGCCTTTCACGGCGACGGGGCCTATGCCGGATATCTCGACGGTCGGCCCGGACCCTCCGACCAGGTCCACCGACGCTTCCGCCTCTTCGAAATCTCCCGCCTGACCGACCTCGATCCGCGGGTGCGGATCCCCACCTTCGTGCATCTCTTGGGCCGGATGGAGTCGGCCCTCGACGGCCGCACCCTACGGTTTTTCGCCGTGGAGGAAGCTCACGCCCTGTTCAAAAGCTCGCGCTTCGTCGACGGCCTGGATTCGGCCTTGAAACGTTGGCGCAAACGGCTGGGGGCCCTGTGGCTGGTGATCCACGACGTGGCGTCGCTCTCCGACGGACCCCTCGGCCGGGCGGTCCGGGGCAGTGTGCCGACCCTGGTGCTCTTGCCCCATCCCCTGGCGGACGTGGACGACGACGAGCGGGCGGGTTACGCCCGTTTGGGTCTGAGCGACGCGGAGATCGACAGCCTGGCCGAGGCCCGGCCCAAGCACGAATACCTGGTGCGCAAGGGGCGGGGCCGGTCGGTGTGGGTGCACCTACGCTTGAGCGAGTTGGAGCTGGCGCTGCTCGGTTGCGCCGGGGCGGAGAGCGACGCCGTGGAGCGTTTCGAGGCTGAGCACGGTGAGCGGTGGATCGGCCCGTGGGCCCGGGAGCTGGGCATCGACGCCCGGGAAATCGAGGCCTTTGAGCGGGTGATCCAGAGAGGTTTCCCACGCCCGAGGAAGGCGGCATGAGCGGGCTATCGAATCACGAGACCTTGCGACGGCCGGGGCACCCCCTCCGCCGCCGGGGCTCAGAGGCGCGCGCCGTTTCGGTGATCCGTGTCGGGCAGGGCCGGGGCGCTGGTCACCGCCCCTGCTGCTCCGAGCCGGCGCCAATGCCCTCGCTTCGCCCCGGCTCTGGAGGGGCCGCCCCTCCGTCTACGTCGCGCTCAGCGGGAGGTAGAAGGCCCGGCCACCGGGTTGGAGCACTACCGAGAAAGATCCGACTGGTGATCGTGATCACCGTGTTGGGGATGCTCCTGGGACCCCTGGCGACGACGACCGCGCGCCGCGCCGAGGCTTATGTGGTGCCGGTGATCGACGGAGCCAATCTGGCGGAGCGCTTCTACGAAATCATCCAGCGGGCCCTCCAGCTCGATATCGATTGGGAAACCCTCTGGCAGCTCTACGAGATTTGGGTGGAGATGCGGGCGGTGCTCGGCGAGCTGGAAAGCATCGACGAGGCCTGGGAAACCAACCTGGTGGCCTGGCTCGCCGCCGAGCTGGCGTCGGCCGGTCTCACCGTCGACGCGTGGGTCCTGGAGGTATTGCTGCAAGACCTGGAGGAGGTATTGCTCGACGCTGCCGCGGGGGTGATCTTCGTGCAGGAAGGGGGCGGGGATTTGCTCGAAACCTATCCCGGTTTCTCCCTGGAGAGGGCGCCTGAGCCGTGGATCGAGGTGGAGGCGGCCGCGGCCGAGGCGACCCTCGAAACCCACCAAGCCCTGCTCGCCATGGTGGCGAAGGCCATGGAGCACGGCAAGCACACGGCGGACGAGCGGGTGGCTGCGGAAGAGCTGCTCATGGAGTCCGACGGCATCTTGCAGACCCAACAGCTGAACGGCGTGCTCACCGCCGGGGTCGGGGACCTGCTGCAACAGCAGTCCTACCTGCTGGGCGCGTCGATCAACGCCCAGACCGTAGATTCCGCCCATCGGATCCACCGGGAGGGCCGCTATGCCGAGGCCCTCTTCCTTTGGATCACCGAGGGCAGCGACGAGGTGGTGGCCCTTCGGGGTGCCCCGGAATTCGAAGGCGGGAGCATGATCCCATGAGGCCCGACTACGATTTTCTGCCCTTCGAAAGCTTCGTCGGTGGCTTCATCGTGCATCGCGACGCCCTGGCGCTGATGCTGCGCAACCAGCTGGTGGAGGTGAGCCTGGCGATCCTGCTCCTGCACCTCGTGTGGTCGGGCCTGCAGGGGGCGGCGTCTCGGGAGACCCTGGGCCGGATCGTGGTCGGCCGTTGGCTGCTGCCGATCGTGCTCTTCCACTTCTACTACCTCGAGTATTTCGACGTGCTCGGGCCCCTGTCGCTGATGGTCGGGGCCCTCGGACCGGTGCTTTCCGGCTGGCAGGCGCTCAATCCCGTGGAGATCCTGGCCCAGGGGGTGGATTTCGGGGTGCGCATCTTCTTGGCCAGCACCCTGGTGCACGTGCTGCCGGGCTTCGGCGGCTCGGCCAAGATGTTCATGGTGCTGGTGGTCTTCGGAGCCCATCTGTGGGCGGCCTACCACGTGACCAAGCTGATTTTGGAAACGCTCATCCTCTACGTCGTCGGCCCCTTCGCCCTGGCCATGGGATTCAGCGCGTGGACCTTCGGCTCGATCAAGCGGTTTTTGAAGCTGTCCTACGAGCTGGGCCTGCGCATCGTGCTCTACCACCTGGTGCTGCGGTTCGGCAGCGACGCCTTGGTGACCACGGTGCAGTGGATCGACAGCCAGGGCTTTTTCGCCTGGAAATCGGCCCTGATGGGCGGCGGCTTGGCGGTGGTCTATGCGCTCACCATCGTGGCGATCCCCGAGCGCTACGCCCGGGAGCTGGCAGACGGTCTGTTCGAGAGCTTCGGCAACCCGTTCATGGTGCGAGAGTGACGGGGAGCGCAGGACGATGAGCGATTCGACCCCGACCCCGACCCCGGCACCGGTCCTGGACCGAGACGCCCGCATCCGCGCCCTGGGGCTCAGCGCGCGCAACGACCGCTACAACGTGCTCGCGGCCCGTTGTCGTCGGTGGTGCGCGGCGGCGGCGGTGGCGATGTTGGGCTGGGCCGGGACCACGGTCCTTTGTCTCGAGATGTGGCGCCATCGCTCGGAGATTCGCACGGGTTACTTCGTGCTCAGTGACCGCGGTCTCGAGGCCCTGGGGCAGGCCCAGACCATCGAGCGCAGCCGTCCCGACGTGGTCCGGGGTTTCTTGGAGACCTGGGTGAGCGACGCCTTTCGGGTCACCGGCGACCTGCACGACCAACGTCTGCGGCAGATGCAGAGCCTCTACCGCACCCAAGGCCAAGCCCGGGATCGGCTCAACGAATGGCTGGAAGCCGGGCGCAACCCCTACGAGCTGATCGAGCGGGGCGGCACGGTGGAGATCGATCGACCGTCGATCCGCATCCTGCCGGTGGACGCCGCCGCGGGCCAACAGACCGCGTGGCACGTGGAATTCGTGGAAATCGAGCGCGTGCCCGGCCGCCGGGCCCGATCGTGGGAGGTGCGCCTGACCGTACGGCTCGACTTCGAAGGCGACGCCCGAACCCGGGCGGAGGGACGCAATCCCTTCGGCATCTGGGTCCGGCGTCTGCACATGGAACGGTTCGTGATGGAAAAGGAGAAAGATCGGTGAAGCGTTATCTCGTGATGTGTGGGCTGGTCGCATTTTGGGTGACGGCTCTTTCGGCCCAACAAATACCCTCCGGGGACCCTCCCGCCCTGGGGCCCTCTGCCCTTGAGCACCGTGCCCAAGAGCCTGGGGTTCAAGACGTCTCCACCCAGGACGTCTCCACCCAAGACGTCTCCACCCAAGGACCTGTACCCGACGCGGGGCGGCTCTTCGACGGCTTGAAAGACGCCATGGAACGGCTGCGGGAGGATCGACCGTCGCCGCCCCGAAGCCGAGGCGAGGACCCGTCGGCGAGCCACCGGGACGAGGCGGCGGTGCGGCGGATCGTGGCCGACGAGCTGTCGAAGGTGAATTGGACGGGCCAAGGGGCCGACCCCGACACCTTCAACTACGTCAACCGGGCCCGGGAACGGGACTACGGCGAGGGTCAGGAGACCGTCCGCTGCGTGCCCCGGCACGTGTGCGTGATCCTCTTCGAGCAAGGGGAGGTGATCGTCGGCGCGGTGATCGGCGACGACGAGAGCTGGCCCCTCGAAAGCGAATACGCGGGAGCCCCGGGTCACGAGTTTGGGGTGATCGCCCTCTCGCCCCAGCGCTTCGGCACCCGCAGCAATCTGGTGGTGCTGACGGATCGACGGACCTACCGCTTCCGCCTGGTGTCGCCCCAGCGGCCGAAGAACCCCGACGCCTTCCTCGACTACGACGAGCTGACCTTCTTCCGCTATCCCGGCGGATCGACCGTCGCAGCGGTGGACCTGCCGTCCGCCCCCGTCCCGCCCCCGTCGGCCGAGGCGACCGCGATCCGAGAATCCGACGAGCCCCTCTTCGTCTATCGCTTGGAGCCGGCGGAGCGTCGCAAGCACCGACTGCCCGGCAGCTTCGAGGTCTACCGCCAAGGTGAGGAAACCTGGGTGGTGATGTCGGCCTCGACCCGCGCTGTGCTCGGGGAGTGGCCCCAGGTGGTGGCCCTGGGGGCCGACGGTGAGGAGCTGGTGGCGAACGCCGGATTCGAGATCTCCGAGGACGGCTCGGGCCGCTACCGGCTGCCGATGGTGCCGCCGGGCCTCGAGCTGTACCGGGGCGCCGGCGCCGACAAACGCTGGCTGCGGGCGTGGCATACGGGGATCCGATGAGACGGAATGATCCACCGGGCCCCGAGCACGGACCGGCCCATGACGCCACGACGCCGTCTCGGGACGCGGCCCCGGGCTCGGGGCAGAGTTCGACCCTGGATCCGACTTTGGACCCCGCTTTGGACCTGACCTGGGATCCGGTGTTGGACCGAGCCTCGGATCCGGCCCTGGACCGAGCCTCCGATCAGGATCTGTATCTTCACGAGGACCCGGCCGCCGTGGCCCCGGGGTCAGCCACGGAAATCGACACAGAAAGAGCTACAGAGAGGGAGAGGGCTTCTGCCCAGAGAGCCCTCGAAGAGCGAGGCCTGGATCGGGCCGCCCTCAAGCGGGCGGCGGTTCCCCTGGTGCTCCTGGTCGTGGGATTCCTGTCCCTCGGCCTGCTGAGCGACCTCCTGCGGCGGGCGGGCGGCCCGTCGGAGCGGGCGACCCCGAGCTCCACGGTGGCACCGGTCACCCCGGAGCAGCTGCAAAGCCGGGTCAAACGTCCCGAACCGTTCACGGCCTCACCTTTCAAAGAGCCGGAGCCGATCGAAAGACGACCGGAGCTCGCGCGGGCCTCCACCTACCGTCGATCCACGGGTCCGGCACCGGCACCGACATCCGCCCGCCGTCCGCGCCTGGTGGCTCGGGGTCTGGCGGATCCGCCGCAACGCCCGGCTCCCCGGCAAATCGAGACCCGAGACGCTCCACCGGCTCCGACCCTGGTGCTCACCCGGGGCACGACCCTGCACGCCCGGCTCGAACGGGACGTGACGTCAGAGAGCTTCACCTCGGCGGTGGTGGCGCGGCTCACTTATCCGGTCTACGAGCAGCACACTGGGCTCTTGATCTTTCCCGAGCAAACCGAGCTGCACGGCGTGGTGGTGCGAGATCCGGCCCTGGGCTCGAGCCGCGTAGGCATCCGCTGGTCCGAGGCGATCCTGCCGACTTCCCACGGCGGCCGGACCGTGCGGCTCGACCAGCCGGCCTCGGATGCGGCCGGAGTCGAGGGAGTGGGCACGGACGTCTCCCACCGCTGGGCTTCGTTCTACGGCCACGCCGCGGTCATGTCCGTGCTCTCGGCCCTGGTCCAGGGGGCCCAGCATCCCGAGGGCGGTAACGCGGGCCTCGAAGCCTACGGCGCCGCCGAGCTGGCCCGCCAAAGCGAAGAGGTCACCCGCTCCGTTCTCCGCCGCTTGCAAAACCGACGGCCCCGCTACCTCCTGCCCCGAGGCTCCCGGGTGGCGGTGCAGGTGGAGCGTACCCTCGAGGTGGCCGTGCCGTGACCCGACGCTCAACAACGTCCCGTAACGACGAGAAGTCGAATCTCCGGCACGGAACAAATCTTGAGGCCGAGGATTTCTTTTCCCCTGGCGGAGACGGTCCCGAAGAGGTACAGGGCAGCCCCGTCAGGGGCAAGGCAAATGTAGCCTCGGGCTTCAGCCCGTGGCGCGTCGGCCCGTGGCGCGTCGGCCCGTGGCGCGTCGGCCCGTGGCGCGTCGGTCCGTGGCGCATCGGCCCGTGGTGTGGTGGCCGTACCGTGACCCCACCCTCCACGAGAGTCGCACATGGAAAGGCGAGCAAGCGGGACGGCACCTTCCGCTGGGCGATGTCGGTCTTCGGCCGCCGCCACCTGGTGCTGCGGCTCTGCGCGTACCTCGGCGTCGGCCTGACGGTGCTGATCTGGAGCCTGTGGGCCGCCGGCCTTCGCTGGCAGTGGAGCCCGTCCGGTCCCCAGTGGATCTATCGGCTGACCCCCGCGCCCACCCTGAAGCCGGGGGCCTGGGTCGCAGTCTGCCTCGACGGCCCGGCCGCCAACCTGGCGCTCCACCGAGCCTACGTTCACCCGAGCGACGACTGCCCGTCGGGCATCGAGCCGATCCTGAAGCGGGTGTGGGCGGTGGAGGGACAGCGGGTCGACCTCGACGCCCTGCCCGAGCCCCTCGATCGAGACGCCTTGGGTCGGCCCCTCGATGCCGCGACTCGGGACGTGGTCGGCCCAGGAGAGGTGTGGTTGCGATCGATTTACGACTCGCCGTCGACCTACGACTCGAAGTACTACGGACCGGTGCCGGTGGATTGGATCCGGTGGAGCGCCGTGCCGCTGCTCTGGCGGGGGCCACCGCCGAGCTCCTGACCCGCCAGACCCGGATTTCAGATCGATTTTATTTTTTGATGTTTCGCCGCATGGACACGACGAACGGGCGAGGTGCGCCCGTCACGAACGACATGCGAGGACACGATGCTCGAACCATGGAGCAAGGCCTTAGGTTCAGGTTTAGGTTTCGGACGATGGATGCTGGTCGCCCTGGTGGCGACGGCGTGGGCCCTGCCCGCCGCCGGACAGCTGCGGATTTTGGAATTCGCCGCCGAGGAAGATTCGGCCAACGGCCGGGTCGAGGTGGGGGAGTCCATGCGGATGCGCATGGCGGTGGACAACGTGGGCGGCCCGCCCGAGGGTCGCACGGCGCGCCTGGAGGTGAACTTTCCCGAAGGTTTCGGTGCCTTCCAAGCGGTCGGCGGCAACCCGCCGGACACCCTCGAAACCTCGGCGACCGGCTTCGTCGCCACCTGGTCCCTGCTACCGGACCGGCAGGCGACCTTCGTCTTCCGCATCACCGCCCCGGAGTGTTTCCCCTCAGGAGCGACCGAGGTCCGGCAGCTCGCACGGCTTTACCAGGGCCCCATCGAGTCCGACACCCGCTCCGCCAATCCGGTGCCGATCACCGGCGCCGGGGCCGTCGACCTGGGGATCAGCCAAGCCACGACGTCGAGCACGACCGCACCGGGCGAGGTGGTGCCCTGGGACCTGCGGGTGGAAAACCATTCGCTCACCCATCGAGCGCGGGTGGTGGTGCGTGACACCACCCCGGACCACAGCTCGTTCGACTCCGCGTCGCCCGAATTCGAGGGCTGCGGCGGGGAGACCTGCTCCACGGGCGTGCTCGACCTGGGCTGCGACGGCTCGGCGGATCTGACCTACGCCGCCCGGGTGGACGATGCTCTACCCGCGGGTGTCGAGGAGATCTGCAACCTCGCCGAGGTGCTCTACGCCGGCACCGTGCACGGCGAGGACACCTCGTGCGTGGGGATCGACCCGTCGTCGCTTTTCGTGGACCTGATGGCGTTCAAGCACACGGACTCGGATCCGCCGGGGCCCGGAGACCCGGTCTCGTTCACCCTGGTGGCGCGAAACGCGGGCACCACCACGGCCCCGTCGGCGACGTTTGAGGAGACCGTGCCCGCGGGCAGCCTCTTCGACGCCGTCGCCTCGTCGCCCGGCTGGAGCTGTGAGCACGGCTCGCTGCCCGACACCCCGTGCCTGCTCGACGCGGGACCCCTCGACGGAGCGGGCACGGAGCTGCGGCGCACTTTCGCGGTCCGGGTCCTGGATCCGCTGCCGGGCGGCATCGAGCGCATCGTCAATCGGGCCACGGTCCTGCCCCTGGACCAAGACCCGACGCCCGCGAACAACACCGCGGAAGCCGAGATCCCGATCGTCCTGGGTCCCGGCGACGGACCGAATCTCAGGGTGATCAAAACCGCGGATCGCGAGACGGTCGGTGCCGGAGAGCCGATCCGGTGGACGGTCACCGTCGACAACACGGGCAACGTGGGCACCGGCCCGCTGCTCGTTGAAGACATGGTGCCCGAGCACACGAAAATCGTCGAGGGCTCGTCGCCGGAATGGCTGGGTTGCCCGCCCGGCACCTCCGCCGAAACCTTGTGTCGCATCGAGCTGGACGGCCTGGAGGTGGGTGCGCCCAGGACCTTCGAGCTGGTGGGGGAGGTGATCTCACCCTTGCCCGCCGGCGTCGAGGCGATCACCAACACCGCCGTGGCCCGAACCGACGGCGATGTCGACCCCACCGACGACCAGGCCACCGTGTCCGTGCCGGTGACCGTCGACGATCCCCCAGGCCCGGACCTCAGGGTGAGCCTCGAAGGCACGGAGCAGGTGATGCCCGGGTCGCCCGGTGAGGATCGGGCGTTCTATGCGGTCACGGTGCTTCACCACAGCGGAGGCGACGCCCCCGGGGTGGTGATCGAGACGGTGGTGCCGGTGGACGTGATCCTGGAGCGCTTCGAGCTCGACGGCGAGGACGCCGAGACCCACTGCGATTCCATGGAAGTGGGTCTGGTCTGCCGACTGCCGCCCCGGAACATAGCGGCGGGTGACACGTCCGAGCTGGAGCTCCAGGTGCGCTTTCCCGCCGAAGCTCCGGACGGCACGGTGGTGGTGGAGGCCTCGGCTTTCCCGACGCCGCCGGACCTGGAGGTCACGCCCGTCGACAATCGGGACGCGACCACGACCCGGGTGTCGAGCGAGCCGGGCGATCCGTCACCCGTGGACGTGCCGGCAGCCTCGACTGTTGGTCTCGTCACCCTGGCGTCCTTGCTCGGGGCGGTGGCCGCCGGCCGTCTGCGCCGTCGCCGGGTGTGAGGTCGGGTCATGCGTGAGGACGGGGCCTATGCCCGCTATCCCCATTTGACCGGCGCCGAGATCGGCATCCGCCACGCCTGGATCAGCCGTCGGCTCCAGCAAGGTCTAGGCGGCGTCGACCCGTGGGAGCTACAACGGCTGCGGGTGGAAATGAAGGCGCGGCGGGCCCGCATTCGGACCCTCTTCCAGAAGGATAAGGCTCTGCGTCGGGAGCTGCTCCAACAAGCGGATCCGGCCCGTTGGTGGGACGCCAAAACCTTCGGCCGACCCGTGGGGGAGCCGCCCGAGCTGTGGCTCGGCTCCCGCCATTGGTCGATCGCGGAGCTCGAAACCTTCGTCGACCACTCCACCGGCATGGATCGGGCCTTTGCCACAGACCTGGAGTCGTCCTACGAGGCGACCCTCCGTCGGGCCGTGATGGAGACCGACGCGGCCCGTGAGGTGCGCTCGGCGTTCCTCAGAAGCGACGGCTATTTCGATCCGGCCGGCTTGCCCGAGGAGCTGAGGGAGCGGCTGCTCGAGGCGGTGGTCGGAGTCCAGGAGCGATTCGACGACTTCGCCGGTGCCGCCGACCCCCTGACCCGGCATCGGGTCGGGGAGCTGCTGCGGGAAGCCTTCGTCGACGCCCGCGAGGCTCAAATCGACGCTTGGAACCTGGCCTTGCAACAACAGCTGCGCTTCGACGAAAACGCCCCGTCGGCGGCCCGCTTGGAACAAGCGATCGTGGGGGCCGGTCGGGAGATCGTCGACGTGCGGCTGCCCGCGTCCCCGGAGATCGCCCGGTCCCTCGATCGGGCGATCGACGCCGCGGCCGCGGACTTCCGACGGGCCGAGCTGCCCGAGCTTCGGGAGCAAGTGGCCCTGGCCGCGCAACGGGCGGAGAACGCCGCCTATTCGGTGAGTCGGCTGTCCGGGGGAATCGGGTCGGGGGGAATCGGGTCTAGCGCTGGATCGAGCCAGCTGATCGGCCGAGCCCGTGACATCCGCGACGCCCAGGCGGCCCTGGGTGAGGCCTACGGCATGGCGAAGATCTGGGACCGCACCGCAGACGTGTCCGCCGCCCGGGAAAGACACGTCTTGGAGCGGCTCCACTTGGCGACCCGCACGGCGCCGAACCGGATCTTCCGCCGGCTCTCGAAGCTGATCCCCCAGGGCCGTTGGGTGGCGGAGGTGGCTCGCTCCATCGGCCGCATCATCAGCCCCGAGCAACGCGTGGGTTTGGAGATGCGGCGATGAGGGGGCCCGAACGAGCCGTCACCGGGCTTCCGGCGGGTCGTCCCCCGGATCGCGCGCCGGCCAGGGCCCCGGCGTCGGTCGGCCCCGAGACCTCGCTGAAGGACCTGCCCCTGGCGTGGATCCACGACCGTTGGCTGAGCCGCCGGCGCCGGCTCGAATCCTGCGGGCCGGACGATGCGGATTGGGCGGCGGCGGGTCGGTCGGTGATCGCCCTCGATCGGGAGATGCGTCGACGCAAGGCCGCCTACGGCTGGTGGAACGTGGGAGCGGAAGCCCTGCGGGCCGCCGCCCACCGAACCCGCGATCCCGGGGTGCTCGAGGACATGGCGTTTCGCTTCGCCACGGCCGACGGCGGCGAGGTCGGGCGGGGCGCCCTGGGCCTCGAGCTGGAGTCGCGGGTGTGGACCACGGACCTGCTGCGCCGCGCCGCCGCCCAGGCGTCCGACCGCGGGGTCGCCGAGGCCTACGAGCGCGAGCTCCTGCTGCGGCTTCGGGTGCTCGAGCACCTGCGCCGGACCGGGGCCTTGTCCGACTATCACCACCGGCTGGGCACCGGCGGCGGCTTCTATCGCGCCAGACAGTCCCGGGAGCTGCGCCGATCGGCGGCCGGGGAGCTGATCCGGGCGGGCTTGCCTCGGGCTCTGGTGCCCAGCCGCACCGACGATCTGGCGCGGGAGGCGTTCATCGCCCATCGGCAGAGGCGGATCGCCGAGCGCCTAGCGGAGGGCCTCGGGGACTCGGTCTTGCGGGCAGTGACCACCACGTGCCGAGAGGTGCTCGATGCGAGCACCAGACCGCTCGCGATCGGCGGACGCCCGGCCCTGGACCGACGAATCCGCGCCCTGGAGTCGGCGCTCCACGGCTCGAAGGGTTATCGACGGGCCCTGACCTCGGACCGTCTTCGAAGCCTACGCCGTCGCGCCGCCGCGTTTGGATTCTTAGGGGAGCCGGTCGGATTGACAACCGCCAGTGCCCTGGCCGCCGACCCACGAGCCTCGAAAACGCCAGCCGCGAAAACGCCGGCCTCGAAAACAGCGGCCGCGAAAACACAGGGATTTTCCACCCGTCTGGCGAAAGCCCAAGGAGCCGCGGCCCGAGCATCGGCCCTGGCCCTCTTTTGCCTGGCCCACGAGGGTCCGAGCCGGAAAAGCGGTCCGGATCGGAGCGCCCGGCTGCGAGCGCTGGCGCGAGCCTGCGAGCAGCTCGACGCCGTGCCCGAGGTCTTGGACGCCTTGCCCGACCGCGAGGTGGTGCTGCGCGTCCGCGATTCGGCGCGGGCCCTGGGTTTGGATCCCAGCAGCCCGGGTCACGGCAAGAGCGACTCCGAGCCGGAGGTGTCGCCTTGAGCCGGTCCGAGGTGAGCCCGTCCGTCGGCATGTCTCCGTTCCCGGCGGTGGTGGCCCGTCGGCTCGACGAGCTGGGCGATCGAACCGATGCGCGAAGCCGAGCCGAGCGACATCGGCTCAGGCGCTGTCGACGGGCCTGGCACCGGGATTTGGCGGCGGCGCTAAAAGAGAAGAGCCCGGCCGCGCGCAAAGCCGAGGCCGAGCGACGATGGCGGGTGCGCTTCCGCACACGCCCGGAGCTCGAGGTCTCGATCGCCGACGCGGATCGACGGTTGATGCACGGGCAAGGCAGCCGCGAGGAGCTCTTGGCCTTGGTGGCTTGCCGCGAGAGCGCCCACGCGCTGCTCGAACGCCTGAAAGCGGGACGATCGATCGTGTCGGGCGGTCACGAGGCACGGGCTTTCCGCGAGCGGAGCCGACTGCCCGGTTATTTCGCCGGCAAGGACCCGGCGGCGCTGGTGTCCGAGGTGGAATGGGCGCTCGTGCGTTTCGACGACGCCGACGCGGGTCTGCGCGCCTGGATCGCCCGCAACGTCGCCCGCGAGCTCTTTTTCGAGCTCAGGACGGCCGAGCTCGAAACCTTGATCGGCATCGGCCGAGACGACGTCCACCGGGTGGCGGAGGAGGCCATGGACGCCCTCCTGACGCCCCTGCCGAAAGCCTGCCTGACCGCCTTCGCGACCCTGCTCGAGGACACCCGCCGAGTGGCCGACGGACCGGGCAATCCGAGCAAGCGGCGACGATATCGCGCCCGCGAGCTGCGCCTGCTGCGCCGCCTGCGTCGCCACAGCTTGCTGCCCCTCGATCCGTCGAAGCTCGATCCGCGCATCCGCCGGGAGCGCGAGCTCCAGCGGACGGTGTGTGAAGCCTTCACCGCCTGGCGGGTGCTCTGCCGTCGACCCGGGGACGCTCCGCTCAGGCATCGGCTCGCTGCCCTGCTCGAAGAGCTGCCCCAATTCACGGCGGGCTGGCCCTTCGGCGCCGAGCTCGAACGGGCCCGGGCTTTCGTCGAGATGCCTGCTTCTGTCCGGACGCCCGACGCCTGGGAGCGGGCCTCGTGAGCGCCGCATCCCCCGAGCAAGAGCGGGTGTTCGAGATCCGCGAGATT
This sequence comes from uncultured bacterium, assembly GCA_965366625.1. Classification (GTDB taxonomy): domain Bacteria; phylum Acidobacteriota; class Thermoanaerobaculia; order Multivoradales; family J023; genus JAUIJL01. The sequence continues at coordinate 41,619 of CBDUGP010000035.1, forward strand.
TTCGAGCTGCTCGTCCGCGATCCCCGGGAAGCGGCCAGAAAAGCCGCGATAAACGTCCAGCGCGTCGGCGGCCGCGGCTTGGGTCTCGCGGGGGAGGCTTTCCTCCTGCGTAGGGACCTGGAATCCCTCGCGGGCTCGACCGCCGACGAGCGGCGGGCTCTGAAGGATCGTTGGATCGAAGGCTGGTCGATGGGCCGGGTCCCGGCCCGGGAGCTGTCGCGATTTCGAGCCGCCATGGCCGTGGACCGGTGGGCCGAGCGCCGGGCTGCGCTCGGCACTCGGCTCCGGCGGGAGATCTTCCTCAATGACGACCCCTTGGTCCGTAAGGCCCTGCGAGCGTTGCGCAAAAGCGTCGCATCGAGATCGGTGCCGCCGCTATTCGATCCGCCCGAGATCTGGTTCGACGGCCATCCTGTGAAGGACTTGGAGCACCTGCAAACCGAGCTCGAAACCTCGATCCTGAAGGGCGACGGCGAGGCTCGGCTGCAAGCGGCGGAGCATCTGACCGGCCTGCGCGCGAGGGTGGTGTTTGAATCGAAGCAAGGCTTGGACCCCACCCGCCACGTCTTCGAGGACGAGGTGAGGGGTCGCTACGTGGGATTCCCCGGGTCCATGGCCCGCTCGGACCGGGACGCCGCTATCGACGCCGTCGAAGCCATGGTCGACCCTAAACAAGCGGGCCCGACGGCGGAACGTTTCGAGCGTGCGTTGCTGGCGGATCCCGGCTTCGGGCCCAGGCTCGGGGCCGAGGGCCGCGACGCGGAGGAGTCGTTGCGACGGGCGGTGACGGCTGGCCTCGGCAAGCGGGAGCACGAAGCCTGGCTGGCCTGGCCTTTCGAATCGGAAATGGGTGATCTCTACGACGATCCTGCCCGGGTGGCCCGCGTGGCCGTCGACCGAGTGTCCCGACAGATCCGCCTGGAACAGACCTTCGAGTGGGCGGCCCGCTGGCAGAACCAACCCCAATCCCGGGTCGACCGCATGGTCCGCCGAAAAGTCACCCAGGGAGTCGCCCTTTCCGTCGACCGCCCCGAGCTGGGCTCGCTGACGGCCGGCGCCGCCCGGGAGCAGCTCAGGGGTTTGGGGGAACGGTTGCGATCCCGAGCCCTGTCGGAAAACGAACGCTCGCTTTTGGTCCGCCGCGTCCGCGTCCTCCGAGAGAGCCTCAAAGCCGTCGAGAGTCGATCCGCCGTGCTCGAAAGCTGGGTGCTGCACCGAGGGTCGACGGCGCGAGCCCCCCACGCCCCATCCCTCGACAAGGTGCCGAATCTGCTGCCCGCCAAAGCCGCGCGTTGGGCCGCGGGTGTCGTCCTGCGCGTCGAACAACGGATCGAAGCCGAGCTCAGCCGATCGATCTGAGGGTCGGCCCGCGGCAAAAGAAAGAAAAAAACAACCCACAAAAACCAATCAATGCGTCGAGCAAGGCAAGAAAGGATCGGTATGGCGAAGCAATCGGGTGGATCGAGGCGATCAGAAAAGAAACAGCTACAGAAACGGCTTTGGACGGTGATCGCGAGCCTGGCCTGCCTGTGGGCGGGATTGGCCTTCACCCAAGACGAGCCGACTCAGTCGACTCGTCGAGGCACCGGCGACCCGGAGGTCTTCGCGGACGGCTTCGAGCCGGGCGACACCTCCGCTTGGGATTGGACCGAGCCACCGGTGCAGCTCGAGATCCTCTCGCCCACCCACGGCGCCGCGATCAACGACCCCCGTCCGGCGATCGCGGTCGCCTTCAGCACGGTCACCGGCGTCGACGTCGACCCGGACACGCTCACCCTCGGGATCGGTGATCAGCCCCTCGACGCCACCTGCTGGACCATCGAGGGTTCCGCGACCTGCACACCGTCCATGAGCTTCGCCGACGGCAGCGTGACTGTGGCCGCGATCATCGCCGACGTGAAGGGTCGGCTCTCCCCGGCACGCCTCGTGACCTTCACCGTCGACACCGTGGCGCCCGACGCGGTGGACCTCTCCCGACTGGTCGTCGGTCCTGATCCCGACCCCAGGCGCGGCGGTCTAGTGATCACCGGCTCTGAGGGCTCCGTGGAAGCCGGAGCCAGGGTGCGCATCCGCAATGGACGCACCGACGAGATCGTCGTAGCCGTTGCCGATGAAAACGGTGCGTTCTCCGTCTGGATGGCGGGTCTCGAATGGGATCTGCTGGTCTTCGAGGTGGTCGATGGGGCGGGCAACACCAGCGAGCCGACCACCTTACCCGGCGACTTCCGCGTGCCCCAGGATCCTGCCGAAACGGCACCGCCGCTCGATCCGACCATCGCCACCCGCCTGGACGACGCCTTGGAATTCCTGTGGACGGGTCCGGATCCGGTCCAAGAAGGCGTGGAGCCCGGAGCCATCGATCCGCGGCGCATCGGTTGGATCCGCGGGCAGGTCCTCGATCGGGACGGAGCCCCCGTGCCCGGGGTACAGATCCGGGCCTTGGGCCGTGACGAGCTGGGTTCCACCCGCACCCGCCTCGACGGTTTCTTCGATCTGGTGGTGAACGGCGGCGGCACGGTGGTGCTCGATTTCGAGCGGGCCGACTACCTACCCGTGCAACGCGAGGTCCACGTGCCGTGGCGGCAGTCCGTGTGGGCCGACGAGGTGCGGCTGACCCCCCTCGACCCATCGGGTTTCGTGATCGAGGCCGACGCAGGGACCTTCCAGATCGTCCAGGGCTCGACCCAAATCGACGCCGATGGCCGTCGCACCGCGACCGTGCTCTTCCCGCCGGGCACCACCGCGCGCCTGTCCCTACCGAACGGCGAACAGGTCGAGCCACAAACGTTCACGGTGCGCGCCACGGAGTACACCGTGGGGCCCGACGGACCCGCGGCCATGCCCGCCGCCCTGCCCGCCAACGTGGGCTATACCTACGCCGTGGAGCTGAGCCTCGACGAAGCCCGCACCCTCGGCGCCGAGCGGGTGGAGCTGTCGAATCCCCTGCCGGTGTATGTCGAGAATTTCCTCGACTTCCCCGTGGGCGAGCCCATGCCGGTCGGCTACTACGACCGCAAGCTCGGTCGATGGATCGGCGAGCGCAACGGCATCGTGCTCGAAGTCTTGGGTACCGACGACGAGGGCCTGGCGCTCCTCGACATCGAAGGCTTCGGCGAGCCCACCCATGAAAACGACCTGGCGGACCTCGGTATCTTCGACGCCGAGCGGTCCGTCATCGCCCAGCTCTACGAGCCGGGAACCAGCCTCTGGCGCGCCGCCGTCGACCATTTCACCCCGTGGGACTTCAACCGCCCCTGGGGCCCACCGGAAGGCGCCACGCCGCCGCCGGAGCCCCCGGATCCCGGTGCCGGCGGCGGTGGAGGAGGCGGCGGCGGAGGCGGCGGAGGTGGAGGAGGAGGCGGAGGTGGAGGAGGTGGCGGTGATCCCGACACCCACGACGAAAACGACGACTCCGAGCACGACCCCTGCGCCGGCACCGTCGACGGCTCGATTATCGAATGCGAGAACCAGACGCTCCGTCAACGGATCCCCGTGGTCGGCGCGCCCGTGGAGCTGTGGTACGCCTCGGATCGGGTGAAGGGCCGGGGCGCCGACTTCTCCCTGCGCATCCCGGTGACCGGCGAGAGCGTGCCCGCCGCCGTGGCCTCGGTGGAGGTGCAGGTGATCTTCGGGGGTCGGCGCCTCAGCCGCCGCTTCCCACCGGAGCCGAATCAGGTCTGGGATCTCGAGCTCTCCGGTGACGACGCCTTCAGTCGGCCGATGGTAGGCCTCCAGCCCGTACGCATCCGCAGGGGATACGCCTATCCGCTGGAATACCGACCGACCCGCCGCGCTTTCCAGCGCAGCTGGTCCCAATATCCCGAAGGTTCCTACGACATCGAGCGGAGACGCTCCGGCATCCACATGACCCTGTGGCGGGATACGGCCTCGTCGTGGGATCAAGTGCTCAAAGTTGCGGTGGGCCGCTGGGACGCCCGGGGCCAGAGGATGGGCGGTTTCAGCCTCGACCGACACCACGCCTACGACCCCGGCGGGCGCACGGTCTTCCGGGGAGACGGCAGCCGCCAGTCGGCCCGCGCCTTGGGTCCGGTAGTCATCCGCCACGCCTCGGGATTCTCGGATCCCCGGGACTTGGCCATGGGCCCGGACGGCACGATCTACGTGGCGGGAGGCTCGGACCGTCGGGTCTGGGCCGTGGATCCGGAGGGAGTGGTTCGGCCGTTCGCCGGTGACGGTACCCCGTGTGAGACCGTGGAGAGCGACGATCCCGATTGGGATCCCATGGACCAATGCGGCGAAGGGGATCCGGCTCTCGACGCTCAGCTCTTCGAGCCCGTGGGCCTCGACGTCTCCCCGGAGGGTGACATCTACATCGCCGACCGCGGATTGGGCTGCGTTCGGCGCGTGCGGGTGTCGACGGGTTTCCTCGACACCGTGGCGGGCCGGTGCGACTCGGGATCCGGCGGCGGACCTCAGGGTTTGAATCCATCCGTGGAACCACCCGAGGGCCTGCTACCCGGCGACGGGGATCCGTCGTCCGAGACCACCCTCGGACCTTTGACCGACGTCGCGGTCCGCTCCGACGGCGCGATCTTCGTGGCCACGGACGTCGGCGTGCGCATGGTCGCCACGGACGGTACGTTGTCGACGGTGGTGGAGCTGTCGCCCAGCGGTGGCGGTGGTGGAGGAAGCGGGGGTGGCGGAGGAGGCGGAGACGGTGAAAGCCTGGGCGAGACGGGCGATGACGGCCCCGGCGACGACCCACCCGGTCCCGGCCCGGGACCGATCACGGTCCACAGCCTGGATTTCGGCCCCAACGGGCGGCTCTACCTCACCGATCCGGTGGGTCACCGCGTGCACGCCCTCGAGGTGGACGGTCGACTGTCGATCGTGGCCGGGACCGGCGTCGAGGGGGAGGCCGCGGACGGCACCGCGGCCCTCGAAGCCCCCTTGAGCTCACCCCAAGGCCTCTTCGTCAACACAGACGGTCGCCTCTACGTGGCGGAAACCGGCCATCGACGCCTGCGTCGCCTGGATTCCGACGGCGGTCTCTACACCACCACCGGCAACGGTGAGCCCGGCACCCCGATCTCGGGCGAGCCCGCCCTGGAAGCGTCCTACGGCACCCTAAAGGCCACGACCCAAAGCACCGACGGCGACGTCTACGTCTTGGCCGTCGGCACGATTTGGCGAGTCGGCCTCGCCCTCGACGGCTATACCGACGGCGAGGTCCTGGTGCCGTCCGCCGGCGGTGCCGAGGTGTGGGTCTTCGACGCCGACGGTCGCCACCTCCAAACCCTGCACGGCTTGACCGGCACGGTCCTCCGGACCTTCACCTACGACGAGCAAGGGCTGCTCGTCGGCATCACCGACGCCGACGGCCTCACCACCACCGTCGAGCGCCACGAAAAAACCGGCGACGCTACAGCGATCGTCGGCCCGTTCGGTCAACGCACCGCGCTCTTCCAAGACGAGGACGGCTACCTGGAGAGGATCACCAACCCGGCCGGGGAGAGCTACGGCTTCAAATACGCCGCCGGGTTGATGACCCGCCTCGAGGACCCCCGCTTCGAGGCGGAGGACTACGAGCCCGACGCGGCCAAGCGTTACGGCTACGACGGACGGGGCCGCTTGATCCTGGCTCAAGACGCGGAGAACGGCTCCACCTCCCTCAGCCGACGGGGCAGCCCCGGTCAACCCGAGCACGAGGTGAGCCATAAAACCGCCCGCTTCGTCACTACGAAATATCGGAGTCGCCGGGGCCGACGGGGCGAGCAAGTCCGCGAGCGCGAGCATCCGGACGGCACGGTGATCACCTCCACCCGCCACGGCAACGGCGTTACCGTGCTCGACCTGCCCGACGGCAGCAGGGCCACCCGTGCGGGTCGTCCCGATCCCCGTTTCGGCCTGTTGGCGGGATTCGCCGGGGTGGATCGCTTGGAACGTCCGGGCGGCCGGCGGCTCGACGTCACCGCAAGCCGGTCCGTGAGCCTGGTGGACACCGAGGACCCCTTCAGCATCGAAACCCTGAGCCACAGCCTCACCATCGAGGGGCGCACCACCACGGTCGACTACGACGGTCCGAAACGCCGTCTGACCGCGATCAGCCCCGAGTCCCGTCGCCGGGAAATGGACCTCGACGCCAGGGGTCGCACCGTCGCGGCCCGCGCACCGGGCCTCGAGGACCTGCGCATCGACTATCGAGACACGGGCGAGGTCGAGCACCTGACCGTGGGGCAGGGGGAAATGGCACGCATCACCGGCTTCGGTTACGACGAGCTCCATCGCCTTGAGTCCGTCACCGACGCCGAAGGCCAGAGCGTCACCTACGGCTACGACGCCGCCAATCGGCTCGACACGATCACCCTGCCGGACCGGAACGTGGTCGATTTCGAGCACGACGCCATGGGCAACGTCACCGAGGTGAGCCCACCCGGCCGCCCCGCCCACGTCTTCACCTACACGAAGCGCAACCAGCTCGAAACCTACGTCCTGCCCGACGTGGGCCAGGGACCGGCGACCAAGACCCGCTTCTACGACGCGGACCGGCGTCTGGAGCGGATCGTCCGGCCCGACGGGCTCGAGATCGAGCTGATCCGCGAGCCGCTGATGAACCGCCTACAAGCCCTGGCCCTGCCGCGCGGAGACCTGTCGTTTACCTACCGCCCGGACGGCAAGCCGGCCACCGTCACCACTTTTGACGGCCAAGGCCTCACTTACGGATACGATGGTCCGATGGTGGACGAGGTGACATGGACCGGACCCGTCTCGGGTCGCGTGAAAAAGACCTACGACGACGCCCTACGCCTGGAAGAGCTGCGGGTCGAGGGAGCACCCCCCGTCATCCATGCCTACGACGACGACGGCTTCCTGCTGCGAGCCGGAGCGCTAACCGCCGTGCGCGAGCCGGATACCGGCCGCTTGGACCACGTCACCGTCGGCGCTTTGACCACCTCGTGGACCTACACCCCCTTCGGCGAGATCGAATCCGTGACCACCCGCTTCGGCGACACAGTCGGTGACGACGTGATCTTCGAGGAGAGCTTCCTCTACGATCGCCGGGGCTGGATCACCGACAAGACGTCGACCCGAGGCCAAACCATCGTGACCGAAACCTACGGCTACGACCCGCGAGGACGGCTCGAAACCGTGCACGAGGACGGCGTCCCGCGCTCCACCTACGGCTACGACGCCAATTCCAACCGGATCTCCTACGACGGACCGTTCGGTACCCTCTCCCCCGAGGACATCCGCTACGACGCGAGGGATCGTCTCGAGCGCTACGGCGACGCCGGCTACACCCACACCGAGTCCGGCGAGCTGGTCACCAAAACCATCGGCGACCAAACCGTGAGCTTCGATATCGACGTCATGGGCAACCTACGCCGGGTCGACCTGCCGTCGGGCATCACCATCGAGTACCTGATCGACGGCGCCCAGCGGCGCATCGGCAAAAAAGTCGACGGCGTTTTGACCCACGCCTGGCTCTACCGGGACGGCCTCCGGCCCATCGCCGAGCTCGACGCCGAAGGCGCGGTCGTCTCCCTTTTCGTCTACGCCACCCGCCGAAACGTGCCGGACGTCCTGATCAAAAACGGCACCACCTACCGGATCCTGAGCGACCACCTGGGCAGCCCACGCCTCGTCGTCGACGCCCAAACCGGTGCGGTCGCCCAAGAGCTGCGCTACGACGCCTTCGGCCGAGTCACCCTCGACACCCAACCGGGTTTCCAACCCTTCGGCTTCGCCGGCGGTCTCTACGATCCCCAAACCGGCCTCGTGCGTTTCGGAGCCAGGGACTACAACCCGGAAGTCGGCCGCTGGACCACCCCGGACCCCATCGGTTTCCGCGGCGGCCAAAGCAACCTCTACAACTACGCGGGCTCCAACCCGATCAACTTCATCGACCCGAGCGGTCTAGAAACCGTGCTCGGCATTCACACCGACGTGGGCACCAACGCCGGCATGGGGCAAGGTCACGCCTGGATCAGCGTCTCCGACGGCGACACGGGAACGGTGGAAAGGGTGGGTCTTTATCCGGAGCACGCCTCTCCGTCCGGGTTTCTGACCGATCAGGACGGAGACAGTGATCTGGTGCCGGAAGATCCGATCAAGGAGGCCAGGGTCAGTCGGTACTATTTGCTCGACGACGCCCAAAGGACTCTCTTGGACGACCTGCTCGACGATTCGTACGAATGGATGCCGACCTTCAACTGCGCGTCTTTCGCCTCGGACGTGGTGCGAAAGGTGGTCGGAGAAGACTTGGACGCCGACGATTGGCTCGGCATCGAGACGCCGAGGGAGCTGGCGAGAAGCATGGAGCGCTTGAACGGAGAAGCCCCGAGAAGCGGGGCGGCCGGAGGAGGAACCCGATGAGCACAACCACACGATGCCTGCTCTTGACGATGCTTTGCATCTGCGGAGCGGCTTGCAGCAGTGATACGTCTGCCCCTGTGGCAGCCTACGAAGAAGTCGACATCGAAACGTTCCAAGATCTCATCGGCGAGCCGCACGCCTGTTCCATGCCGGATTGGAGCTTCGACGGACGTTGCGGCGACTCTTATTGCTTCTCCGAGACTTCCAGGGTGAAGTTTTTTCCTCGCATTCGGGTCGTGTCCAAGCTACTTCCGCCCAAACGCCTCAAAATCCATCAATCGAAGATCGTCTTTCCGGAAGTTTATTTAGAAAGGATCGGCGGAGAAATCAAACAGCTAGGTGAGGCCCAACGCATGTTCTGCAGCCATACCTATATGTTGCTGGATGCGGAAGGTCGCGCCAAGTCGCCGAGGCAGCAGACGCAGTAGAGGGCTCGTCGGCCCCTGGTCGACGACAAAGACGCATCGAGACGGCCGAGGGTCTCGATGCGCACGGGACCGTCAATCCTCGGCGAAGATCTCGTCTGCCGAGTCGGCGAGCACTGCTCGGGTGAGCCACGCCTCAAGCCGATCCACATCGGTACAGTCTTCGATACGCTGCCGATGTTCCTCTGTCAGGGAGAGCTGTCTAGCTTTGCAAACGGCGAGAATAGAAGCACGTTTCTCTTCCTGCCGTCCCAGCAAAATCCCTTTCTTGATGCCGTCTCTCTCGTAGCTGGTGATGTAGGGCATATTTTTCTCCTCTTCGATGTCGAGCAAGCGCTCTTTGAAGCTTCTCCGCAGCGGTTCGGGTAAGGTCATCATCCAGTCTAAGCATCTGTGGAAGTGGTGGATTTTTTCTTCGCTGTAACCCTTCTCATAGAGTCGCTCAGTGAGTTCCAGACGCTGCTTGTATCGCTCGTCGGTGTCGTGGCGGGTGGCCTGCGCCATCAGATGCACCATGACCAAGACGGCGAACGGGTTGTCGCTCCCTTCGAGCTCCTGCCACCGCTCATTGTACTGTCTGAGCTTGACGGTGGGAAAGACCAGCAGGGAGAGGCATCCCCAACGACTGCACGGGTTGTACTTTGTGGGGTGGAAGCTCGGGCTGTCGTCGGCGAGCACCGCTAGGGACACTACCTCCTTCGTTTTCTTCTTGAAGCGATCAAAAGCGCGGTAGTTGTAGACGTACATGCGTTCGGCGAAATCCTTTTTCGGCTGGGCTTGTACCTCGATGTGGACCAACACATCGACGGGTTCTCCGTTTTTGGCTCGGACCCTGACCAGCTTGTCGACCGAGCGGTAGTCGGATTTGGGTTCGGCTTCGGAATCGGGGGTCAGGGGTCGAAGCTCCTGCTCGAGCCCCACGGCGGGCCGGCTCCAGTCGATGTCGTTGTGAATGTCCGGAAAGAAGAAGTGGAAGAAGTCTCGTAGATAGGTGTCGAGAGCGTCCTTCCAAGGTTCGTCGTAACGATCGGTCATCAAGGATCCTCCATCGAGAATGGGTGACGTACACGGAGAGAGTGTGACTTAAAGAGAGATAAATGTCAAAAAACAATGTATTTCTCTTTATATCAGTAATTCATCGAGACGAAACTGCCGGCTCGGATCGAGCCGACTCCGATCGAGCTCGCTCGATCGCTACCCACCCCCAAAAAGCCGACGGCACGTCGGCCCCTTCCGGCTTCCGGCCGAACGCTTTGACGTGAATGGTCCTTAGGAATCGCCGGCTCCCGGTCCGCGACGGCCGAGCTGCCGGTGGCGGAGACCGGATCGGGTAGGATGGGGAGGTCAATTCCCAGGGAGGTCGGTTCTCCGTGACCGCGGTCGACGTTTTCTTTTCGTACTCGCACCAAGACGAGGCGCTTCGCGACATTCTCGAAACCCATCTTTCGTTGTTGAAGCGTGAGGGTCGGATTCGCTCGTGGCACGACCGGAAGATCGTGCCCGGCGAGTCTTGGAAACATGCGATCGACGAGCACCTCGAATGCGCCGGCCTGATCCTGCTCTTGGTGAGCTCGGATTTCCTTGCCTCGGACTATTGCTACGACCTGGAGATGAAGCGAGCGTTGGAGCGCCACCACGCCGCGGAAGCGCGAGTCGTGCCGATCATCCTGCGCCCGTGCGATTGGACCTCGTCACCCTTCGCCGCGCTTCAAGGCCTACCCAAAGACGCGAAGCCGATCACCACCTGGGAAAACCGGGACGAAGCATTTCTCGACGTGGCCAAGGGGCTGCGTCGGATGCTCGACGAGCTGCGAATTCGGCTGGACGAGCCCGCTTACCCCGACGAGGAGACCCGCGAGCTCTCCGAAGCCCTCCACAGTCTCTACGAGCAGCGAGCGATCCGAATTGCGGAGGGCCTCGAGACCACCGAGATCGACGCTCGAATTCGCGACCACAAACGCCTCCTGCGCAAAGACCTGCATCTCAAAGAGGGTGACTTTCTCGCGGACGACCGATATCGGCTGCAATCCCTGCTCGGATCCGGCGGCTTCGCCCAGGTTTGGAAGGCCTACGACCGGCAGCGTAAGCGTTTGGTGGCGGTGAAAGTGTTGCACAGCCAATACGGGCGGGATCAGAGCCGTCGAAAACGTTTCTTTCGCGGTGCTCGCCAAATGGCTGAGCTGGCGGACCTGCCCGGCATCGTCGACGTCTTCGAGGAAAAATGCAAGGACGGTGGATTCCACTTCTTCGTGATGGAATATGTGGCGGGTGGTGACTTCCGCCAAGCGGTGCTCAAGGGTCGTCTTTCCAGGGACGAGCGCCTGCAGGTGATCTTGGACGTCGGCCGGACTTTGCAAGCCGCCCATGACCGGGGCATCGTGCATCGAGATATCAAGCCGGCGAATATTCTCCTCGGCCGAAACGGTCGACCCAAGCTGACGGATTTCGACTTGGTGCGGGCCGCAGATACCTCGGGCGGCACCCGCACGTCTAAGCTCGGGACGTTCCTCTACGCAGCTCCCGAAGCCATGGTCGATGCGGGCAATGCGTCGGCGCCGGCGGATCAATACGGTTTGGGGATGATGGCGATTTTCGCGGAGTATGGTGAAGACCTGCCGAGCGAAGCGTTTTTCGAGCTATCCGAGCTGTTGGCGGAATTGGACGTGACCGATCCATGGCTTCAGGCGGTCGGCAGGGCCGTGGAACGAAAGGCCGCGGATCGTTGGGAGTCGATAGGAGCGTTCTGTAGCGCCTTGGAAGCGCCCGTGAGCATTGAGGAAAAGAGAGATTGCGAGGAGGACCTCTCTCAGGGCTTCGATAAGACCGCGTTTCTGGACTCGCCGACTCCTGCTTCGGATGTGCCGGATGATTCCAAGCTCGAGACTCTTTCATTCGACCGCGTGTTTCTTTTTGCCTTTTTCGCAGCTCTTTTCGGTGTTGTGGTGACGTGGGATCGGATGAGATCACCCTCCATCGGAGAAGATGATCCCATCGGCGTAGGGCCACCTCCTCCGGTTTCGGTGGATTCGAGTGACCTACCAGCGCACTGCGCGGAAGCATCTGAGAAGTCCGGAATCGAGCTCGTGTTCGTGCCTGGGGGCTCCTATCCACAGGGTTCGGACTCTCTGGGATTCTCCTGGGCTCCCGATGAGGAAACCCGAAAAGAGTGGCAGGACCACTCGAAACCCATTCACCGTGTAGAGCTGAGCCCGTTCTGGATCGGCAAATTCGAAGTGACGCATGAGCAATACGCTCGTTTTCTCGACGAAGTCCCAAAACAAGGGAAGCCGAGGTTTTGGGACGATGAGCAATTCAACGCTCGCGATCAGCCTGTGGTGGGGGTTTCATGGGATGATGCCCGGGCGTACGTCGAATGGGTGGGTTTCGATCTTCCGACCGAGGCTGAGTGGGAAGCGGCCGCCCGAGGTCGTAGGGGCAGGACCTATCCCTGGGGAGACGAGCCACCGACGGAGGAACTGGCGGGCTTTGGTAAGAACTACGGGCCGGATAAGCTGGATCCTGTGGGATCTCACCCGAAAGGCGCCGGGCCGTTCGGTACTCACGACCAAGCTGGCAGCGTCTGGGAGTGGTGCGCAGACGGTTGGAATCCCCAGGCTTATGGCGGTCGCGACGGCCGGTTGGATCCTGTAGAGCCGGAAGATAGCCTCGCGGTTCACGTGGTGCGCGGTGGGTCGTGGACCGACTCGGCTGGGAACATGCCTTCGGCGTTGCGAGCCGGGAACGGGGCTGAGAGCCGGACCTATAGCCTCGGGTTCCGGGTGGTGTGTCGGTCCGGCCCCGAGGATAGCCACGGGTTGAAACCCGAGGTTCGCAAACCCTTGTCCTGACGGACTGCCCGGAATCTCCTGCGAAGGTTCGTCTCGATGCATTCCTTTTCGGTCCTTCGAATAGTTTTCTGCTGACTGCGGAAAAGGTAGGCTCGATGCTCCAACACTCGGAGCATGAGGGAGAGATGGGGCACACCTACCACCAGTTGCGATTCCACGTGGTCTTTTCGACCAAGAATCGCATGCTTTGGATCAGCTCAGAGCTTCAAGAACCGCTGTACCAATACATGACAGGGATCGTGGTGCAAGAAGGCGGGACCATGATTCGCATTGGTGGAATGCCCGATCACGTTCACCTGCTGATTCGTCTCAAACCGTCGCAACTGGTTTCGGATCTGGTCAAGGCGGTGAAAGGGGGCTCCTCCCGGTGGGTGTCTGACCGCTATCAAGACGACTTCCAGTGGCAGCCGGGTTATGCGGTCTTCTCCGTCAGCCCGTCCAACTCCCGAGCCGTTGCCCGTTACATCGAGCGCCAAGAAATCCACCACCGAGACCGCACCTTCGACCAGGAGCTCCGCTGGCTGACCGAGCAATGCGACACCGACCCACTCGAATAACCCACCATCCACGGACCCGGTTCCCCAACACCCCACCGACCCGGAGGGCAGCCCCCCTCCGGGCCGTCCTGCGCAGCAGGACAAGGGCTTGCGAACCTCGGGTTTCAACCCGTGGCTCAGTCGTGACCGGAGCTTCAATCAAGAGCTGCGTTGGCTGACGGAGCAATGTGACGAGATCCACTCGAACAACGACATGTTCACGAGGCTCTGTCGTTCACCCCGCACCGATCTGGAGAGCGGAATCCCTCCGAGCAGTCCGAAGGACAAGGGTTTACGAGTCGGGGGCGCCCAGCCTCGGGTTTCAACCCGTGGCTCTACTTCGCTATATGGACGATATGGTCTGCTTTGCGGATGATCGGGGGGCCCTTCGAGCCCATCGAAACGCGCTCGGCGACTGGCTTTGGGAGGAGCGGCGGCTGCGCCTCAATGTGCGGAAGGGTCATATCCGTTCAACGGAGCAGCCGCATACCTATTTGGGATACCGCGTCACCCGCCGTGGTTTCGACCTAGGGCCACGGGCGTCCCGCCGCTTCCGAACCTGGCTGGCCGACGCCGTGGCCGCGGGCGACGAGGAAAAGCTCGACCGCGGACTAGCTAGCCTCCTGGCGAGGTGCCATGGGATTCTGATCTGAGTTCGTCGGCGAGGCTAAAGTGTCGACAATCGGTTGAAGTGTCGACAAATGATCGGAAACTGTCGACACTTTTCTGAACCGAGTCGCTTCGCGACTAAGGGCGGAAAAGGCAGAAGAACAAAGGTCAAAAACCAAAGATCAAGGCTCGGGGCCGGACCGACAAGACACCCGGAACCCGAGGAACTGGGGCCGGCTCTCGGCCCTGAACCTGTCCCGGACCGCCGAGGGCAGGTACTCGGCCGGGCCGCTCCAAGAGCCGCCGCGCACCACACGATCGGCGCTTTTGCCGTTGTCGCCTTCGCCGTCGTTGATGGGATTCTCGGCTCCGTCGCGGGCTACATAGGCCTTGTCATCGAAGACGTCCCGGCACCACTCCCAGACGTTTCCCGCTTGATCCAAAGTGCCGAATGGGCCGGCCCCTCCCGGATAGGCACCCACCGGTGACGTCGCGCCTCGATTGCCGTCGAAGTTGGCCAGCTCCTTGCTCGGCGCTTCATTCCCCCACGGATAGGTCCGGCGGTCCGTGCCCCGGGCTGCCGCTTCCCACTGAGCCTCGCTCGGCAGCTCCAAACCGGCCCATCGGCAATAAGCTTCGGCGTCGTGCCAATCCACGCCGACCACTGGCTGCTCCGGTTCGTTGATTGCCGGTTCTGCCATTCTTCCGGCTCCCGATGTCCGCTCGCTTCTAGGAACCTTCCGTACTGAGCGTTGGTCACCGGATATTTTCCGATCCAATAGCCCGAAAGCTCCACACGATGCTCAGGTTGGGGCCAGTGCCGATTCTTTTCCAGATATCCTTCCAAAACCTTGTCGGTGCCCAGGGTGTAGATACCTTCCGGCACGTAGACCAAGACCGAACGATCTTTCTCGTGAACCTTTTCGCCGGTGTCGGTGGATTCGATCGAGAATCCTTCAACCGAAGAGGCGGCTTTGGTGGGCCCATCGTCGATCTGTCCTCCCAGCAGCTCGATGGCCATACCCCGGACTTGCGGTGACTCGTCGTCATGGGTGAGCCGTTCGATCATCGCAACCGGATCGACCTCATCGAGCTCGACCTCCCGCCAATCCTCAAACGCCCGCAGCAGCCGAAGCACGTGGTAACGCTCCGAATCGTCGCCGATCCCCGCGGCGAGCGCCCGCAGGAACGGCCGCGGAGACGAGGCCAAGGCATCCCGCAGGCAATCGTCCGCGAGCGCCACGTCGCGGTGCAACACCCCGGCTTCGATCAGCGCGTCCATCAACGGCCCGAAAAGCGACGGGTTGTTGAGACCCAGGCACAACAAGATCACCTCACGCCACCACCCGTCGCCGAAGTGCTCGGCAAGGTCCCGGAGCACTCGGGAATCGCCGCCGCCGTGGCGATCTTGGATGTGAAGCGCGGTCAAATACTCTTGAAAGCTCAGGTGTAGAAAACCGAATTGATTCTGACCGAGAGACACCAAAACTCCGCTTTGATCACGGATCGCCTCCAGCAGCTTGGCCCCGTCCTCGGGATCTCGACGCAGCTCTCTCAAGGGCTTTTCGAGATGGGGTAGGAGGTCCGAAAGCGGCGCTTCCTTCTTTTCCGCTCCGTGCAGGGCGTAGGCCAGGGGTTGCAGCAGCCGCAACGCCTGCTGAGCGTCGAAGGTGATGGGCATGCCCTTGGCCGCCCGCCACAGCTCGAGCAATACCGCCACACACTCCCGGTAGAGCTCCACCCGTCGCTCCGGCAGCTGTTTGCGGTCCCGGTGCACCAGGCACAGGATCTGCAACATCAGCGGATTCTTGGCCAGCTTCTGCAGGCTGCTCGTGCGGTCGTCCTCGGGATGAAAAACCTTCTGGATCAAGTCGTCGGCCGCCTCCTGCGCCCGCCGCTCCGCCGTCTCGGCATCGAGACCCAGCTCGGGGCGGGATTCCACGGCCAGGTACCAAGCACCGATGAACAGCTCGGCCGCTTCGCGCTCCACGTCCGACACGTGCAACTCCAAAAACCTCCCGGTCAGCCGCGCGTCGTCCCGGTATCCGGCGTAACGGCTGGTGATCACGAAGGTGCTCTCGGGCAGTCGCTCCAAGGCCTGCTCGAGCCGCCGAGATACCTGGGCCCGACGAGCCTCGTCGGCCACCTCGTCGAGACCGTCCACCAGCACCAACAGGGGTCTCTTCAGCAGCTCAGAGGCAAACGCCTTTGGATCGAGGGCCACATCGGCCCTCGCAACTCCGTGCTCGATCAGACCTCGCACGTCCACGGACGGATCCTCGAGCCGTCGTAGCTCCACCAACACCGGCACCGTATCGTCGGCCAAACCGAGGGACGCGGGACCGATCAACGGGTCTGTTGCCGCCTGCACGAAATGCTTGAGCAACGTGGTTTTGCCGCTGCCCGGGTCGCCCAGCACCACGACCCCTCGATAGCCGTGTTGCTTCGCCACATCCAAAGACTCGTCGAACGACATTTCCCGCTTGAAGTCACCGTCCTCACAGGCAAAACCCTCCAGATCCCGCAACGCCCCGAAAGCCCGATCCTCCCGCCCGGCGTAGGCCAGCTGTGCCCGGAGCGGGATGTAGACGTCCTGGATCTGAATCGGCAACCGGACCTTGGTCTCGAATCCGGCGATCGGCAGGTCACGATGGGCGGCTCGCAACCGTTGGAGGTAGCGGGTCAGCTCGCTCGGCGACTGAGACTGCGGCTGCGGCTCGGATCGAGGCTCCGCGTCGTCGGACGGTGGGGGAGGGACGGCCTCGGCTCCCGAAGCCTCTGAGGGCTCGAGCCCTCTGAGCCAATTCAACCGGAGGGACCAAACCCCGCGATCATCAGTTTTGCGAGCGATCGGCCGCGAAACCCAGCCTCGACCCACAGAATCATAGCGACGCAGCCACACCTCACCCTCGCCGGATTCCGTATCGAGACGCACCAGGTTGTAGCCGTTGCGATCCCCCTGAGACCACTCGTGGCAAGCGGACGCCGCGATCACCGAATAATCGTCGTTGCGCAACACCCACGCCCGATGCTCGTGTCCGTGCAACAAGAATCTGTAGTCAGCGTCCAAACCCCGACCGAAATCCGGGCTCTCGAACTCCCCCAACCAATCCGGCGGATGGTGCATGAGCGCGATCGACAGATCCGCCTCGTAGAGCCCGGGCCGCAATGTCTCCTGCTGCCAACGGCCGGCCATCCACAAGCGTCCCCGCTCACCGTTTCGACAACACGACCAAGCCGTATTGAAGCCGGCGATCCCGACCCGCAGCCCGTCGACCTCACGAACGGCCGAGTAAATCAACCGCGACGGATCCGCGTGGGTGGTGCCGTCGGCCTCGGGGTCGAGCAAGTGGTTGAATCCTCGCTCCTCTAAGAACGAGCGATAAGCGCCGAGCCGCTCCATGATCCGTTTCCAATGGAGGTCGCCCGCTTGAATTCTAGCCAAGACGGGGTTCAGGGACGTTTGGGCGTCCAACCAATCCGTCTGGTCGTCGGTGACGAGGGTGCGATCGACATCATGATTACCCGGCACCATAAAAACATTTTCAAGCGCGATCTCGGGATCGAACGCCCCACGCACCGCATCCAGAAAAGCTCCGAACGTCTCGAGCTGACCCTCGACGGTCTTCTCACCCTCGCCGCCGATCCGCCCGAACGCCGCATCCCCGGTGAAAAACAACAGGTCGGGCCGCAGCTCGTGGTCCCCCTGCAATCGGCGCAGATCGTCGACCAACGTGTCGGTCACCCGTCGAGCGTCCCAGCCGTGTCGTGGGTTGCAGGCGTGAAGGTCGGAAAGGTGCAGCCAGGTGATGGTCGACATGTCGTCCCTCGGGAAAGATGTGGATCACAGCGCAATCGTGAAATCGATGCGACATTCTCTCTTACCCCAAGGCGTCTGACAATCGGACGCGGCCGCACCGAAGGCGCGAATGACGTTTAGGTGAAGATGTCGTCGACGCAGTCCGCGGCCGCGGCCTTGATCAGCCAGCCCCTCAGCTGATCGAGATCCCAGGTGTCCGAGATGCGCCGTCTTTGAGACTCGGAAAGCTCCAGCCCGCGGGCGGAGCAAACCTCGAAGATAGAACTCCGTCGTTCCTCCGCCGCCGCCTCGGCTCTGCCCTCGGCTCTACCCTCGGCTCTACCTTGTTCCAGACCCTCCTTGAGCCATTTCTCAGGCCAGGTTTTGATGGTTTCCGCGAGCATTTGGGGTGCCTCCAGGAGCTTTCGGGCTTCGGGAACGGCCTGCCCCGCATAACGGATCGGCAGGACGTTGCGATGAAGCCATTTTATCAGGTCTTCTCTCAGGGATTGCAGGTCCGGGGCCCGGGTGGTCTCAAACATGGACTTCAGGCCCCCGAGCAGGTCCTCACTGGTCTCGGCCCGTTCCAATTTGAACAACGCCGCGACCGGGTCGTCGGTCGGTTCGAGCAGGTCTTCGGGCAGCCGGCCTTCGTCGATCAGGTGGTACCGAAAGCGGGGGACGTAGGGTCTGAGCCCTTCCGGGGAGTCGACGAGATCCGCGATCTGATCCGCTTTGGTCCACGGGGTCTTGCCGTTGTACAAGAGAATCGGAAGGACCGGCGGCAGCACGGCTCTGGGGGTGAGCTGCTTTCGTTTGACCAAGTCTTCATAGAGAAGACAGGTGTAGGTCAGCATGCGCAGGGCCATGAAATCGTCGGGGGTGGACTGAAATTCGAGCAGCAGGTAGACGTAGAGCCATTCGTCTCGGGATCTCAACCGAAGACGCCAGATCAAGTCGCTGTCCCGCTTGCGGTTTTGGGGTCCGACGAAGTGGGTTTTGACCGGCTCGAGGGAAGAGAAGTCGAGGTCCTTCATCCATTCCTGGGCGACGATGCGCCTGAGGAGCGGCTCGACCATGGCTTTGTGGCTGAAAAAGCTCTTGTAGCTGGCGTCGTGCTCGGGTTTGGGTGTCGCACTCGAGATTCCTGTGTTCGTGTCTACCATGGGACTCGGATTTTAGAGGAAAACTTGAGAAAGCGTCAAATGTACTGAATAACAGAGATTAAGAGGCCGGGCGCCCCCGGCTGGGCGCCCCCGGCTGGGCGCCCCCGGCTGGGTAGTGCGCGGTATATCATCAGGGCCCGAATCTTTCGATCCGGGACCCGACCGGGTCGACCGCTCATGAAAGCCATCTACGACAAAATCGGCACCGGCTATTCGACGACCCGTTCCACGGATCCCCGGATCGCCGATCAGCTCCACGCCGAGCTTCGAGGCGCCACTCGAATCGTCAACATCGGTGCCGGAACAGGCTCCTATGAGCCCGAGCACGTGGAGCTGGTGGCAGTCGAGCCGTCCGCCGAGATGATCTCCCAAAGAAGACCCGGCTCGCATCGAGTCGAGCAGGCTTATGCGGAAGAGCTTCCGTTCGAAGACAAGAGCTTCTCCCACGCCATGACCGTGCTCTCCATGCACCATTGGGAAGATAGAGCCCTCGCCTTCCGTGAAATCAACCGGGTGGCTACGGAAAAGCTCGTCGCCGTGACTTGGGATCCACGATCCGATCCGTTCTGGCTGACCCGGGACTACTTTCCGGAAATCCATCGAGAAGACCTGCGTATTTTCCCCGATCTAGCGGAGCTCAACGAGCATTTCGATGAGGTGAGCACGAGCCCCTTGCACATTCCGGAAGACTGCCGAGACGGATTCTTAGCGGCCTTTTGGAAACGGCCGGAAGCCTATTTGAGCCCCGAGGTGCGGAAATCGATGTCGTCGTTTTCCAAGATCGAGAATCTGTCGGAAGGTCTGGAAAGGCTGCGGAACGACCTGGAAAACGGGACCTGGGCCCGAAAGAACCACGCTGTGCTCAATGCCTCCACCTTGGACGCCGGCTACCGAATCGTTTCGGCCGAGCTCAGGCCATCTCGATGAGCAGCTCGGCGATCGACCGCGAGATCGGCAGACCGGTGGCGTCTTCCACGAAGTCGTAGTAGGACACGGTGTTGGCTTCCAAAAAGACGAAGCGATCGTCGGGGGTGAGGATGATGTCCAGGGTGGCGAATTGCAGGCCTAGTCGACGGGTCAACCGCAGCACGGCCTCTTCGATCGAGCCGGGCAGATCGTAGGGTCGGAATTTGAGGGCCAGCCGGCGGTCACGGCGCCAATCGGTGGCACCCGAGCTGGATCGCGTGCTGTCGACCGCGGCGGCGAAGGCCTGGTTTCCAACCACGGTGACCCGCAGCTCCAACTTCTTGGGGATCTGCTCCTGGAAAACCATGGGACACCATTCCAGGCCTTCGAGATCCATGAGCTCGGCACTGGATAAAGCTTTCGCGTAAAAGGGCTCGAAGCCGTCACCCCCGTCGAAGCCGACGGCGGCGGAATCCACCATTTTCACGATTACCTCGGATTCGAAGGTCGGTGCCCAGCTTCTGACTTGCTCCGGGTCATTGCTGATCAGCGTTCGGGGGACGTCGAATCCGTAGGATCGGGCGAGTCGAAGCTGTGTCGTGCTGCTCGGGGTCGCCGCGAGAGCGCTTTGCGGGTCGAGCTGGAATACGTTCAGGCTCTCCAGCACGGCATGGAGGGTGTGCGAGGCTTCGGCTCGGACCGCGGCGCGGTGATCGTCCCGGAGCGCGTCGAGACCCGTCAGACCCACGTCTAAGTGGCGATTCCAGACCGCTCGAACGGTGGAAAGGTCGACGGCTCGGTTCGGATCGATCAGCAAGGGGGAGCGGAACGGGTCGAGACTGAGACTTGTGTGGGCTGGGAATCGGCCGGTTTCAAACAACACCACCTCTTGCCCGCGGGTTTCGAGCTCGGCCTTGACCACGGCCACACATGGGTCGCGTTCAAGGTCGGCGACACAGATGAGGATCGGCATCGACGGACCTCCCCGGAACGAATCGGAAGCGAAAGAGGTGTGGGCAGATCAAGAGGACGGACCTGCCGAGAAACGGTCGAGGGCTCGTCGACCCTCGACCGGTAACGGGTTCACGGATTCCTGGTGAGAAGCGCCGAAGCCGACGGCCCAGGATAGGGCAGGCTGCTCGCTTGCCCTTGGCGACGACGTATCAGAGCTTGGACGATCTTTCTTGTCGAAGGCCGCCGGCCTGGATGCCGGTCTGAACGACAAGTTTTTTCGGTCCTTGATCCTTCACGAAAAACGGCACCGGCTTTTTCTTTTGGCTTTGCTTTTTCTTGCTCATAGATTCCTCCAGTGAATATGAAGTGTGGGTTCATGAGTAGGACGAGCGGTTGAGCGATCCATCGCCATCCGCGCGTTCGTTCTCGGCTCACGGCCCGCCGAGCCCTGTGCACACGACCAGAGGTCTGTGCCTTTTGCCGACGGAAACCGTCGGCACGCCGTCTTCGGCCGGCTCGGCAAGCTTGCACTCGACATTTTCGGCGTTCATATCGCTCCTTTCCGACTTTGGCAGGGTGGCGCTGAATCGCAGGACACGGTGTGATCGAAACGAGTAGGCGACCCCGTGACACCCTGCCGTGGATCCTCTGGGTCGATCCCCGGCAAATCCGAGCGGTTGCTCGATGCTCAGCCGAGCAGATCGGGCCCACTAAAACGTACCATGCTTATAAAGCAAAAATTTAGATCGGTGACATCGGGGAGATATTTGAGGCTAAGTCGTTGATTTATAGGGATGAAGCATCATTCATGCGCGCCCTAGCCATGCCGTGATGAAATAATTTTTTATCTTTCAAATCGACATCCACCGTCTTTTCCGCTCTTCCGCCGGAAACCACGGCCGCCGTCACAGCAGCCGGCTGCAGCGGTTCTTCGGTTTGGTCGGATAGGGGCTGATCACTGGGTCAGCGCCCATTTAACCGCGTGGAGCGCCGCGCTGCCGACGCCGACTCGAGCCCCACCGGCACCCCTACGACGAAGATCCGGACGCTTCCAGCTCCGCTAGAAACGCCCGACCCCGCTCCACGTCGATGAAATGAAGCTCCCGATCCTCGACGTGACGGGTCACCGTGCGAGAGGACAAATCGATGGTGGTGAACGCCGGGGTCTCCGCATAACACCGGCACATCTCGGCCACGGCACGGTCGAAGGCCGGTCCGTCGACGCATTGCACGGCGGTGAGGTCGCCCTCGGCGAAGGTCAGCTTACGTAAGTCTTTTTTCGACAGCCAAACCCCGAAATAGGACGCATCACCCGGCGTGTCGAATTGCGCCCATCGATCGAAGTCCAAGTCGACGTCGAAAAGGTATCGCTCGGTGCCCTCGAGAAAGAGATCCAAGACGGTGTTGCCGTGCTCGTCCCGGGACGGTTCGGCGTGGGCGAGGCGTCGGTCGACGGCTGGAAGGCCGGTGAAATGAAACATGGGTCGAATCCTCCTTTCGGATCCCGAGCAGCATGCTCGGGATCTCACGAAGTGAGGAAAAAACCCTTTTGGATCGGATCGGCGAGGGAGGATTCAGTCTTCGAACGCCTGGGCCGGAATCGCCAGGAGGGGAAAAGCGGTCGTCCACCGCACGGCGGGCAAATGCCCGTGAGCCGCGGTCAGTCGGACAATCCTCCGCCAGATCCGGCTCATCTGCTGCTCGGGTGGGCTCAGTCGAAAAGACCGTCGGCGGTTTCGGCGGTGGCCGCCCGGCCGAACCAGAGCTTGAGCCGATCGAGATCCGCACACTCAGCGATCCGAGCCCGGTCGTCCTCACCCAGCTCGAGCCCCTTGGCCTCACAGAGCTCGATCAACGAGGACCGCCGGTCGTCCAGACGACCTTGGTCCAGCCCTTCGGCGATGCCCTCGGCCTTGCCCGCATTCAGCACCGCATCGAGATCCTCGTAACCCTGACGCTGCAAAAGATTCCTAAGGGTCACCTTCTGAGCGGCTTCCTTGTCGTAGAGCGCTTCCACGGGCACCGGATTCCTCAACACCCCAGGAGCCTTGAGCTCGTCACCGGGATGGGCCAAACGCATCTTTTCCTTCGGCCGGTGAATCTCCACCCGACGCGGACCGTCGAGACGCACCACCCACACGTACTTCGTGCCGGCAGCCAACAGATCGCGGATCTTGTCGGTCAAGTCGTCCTCGTCCTGACCGCGATCGGCGTATTCGAGCGCCAAGGGTGGCACGCCCGGGCTCCAGCCGGGCTCGTCCGACACCCCGACCGCCACGTCGGGCGCCCGCAGAGTGCCCGGCTCGGGAGTAAACCCCGCGTCGACACCCACAGACTCGACTTCGGGATCGGAGCCGATCACCGACGCCCCCTCGGCGTTGGCGCCGGAATGCCGTCCACCGGAAGGCAGGCAGCGGATGGGGTGGCCGTTCGACAGCTCGTAGGGATCGCCGGGTTTGACCTGATTGGCGGTGAAGGGACCGTGGGATGTGGTGTAGAGACGACTCATGTTGATTTCTCCGGGAGCCTCTCGGGCTCGAACGTCCGCGTCGTGCGGCTTCGGGGGAAGCCATCCCGGCACGGATAGATTAACACGACCGTGATCACGGGACCGTCGCTGCAACCCTTCCGATACGCGGATCGTCGGGTCGAGACGGCCATCTACGAACGTAGCGGGGGAGAGAGGCCGCCGGCAAAGACCCGTCGATCTCCCGAAGATCACCGTCCGACCGGTTGACCGATCGACCCGTGCTCTTCGGAAAAGCGAAGATCCGAGGCCGATTTTCAGTCGAGCAGCCCTCGTTTCTCCAAAATCACATACGGATCTCCGTCCCAAGCGGCCATGTCCTGGCGAGCGGCCCGTTCGGCGAGGGCCTCCGGATCGTCGACGTGCAAAGCGCCGTCACCCCCACAAGCCGAGCACTCCGGCAAATCGTCCCAGCATCCCTCGGGGCATCGCAGATATCGCTCCAAAAAAGGCCCGTCCGCCGACTGGTGCAGCTCCCCGGGCAGTCCCTTGAATGCCCGAGGCCCGCAAATCCTCCGCGCGGCCGCGCCGTAACCCGTGGTCCAAATCCCGGCCGGGCGCTCCACCCGAAGCGCCGTCGCTGCGCTGGTCGTCGGCGGAAGGTCTCGAACCAAGACTCGCGCCAGAACCCGTCCCGTGTCCGAGCACAAGCGGCATCGCCGCGGCCCGTAGGCGTACCGCAAATCCCTGCCCCCGCCGGCACAGCTCGGGCACCGGCTGCCGAACCCACAGCAAGGACACCCCTCCCCCCGGCAGAACCGCTTAGCCTCCCCGAGCGTCATGTCTCCCTGTCCGTGCAGCTCCGCTTGCCGCACTCCGTAAGCGTCCCAAGGCTCCCCACACTTCGCGCAGTCGATATCGGCCATCACGGTATCCTCGAAATCGATCCCGAGCGTCATCGCTCGGGATGCACCCGACTTCGAAAAACCTTTTTGGAATGCTTTTCTGTGGAGGAAGGTGGGGAAGGGAGGACGATGACAGGGTGCGAAAGATCCCTTAGTACTGCCGAGGGACGATTGCACCGAGATTCGCGTCCGGATCCTAGCCCGCAAGCCGTCCTTCTAGTTGAAGGATATTGTCTTCGACCTGCTGGCCTAGACGGCGGGTGGCGCTGTCAAGTCAAGCGCGAATTCACTCGGGTCGCTCACCGCGAGCGCATGACTCCTCCTAGGCTCGCGGGCGAGCATCTTTGAATAGGCGGTTCGTGTCTAGGGGCTCTCCACTCAATACTCCACCTCCTGGGCTCCCACACCGTCTTGACCTTCTTGTTCACCGAGCCTCCAGATTCTGGCCGGCACGCTGTAGTGCCTCACTTTGTTCGCCAAGAATTGTGCTTGCTGCATATCGTGGGTGGCCAGGATGAGCTGGTATTGGTGATCTGTGATGAAAGACCGCAGCACATCGAATACGGAAGATGCATGGACCAAATCATGGTGCTGTGTTGGATCGTCTAGCAACAGACCTTTCCATGTAGACCATTTTCGCCGTAGAGACATCGCAAGCACGAAGGTCAGTTGCAAATCGGTGAGCTGAGCTTCGCTGGCTAGAAATCGCGCACCCACTCTGTTTTCTTGGCCATCTAAACCGGCCAGGGGAGCCAGAATCTGGCCTTGCGAAACGTTGTAACGCATTTCGCTGGTTAGTTCCGTTTCAGCATACCGATCTTGGCGAACGATCTGCCTGAGTAGTTGCTGCCAGGTCGACGAAATGTTGCCGATTTCCTCCTCGCGCTCCTCGATTCGCTTATTCAGCAAATGAGAGAATTGCGTCGCCCGTTCATGGGCGCTCGATACTTGCTCGTAGTGACGTTTCGCGGCTTGAGCTTCGGCATTGAGTTGGTCTGAGAACTCTCTTTCGTCGACACTCCCACTCATTTCATCGACGCTGCGTTGCGCGTCCTCCAGCAATCGGGAGGACTCGAGGCTGTTGGCTTCTGCCCGCATCTCATCCAGGAGAGCGAGCGCTTTTCTAGTCTTCTGCTCCCGCAGCTCTAAACGATTCTCAGCGTCCACTAGCTGTAGTTTCTCGGGCTCTCCCTGCAAATCTTGGCTTTGCCAAACGCTTTGAAGCTCTTCTATTGAGTTTTTGATAGAGCCCAGATCACCATTGGCCTGACGAATTTCGCCCTTCAAACTCTCTTGTTCTTTTCTGAGGTCAACCTGTGACTGTTCGAGTACCTTGAGATTTTCTGATCTCTGATTGTAGACTTTCAGTAGCTCCGCAATCTGTTCCTCAAGGTCTCCTTCAGCTGGGAATTTCTCCTCTTTGAAGAGTTTGGTTGTAATTGACAACAGGCTCCTCGCCTCTTCTAATTGGGCAGCAGCAGAGCGAACGGCGGGCTCAATGACCTGTGAAAGAGACTCTTGAATCGCATTCGCTGAGTCTTGCAACTCTCTAATCTCGCTCTCCTGGACCTCACGGGGTATAGCCATTGATTCTAGCCGGCTATCGTCAAGCTCGGCTTCGGCAGCGGCCTTCTCGAGTATTCCTGCGGCGGCAGTGAGGTCAGCGCCAACAAACCACTCGTATGAGCTTGTTTGCTCTACCACCTTGTCTAGGTCTCTCTGCTCAGCCTCTAACCTTGCCAGAAGACTGACCATGTCGGCTTTGGCGACCTCTTGCGCGGAATGATGTTGCTTTTGCCCGTCCAAGGCTTGATTTGCTGATGCTAGCTCCCGGGTCGCACCTTCAAGAGCGGGGTTCATCTCTTCCAGGACCTGAGACATCCTGTCGCGCAATTCCCCAGGACTTGAATATTCCTGCCTACATACAGGACAGTCAGAAGTCGATTCGGGGTAGGTGCGCAGAAAGATTTCTATGACTTGCTTCACTTCCGAAGACGCGGCGTCCAACCTGTCAAAATGCTCCTTCTTGGCATCTAAATCTTCTCGTAGTTTCCTGAGCCTAGACTCAGACTCCTCTATTTCTTGATTCTTGGCCCTGAGCGAGATTTTCGCTCTAGCCAGCTCGCCAGCGAGCTCGGGTAGGCGGGCTTCTGCCTCAGACCAAAGGCGAAATAGCCGCTCAGCTTCTTGTAACCGAGTTTTTCTGCCAGTGATTTCAGAAAGTAGCTTTAAGTGTCTTTTGTACTTCAGAAGTTGTTGCTTTCCAGCTTCGAGTTCGGCTAGCGAGACCTTCAATTCGCTAAGTATGTCTGCCCGATCAGCTTCGGCCTTCTTGAGGAGGGCTTGCCTTGCCTCGACATCTGCTCTGGCCTGTTCGGCCTCATGCAGCAGGGATCGAGCTTGCATGTGTCGTTGGTATTCAGATTCAGCTCTTTTCACACTTGCTTTTTGCTGTTCGATGGCTGAAGCCGATTCTGCAAGTTGTTTCTCAAGAGCGCTTTGTTTCGTCCGCAGATCATCCAGTGCTATTTCAGCTTCCTGCCTTTTTTTCTTGAGTTCTGCAAACCTGGCCGGATAAGGCGATACTTTTACGAGGCTTTCTTGAGTACGCCGATTCTCCTCCAGCCGACGTTCCAGGCTCAGCGACCACTTTTCTTCGATTTGCTGAATGGCTCTGATTGAAGGCTGGAAATCAGGATCCTCAATTTTGAGATGATGGCTTTTGGCAAACGACAGAAGCTCGCCCCAGATGGCAGTTTCTGACCTCGCTTTCTTGGCAGATGGTGCTGCTCTTAGAGCGTCTCTCTTCTTCAATAGTCGTTGCCAGGAGTCGAGCTTCTGCTCTGCTTCTTTTACATCTTTCTCGGCCGCTGTTCGCCGGTTTGCGAGACTTCGAACCGCCCGAGTGGTGTTGCTTTTGGCGAGGACCACATCTCTTGAAATTGGAATATGGTCCAGGATCTTGCCAGCCGCCTTTGGACCAACCTTCACCAGCCAGGTGCGATCAGACTGATCGAGCAGATGCGTCAACCGCAAGAGATAGTGCATTTCTTCAATCGGAGTGTCGCTACCTAAGACTTCGGTAGGGAGTGCTCCAAAGAAGCGGGCATCGTCGTCGCCCCTCGCAAGCTCAGCTTTGATCACGGCTTTGTCATTGAAGACCAGCTCGACACAGGCCCTGTTCGTGTGTTCTCGGACCAAGACATCCAAGGGACAATCTTCATCGTAGAGCCGTGAGACTCGGCGAGACAACGCGAGTTCTAAGCCTTCGAAGAGGGTAGTCTTTCCTGTTCCGTTTGGCGCCACAATTATGGTGGCCCCTAATCCTACCGGTATCTCGACTCCGTCCCCGAATCGTCGCAGATTGGAGATACGAATGAGCTCAAGGCGCGTCAATGGGGAGTTCCCGTTTGGGTCTCTATGAATAGATCTGCTAAATCGACATCTCCTTGGGGACTGATCAGTTCACTTCGCAACTTCTTCTGCGAGTCAAGATCGAAACCCGCATCCCTAAGGGAAGAGCTCAATGGGTCGCGTACGTTATATAGCTCATCGGAGCCACTGACATACCCCAGGAAAGTCCTGTCGAGGAGATCAGAGAGGTCCTCATGGGGTCTTCTGACGTACTTTCTGCAAAAGTGCTCATCCGCCTCAATCCGCAACCATAGTCGATGAGGCAAATCGGCAATATGGAGAAGCAGATACAAGTCGACGACTTCACCTGGGCCGACCAACGAATCGCGGACATCTGCTGCCCATTTCTTTGCCTCAAAGTACAGCTCGCGTTTCCACTTGAACTCCCCTAAGAGAACAGTGGTCAGACCTGACGTCTCGAATCCGGTACGTTTCAGGCGAACCACTCGCTGCCCATTTAGGCCTCGTGGCGCGAGCTCCGCCAGTCTGGGATCGTCCTCGTTGAGGACGTCGAATCTTCCGCTAGACTTCTCTTGGATTTTCGGGATGATCTCTTCAGTGAACATTCCAGTTCTCCGTCAATGAATCCTATAGGCTCTCTATCTTCTTCTGGCGAGTTTCTTCCTGCTCTCTGAGTTTCTGTCTCAAAAAACGGCCGAAGCCCTCGATCCCGTTTTTCAACCACCGGTCGGTACCCAGAGAATCTGTGATCAAGAGAGGGGGTTTCTTTGGGTCCATCAAACCGTCTGAAGAGACTGATCCATGGGCAAGGCTCTCGTCGCGTAAGTACGATTCCGGGGTCTCCGTACCCGACAAAATCAGTATTTGCTCCTGTTGGTGTGACAAGAGCTCGGCACATCCCTCTCTTATCAATCGCTCCCGAGGGGAAATTCCGGCAGGCCCTCCCCATGTTTTTATGGCGATTACCCTTGTGTCGGTTCCCACATCTCGCCAGTCGACTTCCCCTTTCAGACCGGCGACCACATAGAGAAGCATCATGAAACCGTGGACGAGCAAACCCTCGGTTCTCGGACCGAGTCTCAACTCTCCGCAAACCCTCTCCGCATCAGGTTGGACCATTCCTTTCAGAAAGCGGCGCCGCTCTGGCACATCGGCGTTCAATGCCTCGGCCCACTTCTTCCAAAGTCGTTCCAGGGTATCGCGATCCTCAACATTTTCAACTTCTCTGATCTTTGAACGCACCTTTCTTACGATTGCCCCCGACAAAAGGTCGTCCATGGCTCGGCCTAGACTTCGGCACTCATCCTCCTCTTCGCTGAAGGAAGTCAGGGTTCGCGCACTGCACGTCGTCGGGGGAGTGACCAGCTCACCCCAAGCCTGAGTCGCGGATTCAAAGTTACCGCTTTCCCCTAGTCCCAGCGTATCTCCGGCAAGGTGACGAATACCTGCTCTCCAACCATTCGGGTTCTTGAGCAGAACATGGCCTAGGGATCTGATATGTAGCCCGAGTCTGGCCAACTCTGTGGGCAAATGTAGATCAGATTGGCCGGGATACCAATCACTTTGTATTTGAAGAGTCGATCGGCCAGTGCCCTCCCACAGCTCTCGGACTACAGCCTCACTTTGACAAGTTGCCTCGATCATGGAGCCATGAGTTCCTGCGACTATCCAATGCTCCATGGAATCTCTGTGATAGGAAGTCCATCTCTCACACGTTGGACTCAAGTGGCCTTTGAGCATTCTCAGGAGAAGCCCTGGAGTTAACGGTCCGGGAGCGGTAGCTTCATCAATGAGAATGGTTCGAATTCGAGGGATCACGTCGTCGAGGTTTTTAAAGCAGTGCGAAAGCAGGGTTTCCACATCTTCTTTGATGGCCTCTTCAGTGCCCCGTTCATCAACAGTAAGCCATTTCAGGGCACGGTGAATATGGGCCCAATCTTCAAAACCACACCAAGTTCTGAGCCAATTGAATAGGTTTCTTCCATCTTTGCTCGTCCCCCAACGTCCTTCGATGGCCTCTGGTGTAGAAGCAGGGCGCTGGCAATCATGGGCAAGATCTCGGAGGTGTCGCACCTCGATTCCGTTCTTGATCGCGACGTTGTTCCGAAGCAGAACAATTCGGTATTCACGATTGGGACCTGCCTCAGCTCCAGCGGCGGTCCCTTCTGCGAGGGGCACGAAGAGCCTGTCGAATGGTGACAAATCTTGAGGTTGTCCCTTATTTTCCCCCCTCGATTTGATTCCTCTTTCACAGGATTTAGTGCAGAAATCGGTCTCGTATCTCTTGACCTGCAAGTGTCGATAGGTACCGCCGGAGGTCTGAATCACGATATCGTCCCATTCTGGAATACCTCCCGTTTCAGAGCCCAGTTTGAGATCGTGCTCCTGCTTTGTTAAAAAGTCCACGACCATCTTGGCGGCAACAAGGGTGGCCACCCAAATCTCGTATTGGTCGTTCTTCTTGAGCTTAATCTTCTTGTCCACCGACGTGACCCCAGAATCCATTCCCACATAGAGATTAAGTCGGTTGTTCCACCAAGGTTTTTAGGCTTAATTAGGACCTTTACCGATGGGTAGCCCAGTGTCGACTCTGAAAACCTACTTGAAGCTTCGGATGGAGCAAGCTGAGCAGGCTCTGGCCCACCGAAGCTGGTGGAGACTTAGTGTTCCAGCAAACTACGAGGACACTGGCGCCGCTCTGTCGTTCAAAGGTGCCTAGGCATCACTCTGGCCTAGCCTGCTTTCCGCGGAGCAGTATAGACAATTGGGAAGATTGCGATACTGGCCTAAAGTGTCTGTCTACGGTGTCAGAAGCCGATTCTGCTCGTCAAGGAAATCTACCTGCCAATAGTCAAGCCACCAACCGCCGATACACCGCCTGCCCGATCGAGAGCGCCAGCTCCATCGCATCGTCCGACCCGACCCCCGCGGCCTCGAGCGCCGCCTGCACGTCCAAGCCGTCCACCTGGAGCGACGTCGATACCTTCTTGGCCACCAGGTCCAACAACACCTCCTGGGCCGTGCCCCGATAGACCAACGACACCACCGTCACCGGCCGAATCTGACCGATGCGGTGCAGGCGTCCGTTGGCTTGGCGATAGGTGGAGGCGGACGGGTCCACCTCGAACCAGACGGCGGTGGAGAAGCCCACCAGGTTGTTGAGGCCGGTGCGCACGGCGTTGGGGTTGACCAGCAGGATCGGCACGTCGGGCCGAACCACTTTGCGCTCGATCCACTCTTGCCGTTTGCGGGTCGAGACCTTGGATGCGTCGAGGAAGACGGAACGGTCGCCGAGGTGCTCGTCGATCAGGCGGCGGAGCCGACGGGGGAGGGCACCCCGGGTGTGGCGGAGGAAGATCAAGATCCGTTCTCCCGCGGCCCGCCGCTCGCGAAGAAGCTCCAAGAGCCGACGTTCCTTGGGCGAGAGATAGTCGTCGGGAAAGTCTTCGCCCCGACCGAGGGTCTCGCCACCCAAGGACTCGGGATAGCGCAGCTCGAACGGACCCAGCTCCCGGGACGCGCGGTCGAGGTAGGACGGGAGCTCCACCAACTGCCCGATCAGACGACCCGCACGGTCGGGATTCCATCGATCCTCGCGAATACGCTCGAGCAGGAGGGTTTGTAAGCGTGCGTATTCCGCCAATAGCTCGCGGTCGAGGGGCTCGGACGGATCGGGCTCGACGGCTTCGACCCGCTCGGTGATCGGCGGAATGTCGACGTCCAGATCGTCTTTGTGCAAGACCACGGCCGTGCGCAACAGGTGGCGGACGATGAAGGTGGCGAGGATGCCCGGCGCCTCGCCCAACCGGCGACCCCGGACGCGTCGATCGGTGACTACGCCTCGCTCTTCGAATCGCTCCGCCCGTTCGTCGACGGGCACGAGCTGCTTGATGAAACCGTAGCGGTCGACGAAGTCCCGCAGCTGCTCACGATCGAATTCCCGGCGCAGCTCGGCCGAGAGGGTGTGGAACAAGGGGAAGAGCGACGAGGCGTAACCGTTCATCAGCGAGCCCGTGAGCACCACCGTGGGGATCCGACGCATCTGGGCCAGGCGCTGAAACGCAAGGGTCTGCGCCGTGCGCGAGCGGCCGAATTCGTGGGCCTCGTCGACGATCAAGAGGTCGAATCGATCCACCGCGCGGCGGGCGATGTAGGTGGCGAGCGGTACCCGTCGCGGCTCGGGAACGGCCTGGAAGAGCGGCTCGCCACAGGGCGGCTCCTCGATCCACGTGGACTCGTTCCAAAGCGTCGACAGGACCGAGCGGATCGTCTCGCGAAAGCCCGAGCCGGGCCTGGGGGACCGCAGCGCCTCCAGCCAACCCTGCCGCGCCCAAGTCCCGCCGGAGGTGGACTGATGGATGATGCGCTCCAAGATCTCGTCGGGCTCGACCCATGCCAGAAGTCTACGCAGAGGCTCCCATCGACCCACGGCATCGTCCCGGCACAGCTCGGACCGGAGCAAAGCTCTCAGGGCTTGAGATGCAGGGGCTTCAGATGCAGGAGCCTCGGACCCGGACGCTTCCGCACTCGGCCCGCCGTCCATCCGGCCCGAGCGACGCAGCGCAGGGTGGTGGGGCAGCAAGAGATCGACGAGCTCGTGGTCGGGCACAAAGGGCGCGACGATCGGCAGCAGCTCGACCAGAAACCGGGCGGACGCGCCGTCGGGACGTCGACGGATCCGCCCACACCTTCGACGCTTCGAGGCCAAGTCCGCGGCCTTTTCCTCGATCGGCGCGCCACAGCGGGGACATCGACCCTCGATCCCTCGCCGAGCGTGACCGAGCTTGGCGGTTTCGCGGGACAGCAGGTAGAGATCGGCCTCGTCGTGCAAGTCCCCGGGTCGCCCGAGGACCACGACCCGAGCCCCGGGACGGACCGCCTCGATCTGCTCCTTCCAACCGTCCAGCAAATGGGGCGGACACAGAATCAACGTCCTGCGCACGCTCGGTAGCCGTCCGGGCAAGCCCTGGCGCTCGAGAGCTGGGCCCAGGGTCGATCGAAACTCGGGCCGGAGCGCCGCGGTCAAGTAGAGAGCGATGGTGGACTTACCCGTGCCCACCTCGGCGACCACGAAAGGATTCTCGCCGCGGGCGATGAGCTTGAGGCAGGCCTCGACGGCGGTCCGCTGAGCGCGATAGGGCGTGCGCGCCAAAGCGGGCAACGGCAGACGATGGTCGTCCCGGGACGGATCGTGCAGAGCCGGAAATTGACGGGCCAGCAAGCGGGTCAACCCCCGGCCGTATTGGACCATGAGATCCGCCAAGGTCCAGCGCTCGGGATCGTCGCCCCCGTTCGGCTCGACACCTTCCAGAAGCTGAAAGTATCGGTACCGCCGAAGATCCAAACACTGGACGGAAAGATTCGGCCGCTGCACCTCCACGACCCCGGTGACCTCACCGTCCGAATTCGTCCGTCGATCGATTTCGACGAATCGACGGCTCAAGGTGCCCTTGGCGAGTATCGGTGGATGGCGGCGAGGGTCGTCGGGCTCGATCTCGTGGCCGTTCAACATGCCCGAGGAAATCGCCAACGCGATGTGCGCCGGCTTGGGCGGCACCGCCGTGCCGAACGTGCCGCCGATCAGCTCGTCGAGGTCGGGCAGCGGCTCGTCGGCGTGGGTCATCGACCCCGAGGCTTGCTCACAAAGCAGCTCGAGATCGAAGACGTCCAGCTCGAAACGGGGAACCAAGCGCCATGGGGAGCCCGAGATCCGTAGGGGCGTTTCCGCCGGCCCCAGGATCGGCAGCCGATCCGTCTCCGTCCAACTCCGGATCCGAGCCGTATCGGCGCCGGGCACGGGCTCTCTCCGTCGACCGAAGATCACCACCTGCCGGAAGTCGGCGAATTCCGGATCGGGAAAGCGTCGACAGCAGAGCTCGTCGAAATGCTCGGCCAAAAACCGAGCACAAGCCCGGATCGCGCTCGTCGGGATGACGAAGATCAAGCCGCCACCGACCTCCAAGCACTCCCGGGTCAATCGGGACAGAAACCGATGCTCGAGCCGTCCGTAGTTGGGGTCCGAATCGTAGGGCGGATTGAGAAATAAGATCTGCGCTTGGGTGCGCAGCAACATGGCGTCGCCCTCCAAAGGCCGGACCTCCCAGGACCGCCCGCGACCCCGTAGCGCCTCGGCCCGCTCGGCTTCGAGCTCACAGGCCAAAGGAATCGCCCGATCCCCCAAGGCCTCGCAAAGCCGTTCCAACGCCTCACCGTCTCCGGCACAGGGATCGAGCACCGACACCCGGCCGTCGAGCTCAAAATTCGAGGCACAGCTGGAAAGCAGGCGGGTCGGCATGGGGTAGTAACCCCCGATTTGCTTGGATCCGAGTCTCGACATCTTCGATTTCCTCCCGGCGCCACAGCGCGGTTTGTTCGATCAAAAAGCCCTCGACCTCCCGATGGGACGCCCGAAACCACCAGGGCGCCCGGAACCCGAGAGCCCCGAGCCCCTCGATCACCGCACGGTCCGGAGCCGGCTCCCGCAGCAACCCGTCACCGTCCCGGGCCGCTTCGAACATCTGTCGATGGAAACGCACGTCCCGGAGCACCGGCCAGCGCGTCCGACGGTCCACATAGGCGGCAAAAAGGTAAACGCCTGGGCAACCACACCTTCCCTCAAGCCCGCTGACCAGTGATGAT
>CBDUGP010000036.1:0-74105 GCA_965366625.1 uncultured bacterium
CGGTGCTACTTGGCCGGTGCTACTTGGCCGGTGCTACTTGGCCGGTGCTACTTGGCCGGTGCTACTTGGACATTGCGCCCAAGAAGTCCCCGTTCGTTCGAGTTTTCTGCAATTTGTCGAGCAGAAGCTCCATCGATTCCACCGTCGAGAGGGGATTGAGCACTTTGCGCAGAATCCACACCCGATGGAGTTCCGACTCGGGCATCAGAAGCTCTTCCTTACGGGTTCCCGAACGGTTGATGTCGATGGCCGGGAAGACCCGCTTGTCGACCAATTTACGGTCGAGATGGATCTCACAATTACCCGTACCTTTGAATTCTTCGAAAATGACATCGTCCATGCGGCTGCCGGTATCGACCAAGGCCGTAGCGATGATGGTCAGCGAGCCGCCCTCCTCGACGTTACGGGCCGCGCCGAAGAAGCGCTTGGGTCGATGCAAGGCGTTGGCGTCGATACCACCGGAAAGCACCTTGCCCGACGGCGGCTGCACCGTGTTGTAGGCACGGGCGAGGCGGGTGATCGAGTCGAGCAGGATGACCACGTCCTTCTTATGCTCAACCAGGCGCTTGGCTTTTTCGATCACCATCTCCGCCACTTGGACGTGACGGGTGGCCGGCTCGTCGAAGGTGGAGGAAACGACCTCACCTTGGACCGAGCGCTGCATGTCGGTAACTTCCTCGGGACGCTCATCAATCAAGAGAACGATGAGCACGACCTCGGGCTGGTTGCGGGCGATCGAGGACGCAATCGACTGCAAGAGCATGGTCTTACCGGTACGCGGAGGCGCTACGATCAGAGCGCGCTGGCCTTTGCCCATGGGCGTGGCCAAATCCATCACCCGGGAAGCCATGTCGCCGGGCACTTCGAGCTTCAGACGCTCCAAAGGATAGAGAGGCGTCAGGTTGTCGAAGAAAATTTTGTTGCGAACAACGTCCGGATGCTCGAAGTTGACCGCCTCCACCTTGATCAAGGCGAAGTACCGCTCCCCTTCTTTGGGCTTGCGGACTTGGCCGGACACCGTGTCACCGGTGCGCAGATCAAAGCGGCGGATTTGGCTCGGGCTGACGTAGATGTCGTCGGGGCCGGGCAGGTAGTTATATTCGGGGGCCCGCAGGAAGCCGAAGCCGTCCGGCAAACACTCCAAAACACCCTCGGCGAAAATCAGACCGCTCTTTTCCGTTTGCGCCTGCAGAATGCGGAATATCAGCTCCTGCTTGCGGGTGCCGGTGGCACCTTCGATGCCCAGATCCTTTCCGATCTGAACCAACTGCGAGATGCTCATTTCCTTGAGCTCGCGGATGTCGAGGGTCGGGCGTTGGTCTTGGCCTTTTCCGGCGGGTCGTCCTTTGCGACGAGCGCCTTTGTGTCCGGAAGGTTTGGCCTGCACCGAGGGTTTAGGGGCCCCCGTGGTTTTTGATTGCCCAGGGGGTTTTTGATTGCTCTTGTTGGTCATGTAACTCACCCGCTATTAAGACTCTCCAGAATCGTCCTCTAGAAAAGCCTGGATACGCCTCCAAAGTTGTTGCACACCCTCCCCCGAAACCGCCGATACGGGGAGAACCCCATCGTCGTCCGGGAGATCCAGATCTTGATTGACCGCCCTCAGGCTTCGCACTCTTTTGGAGCGCGGCACTTTGTCGATCTTGGTTCCTACGACCAAGGGCTGATGCCCGAGGTCCTCAAAATACTCTGCGGCCTGGATGTCCAAGGCCGTAGCTCCAACTTTCCCGTCCACCAGCTGCACCAGCAGCACTTTGCCGCCGGCAGCCCGACGAAAATACTGATCCATGAGCCGAGCCCAACGCTCGCGATCCGCTCGAGAGGCCTTAGCGAAACCGTAACCCGGTAGGTCGACGAAATAGATCTTCCCGTTGACCAGGAAGTAGTTGACCAGTTGGGTCCGTCCCGGTGTCGAGCTGGTACGCGCCAAACCTTTGCGACCCAGCAGTCGATTCATCAGACTCGACTTACCGACGTTGGATCGCCCTACGAAAGCGACCTCAGGTCGCCCGTCGCGTAGGAATTGCTCGGCTTTCGCGGCCGACAGCACGAATTCCGCGTTCTGGATCTTCAAGATCCGCCTCTCAAGGGTTTCTGCCGGCTGATTCCGGACGTCCGGAAAGAGCCAATCCCGAAGGACTCACCGCTAGCCTCGGTGGTGATCCACCGGTACGGTTAGCCAAAAATTGTCAGAATCGGGCGTTCGGAATGAATGGAACGGGACTCGCTCAGGTATCGAGGAACCTCGACAAACGAGTCAAGTGGAGTCATTGGCGAGCCCGGGCGTTGGAGCGTCGGGCCCTCGGCAGTCAAATCTTGGAGATCAGTGGGCCAGTGAGCCGGAATCGACAGCCGCTTCCGAGGAATCGAATTTCTCCTTACCCTCGGGGAGGGGCTGAATCTCGCCATCTAAGGCGATCGACAGCACCTCGTCCATCTCTTCCACTAAGTGGATGTTCAGGACGCTGCGGACTTCCGCGGGCAGGTCTTCCAAATCTTTCTCGTTTTCTTTGGAGACCACGATCTCGGTGATATCTGCGCGGAAGGCAGCCAAGATTTTATCCTTGATTCCCCCCACAGGCAAGACCGTTCCCCTCAGAGTGATCTCGCCGGTCATCGCGACGTCCTTGTGGACCGGGATATCGGTCAACGCGGAGACCAGGGCCGTCGCCATCGTAATACCGGCGGAGGGTCCGTCCTTAGGAATAGCCCCCTCTGGCACGTGCAAGTGGACATCGGTCTTTTCCGCGAAGTCGGGGTCGATTCCCAACAACTGGGCCCGGCTGCGGACGAAAGACACGGCTGCGCGAGCCGATTCCTGCATCACATCTCCGAGCTTGCCGGTTAGGGTCAGTTTGCCCTTACCCTTCATTAGGCTGACCTGGGTCTCGAGGATCTCTCCTCCGACCTCTGTCCAAGCCAGTCCCGTGGTGACTCCCACCACCGATTCTTGATTCTTACGGCGTTTGCGGAATCTGTGCTTGCCCAACAGCTCTTGAACCCGGGCTCCGTCGAGGATCTTTAGGCTCTCTTTGCTGCCGTCGACGAAACGACGGGCCAACTTACGGCACAGCCCACCAATCTCACGCTCTAGATTGCGCACTCCGGCTTCGCGGGTGTAGTAGTCCACCAACTCGCGAATAGCATCCGCGGAAATCGCCGAATCTTTGTCGTCGAGCCCGTGTCTTTCGAGCTGTTTGGGAATCAGGAACTGCTCGGCAATTTCCAACTTTTCGTTGGGCGTATAGCCGGTCAGCTCGATGACTTCCATGCGATCTCGCAAGGGTGCCGGAATCGTGTGCAATACGTTGGCCGTGGCGATGAACATGACTTTCGACAGGTCGTAGTCGACGTCGAGGTAGTGGTCGGCAAAAGTATCGTTCTGCTCAGGATCCAGGACCTCCAACAAGGCCGCCGCCGGATCCCCACGGAAGTCCATCGCCATCTTGTCGATTTCGTCCAGCAGGAAGACAGGATTAACGGTTCCTGCCTTTTTCATCATCTGGATAATCTGGCCCGGAAAGGCGCCGATGTATGTTCTGCGGTGACCCCGAATCTCGGCTTCATCCCGCACGCCGCCCAAAGACAGGCGCACGAATTTCCGGCCCGTGGCCTTGGCGATCGATTTCGCCAGGGACGATTTTCCGACACCGGGAGGTCCGACGAAGCAAATGATCGAGCTTTGGGTCTTCTTGGTCAGGCTGCGGACCGCCAAGAACTCGAGGATACGATCCTTGATCTTGACCAAACCGTAGTGATCCGAATCCAGAATCTGTTGCGCCTTTTTGAGATCGCGCAGCTCGCGGCTTTTCTTCTTCCAAGGCACCGAAACCAACCAGTCGATGTAATTGCGCGACACCGTGGCTTCAGCGGAAACCGGAGGCATGGCCTCGAGGCGCTTGAGCTCTTGCTCGGCCTTTTGCTCGGCCTCTTTATTCATTCCCGACTTGGCGATGCGCTCTTTCAGCTCTTTGAGTTCGTCGCTACGATCGTCCTTGCGCCCAAGCTCATCGTGGATCGCTTTGACCTTCTCGTTGAGGTAGTACTCCTTTTGAGCTTTTTCCATCTGCTTCTTGACTTGCACGTTGATGCGCTTTTCGATGTTGACCTTTTCGATCTCAACATCGATCAAATCGTGCAGCCGTTGCAGACGCTCATAAGGATTGAGCATTTCGAGCAAAGATTGCTTCTCGGTGGTGGTCACCATCAGATGGGCCGCCAGGGTGTCGGCGAAGCGATCGGGATCGTCCATCTTGAGGGTCGGCATGAGACCCTCGAAAGCTAAGTGATGAGAAGTCTTGGCATATTGCTCAAAAGCCCCCAAAACTTTACCCATATAGCTCTGCAGCTTGTCGTTCATGGGGAATTGGATATCGAAAATATCCACTTCCGCATAGAGGGCGCCCTCATCTTCCATCAGATCTGAGAGCTTGGCGCGTTTCTCACCTTCGACCATTACCTTGACGTTGCCGTTGGGCAATTTCAGGTTTTGGATGACCCGCGCGACCACGCCGATATCTTGAATATCGGCGCGTTGGGGATCATCGATCTTGGGGTCTTTTTGAGAGATGAGGAAGAGTTGTTTTCCCGGCCTCGCCAGGGCTAGCTCAAGAGCGCGGACAGAGCTCTCGCGACCGACGATGAAGGGTGCCATCATAAAAGGAAAAACGACCATGTCCCGCAGGGGTACTGCAGGAAGTGTTTTTCGTTCGGAATCGACGAAACTGGAGTTCATTACACCTCTCGAGCGCTGTTGTCTGACCGGTTCTAGCCGTTCCAACCTTGCGGCCGGATCCGCGTTGCTTCAAATTCTGCGGGCTGCTCGCTTATGCTCCCCGGCCTTTTCAGCCGGCCTGTTTGTAGAGCATCATCGGCTGCACTTGATTGCGCACGACCTCTTCCGAGATCACAACTTCTTTGATGTCGCTTTGTGACGGGATGGCGTACATCAAGTCGAGCATAAGCTCTTCCATGATGATTCGTAATCCGCGGGCGCCGACATTCCGCTTGATGGCTTCCTGGGCGATGGCGACCAAAGCTTCGTCCGTGATCTTGAGGGTCACATCCTCGAAGTCGAACATCGTTTCGTATTGACGAACCAAGCTGTTCTTAGGCTCGGTCAAGATGCGCACTAGGGCATGTTCGTCGAGCGCCTCCAAAGTGGACACCACCGGCAAGCGGCCGACGAACTCGGGGATCAAACCGTATTTGATCAGATCCTCGGGTTGAACGTGCTCGAGCAACCGACCGTCGCGATTGCTTTCAACGGTCTGTACTTTGGCACCGAATCCCATGGTCTTGCGGTTCATCCGTGCCGCAATTTGGTCTTCCATTCCAACGAAGGCGCCGCCACAAAGGAAGAGCACGTTGGTGGTGTCGATTTGGAGGAATTCTTGGTGGGGGTGCTTGCGTCCGCCCTGGGGCGGCACATTGCATTGGCTGCCCTCGAGAATCTTGAGCAAGGCCTGCTGGACACCCTCGCCGGAAACATCCCGGGTGATCGAAGGATTGTCACTCTTGCGCGAGATCTTGTCGACCTCGTCGATGTACACAATGCCTCGCTGGGTCTTCTCTTTATCGTTGCCGGAGGCTTGGTAGAGCTTGAGAATGATGTTCTCAACATCCTCGCCAACATAACCGGCTTCGGTCAGGGTGGTAGCGTCAGCAATGGTGAAGGGCACGGAGAGAATTTTGGCTAAAGTCTGAGCCAATAGGGTCTTGCCGGTTCCGGTCGGACCGAGCAGCAAAATATTCGATTTCTGCAGCTCGATGTCGCTCCGAGTCCGCTCCGAATACTCAATCCGCTTGTAGTGGTTGTAGACGGCCACCGAAAGCTTGCGCTTCGCTTGCTCCTGGCCGATCACATACTCATCTAGAAGGGACTTGATTTCCTGGGGTTTGGGCAGATCGGTTTCCTGCTGCTGCTCGTGGAGCCGATCTTCAGCGATAATGTCCAAACAGATGTCTACACATTCGTCGCAGATGAACACAGCTGGACCAGCGATCAGTTTTTTGACTTCTCGCTGACTCTTATTGCAGAACGAGCAACGCAACTGGTCGTCGCCGGCGTCTTTCTTGGCCATCTTTCCTCCTTGCTCCTCTTCGGAGCTTCGACGGTCGGCTTACCGATA
Source organism: uncultured bacterium (assembly GCA_965366625.1). Classification (GTDB taxonomy): domain Bacteria; phylum Acidobacteriota; class Thermoanaerobaculia; order Multivoradales; family J023; genus JAUIJL01. The sequence goes on from CBDUGP010000036.1 coordinate 6,132, forward strand.
GCCTAGAGGCCGACTTCCGTCGGACTCATCTTAGCAGCTGGGCGCCAATTCATCTCACACGCCCATCACAGTACGCCGTCCGTTCGTCTCGTCACCCCTCGTCGGTCGTCGAGTCACGAACCGTGATTCGATCGACCAAACCGTATTCGATTGCCGCCTCGGCGGACAAAATATTGTCTCGCTCCGTATCCCGATGAACTTGTTTTTTGTCCTTGCCGGTGTGATCGGCGAGGATCTGGTCGAGGCGATCTCGCAAGTACAGCAGCTCTTGAGCGTGAATCTGCACGTCGGTTTGCTGACCACCCATTCCCTGCACCCAAGGTTGGTGGATGAGGACACGGCTGTTGGGCAGGATCGTTCGCTTGCCCTTTTTGCCGGCGGCGAGCAAGACCGCAGCCATGGAAGCTGCCTGACCGACACACATGGTGGCCACATCGGGTTTGATGTACTGCATGGTGTCGTAAATCGCTAATCCGGCGGAGGTCATGCCTCCCGGCGAATTGATATACAGCGCGATGTCTTTTTCTGGATTCTCAGCTTCGAGGAAGAGCATCTGGGCAATGATCAGACTCGCCACCTCGTCGTCGATGGCCCGGCCCAAGAAAATGATGTTGTCCTTCAACAGCCGGGAGTAGATGTCGTATGAGCGCTCACCGCGATTGGTTTGCTCTACGACCATCGGAATCAGCATGCCGTCTTCTCCTGTTGCGCTTCAGTCTTAGCGGTCGCTATCTAACTAGGTGATCTTTAACTAGGTGATCTTTTTTGAGGATCGATCTGCTTCGTCTTTATCTACGTTCACAGGCTATCCACGTTTACGGATTCTAGCCAATGAAGACTACGAGAGAAAAGTTCAGAGGGATCCCTCGCAGGCGTCAACCTCCGGGGGGGTCGAATTATTCCCGCTCCGGCTTAGGCGCGAATTATTCTTCTTCAGACTCGGTCTCCGAGTCTTCCGCCTCGTCGCCCAGCTCACCGAGCAAATGGCCGATGGTCTGCTCCCGCAGCAATTGTGAGCGCAAAGTTTCGAGGCGACCATCTTGATCCAACCTCTGTCGCAGAGCGAGAGAGGAGGTGCGCTGGTCGGCGGCGGCGGCGGCGAGGAATTGTTCGAACTTCTCTTCGTCGAGCTTCAGCTCCTCGGCTTTGGCAATCGCGTCGAGAACCAAGCGCTCGTGAACTCGGTTGATGGCTACCGGCCGAATTTGATCGACCATCGCGCCCCAATCCAGGTTGACCGTCTCGAGATCAATGCCCTGCCGCGCCATCTGGCTCGCTTGCTCTTGGACCATGCGTTCAGCCTCTTGCTGAACGACTCCCTCGGGCAACGTGAGGGGATGACGCTCTCGCAGCTGCTCCATCAGGGCCTCTTGGCGACGGCGACTCAAGTCCGATTTCTTGCGGTCGGCCAAGCTGGCGGAGAGCGCCTCGCGCATGGCCTCCAGATTCTCGAAGTCACCCATGGTCTTGGCGAATTCGTCGTCGAGTTCGGGAAGCTCTTGCTCTTTAACCTCGCGCACGGTGACTTCGTACCGATGCACATGAGCCTCTTCTCCTTCACCATGGCTCGAGGTGTGCTCGAATTTGGCCCCGGCCGCCTTGCCGGTCAAAGCCAGACCCAACTCCTCGTCGGAGCCTTCTGAGCCGATTTCGAGATGCAAGGGTCGCTCCTCAGCGTCGTCTTCGGCGTCTAGATCGCGCATGGAGGCCACTACCAGATCACCTTGAGCCGCCTCGCGGTCGACTACTTCCCACTCAGCGAAGCGACGACGCAGGCCGGTTAGGTTTTCTTCGATCTCATCGTCACTGACGTCCGTGGAATCGGCGGGTAGGTCGAAGTTGCTGATGTCACCTAGCGCAATTTCAGGTCGTGTCTCGACCACGGCGACCACGATCAGGGGCTTCCCTGTCTCGAATTTGAGGTCTTCCACGGTCGGCGGCAAGAGAGGATCTAACCCCTTCTCTGCTTGGGCTTGCTGCCAGTAGCGCGGTAGGAGGCGATCGGTCACCTCGCTCTCGATCTCGCTTTTGAAGCGCTTCTCGATCACCTTCGGCGGAATCTTGCCCTTGCGGAAGCCCGGCAATTGAGCCTGCTTTCGAAAATCCTGGACGACCCGACCTACTTCGGCCTCGACCGCCGGTGCTGGAACTTCGATGGTCACCTTAACTCGGCAGGGACCGGCCTCTTCCATGGATGTCACAACGCTCATCGGGTCCAGAGTCCTTACTATTGGGAAAGGAATTGAGATTCTTGAAGGAGGATGGTGCGAAAGGGGGGACTCGAACCCCCACCCCCGAAGGGACTAGATCCTAAATCTAGCGCGTATACCAATTTCGCCACTTTCGCATCAAAGAAATCAAGCGCACTAAGAAAATCAGGCGCATTCTGGAAATCGGCACATCGACTTCTCGACAACCACGGCGAGGCCGTAGCGATTTAATTCCTCTGATGTCGAGCGAATCTGAATGTGTCGGCTCGGCTTTGGGGAATGCTCCAGACCTGTGGCGAGCAGATCGGAATGAAGCCGAGGGGTGGTGAGCCGCCTAGGAATCGAACCTAGAACCCACAGATTAAGAGTCTGTTGCTCTGCCAATTGAGCTAGCGGCCCACGGACGCGAAAATATAACCGTCCGACTTCCAAAAGGCAACCCTAAATCGGAAGGCCGTTCCAGGGGCTTTGCGGGGGTTATCCCCCTTGGACGAACTGTACCACCTCGAGTCGGTCTCCGTCGACGAGAACCACCTCCGAGTACCTCGCCCGCGGCAAGATGTTGCCGTTGAGTTCGATGGCTACGGTTCGATGGTCTCGCCCGGCGTCTTCCAGCCAACTGCCTACGGACATGCCTTCTGAGATCGGCTGCTGGGCGCCGTTGACGACAATAGTGATCGACGCAGTGGTGATCGATGCTGTGGTTGCTGAAATATCGGGTGTGTTCATAGCTTAGGGCGCGCTGCGCTGCCGCCGACGGGCTTCAATCGAGGGATAGGCGACCCGGAGGGGCCTCAGAGCAGGTGTTTGAGTTCGGCTTGGCCAATCGGGCTGACCGCGGTGATGATCAGCGCTGCGGTACCTCGGTCGACGGTCGGGATATCAACCGGCAAGCGAACCACCCCTTCGCCGTCGGTTTCTCCGAGGCCGAGGGTCCGCGGACCGCCGAAGGTCGAAATCATCTTGACGCTGACCGAAGCGCCCCCCACCGGCTGGCCCGACTTGGACGATCGGGTGCGCAGCGCCAGATCCACCGAACTGCCCGAGGCGATGTCGGGCTCTTCTTCCAAAACCAAGACCAATTGTTCTTGCTCAGCTTCGCTGGTCAGGTATTCGAGAATGACCTGATCCAAAGTCCTGCCACTATCGGCGGACATGTCGAAGGTGCTGGAGACTTCCTGGGCTTTGCGAACCGGTGTCTTGGCCTTTTCAGGCAAAAAAGCGCGAATCTTCTCGTCGAACTTTCCCGCCTGGATCGCCTTGATCATGGTGCGATGCTGGTGATCCATCAGGGCCATGATCTCGTCATCGCCTTTGCCGCTTTCCAGCAGCTCCGCGTAGGATCCGCGTTTGGCGACCACCACCTGGCCACCGTAGTAGATCAGGCTTTCGATACACGGATTCCCCTGCCCCTTATCCTCAGTTTGGACATGAAGCACCACGTCACCGTAACGTACGTCTGTATTGTGCCCCGTAATCATGCTTTAGGGGATTCGCCTTGGAGAAATCCAGCTCGCATCTGAGTTCGCAGTCTGTTCATTGCAATGGATCGACCGAACCTTCGGGCGATCACAAATCTTGGCTACCAAGATCCTCTGACAAAGATTAATTGTAGGAGCTCGGCGTCATCAGGGTCAAGCTGTTAGGCCATGCCCGAAACGTCAAACCTCGCCCGGTGGCTCACTCGTCTGGTCCACCCGTCGCTTCCAAGCCGAATAGAGACATCTCCGGCAGATTGAGAAATCGGCGCAGAATTTGCCTTCGCAGACGTTCGCGCGCCGAAACCATATCACCTCCCGGCATCCTGTCGCGAAGCCGATCCAAAGCCCGCGAGAGCTCCACCTGGAATCGCTCGATCTGAGCCGAGTCGAAGCTCTGCTCGGCCCGGACCAGAAGTTCGTCTTCCAACTCGGCAAGTCGATCCTCTATGGCTTCAGCCGCTCCGCTCAGCTGTCGAATCTCTTCCCGCGTGCCCTTGCTCCAAATTTCTTCGGGCACCGCTGCAGCCAAAGAGCTGAGGCGCCGACCGAGCTCCAACGGCGGCGCTTCCTCCTGGTGTCCGGGGGCGTGGAGTTTGCTTCTTTGCTCGAAAGCCCTTTCCACGGCTTTGGAGTAATAGCGTAGGCGTCGCTTCACCTCTTGTTCCTGCTCCCGAGCCCTGGCGACGATGCTACCGATCTCCTCTTGCACCAAGTCCAGCGGGATCCCTTCCTGAAACCAGGCTTTGGCGACCTGATAATCATCGGGGGCCAGCTGCAGCGGCGCGCCTCTGAGTTCAATAAACCAACGCTCGAGCTGCTTGAAGTAGGCTCGAGCCGGTGAAGTTTCGAAATAGGATTCCATGCTTAAGGGACGCCCGTCATCGAGATCACCCGGCTCCATTTCGACCGCGAAAAAGTTGACGATTCTTACCGTAGATCAGCTGCAGTCCCTTGAGGGTCAGGTTCTCGTCGACTAAACGAATGTGCTCCGACCCCTCTGCCATCAGCGGGGCACGCCCTCCCGTCGCCACCACGGTTTCAAGGTCGGGCAGTTGCTCCTTGAGGCGCCCAAGAATTCCGTCGACCAACCCTAGGTAGCCGTAATAGATGCCGGATTGCATGGCCGCTACGGTGCTGCGACCGATCAAATCCGATGGCCGGCATAGGTCGACTTGATAGAGCTTGGAGGCCTGAGAGAAAAGGGCGTCGGCGGAAATCCCCACGCCGGGCGCGATAATTCCACCAATGTAGGCACCCTTGGCCTCGACCACATCGAAGGTTGTCGCTGTGCCGAAATCCACGACCACCACCGGTGCGCCGTAGAGTTCCCGGGCGGCGAGCGAATTGACGATCCGGTCGGCGCCGACCTCGGTTGGGTTGTCGTGGTGAATGGGCAAGCCCGTGCGAATACCCGGTTCAACGAAAACTGCTTCGACCCCGAAGAGTTCGCGCCCAAGGGCTCCGATCAGCGGGTTGATCGCCGGAACCACCGACGACACCAAACAGCCGGAAGTGGCTTCGGCCCGAACATTCGCCTTAGCCAGCAAGGGCAGCAGCAGGGAAGCATATTCGTCGGAAGTTCGGGTCCGAACGGTGGCAAAGCTCCAGCGGCAAATCAATGCTTCCTCAACTTGGATGCCGACTACCGTGTGGGTATTGCCGACATCGATCAGCACTGCTTGGCCGGCCTCCTCAGCCGAAGGGGGAGGTGCAGGGCGATTTTGACTCATGATTCGAGCAATCGTCCGGCGCTCACCCGACGTTCCGCGCCATCTACCTCTAGGCGCAAGAATCCGCTGTCGTCGATGCCTAAAAAGATCCCAGCGGTGATGTGTTCCGAGCCCTCTTCCAGCCGGCAACGCAGCTCGTCTCCCGGCCGATGGGTACTCAGCTCGCGATACGCCGTCAACACGTCCGACACACCAGCGACTTCTCGCAGGCCGGCGTCAACTCCATCTAAGAGCACGACAGCCAACTGATCCAAAGTCAGAGGATTCCCTTGCTGCGCTAAAGAAATCGCGCGCGGCTCGTCGAAAAGGGTCGGATCGCCGTGATTCACCCCAAAGCTGACCACCGCGATTGGGTCTCCGGGCGAGGATGTCACCACATCGATCAGGATGCCGCCGATCTTTTTGCCGTCGACCATCAGATCGTTGGGCCATTTCACCCGGCAAACCACCCCCGCTTCCTCACGCAACACCGTGGCCAACACCGTAGGCACGGTCACTGGAAGAGCCTGGACTTGCGAAGGATCCAACTGCCGCACCATCGATGCGTAAACGCCGGCGCCGGCGGGGCTCTGCCACTTTCTGCCATGGCGCCCTCTACCGGCCGTCTGCTGCCAGGCCAAAAAATCCGACGACGGTACCTGGTTCCCTTCTGCTTGATACTCCTTGGCAGCCCTGCGCGCCAGCTCATGGCTGGAGGAAATACGGTTGAGGATTACCAATCCGCGATCTTCCGCAGTGCGAGTCCGCCGCAAGCGGCGCCAAAAGGTGTCGAAATCCATTGGAGATCTCTCGATACGGAAAAACCCGCCTCCGTCCCTTGCGGTCGTCGCTAAGGTCGGAGCCGGGCTATAACCACTCTAGGTCGTGGGGCTTCGGCGATCGGCTCAGGCCGATTCGACTTGCCGTTCAAGCTCGTGGATCCGTTCCCGAACCACGACTTCCGCCAAGTCCGGCAGGACCTCCCAGGCCACTTCTTTAAGAATCTTGTCGCTCAGAAGCTCGGCTACTCGTCGGGCAATACGATCCACGTCACCGTCGGACAATCCGTTGCCGGTCGGGGCCGAAGCTGCCTCCACAGCGGGGGTCTCCGTCGCGTGGGCTTCCTGGGCAGCAGGCGGCTCGACTCGTGCGCTCTTGCGCCCCATCGGCCGGGTGTCCACGGTGTCGGCCGGCGTGTCCGGCCCGGTAGGAGGCGTCATCAAGGATTGAGGCATCTCGACCACCGGGGGCGGCTGAGGTGCGGACGGCTGAGGTGCGGACGGCTGAGGTGCGGCCGGCTGAGGTGCGGACGGCTGAGGTGCGGACGGCTGAGGTGCGGCTTGTGGCGCCACCATCGGCGGTGGAGCGGGTGCGGTCGGCATCTCGGGCACCCGGGTCTCCTGGGGCATGGCCGAGGGCAAGACCATCGGCTCCGAAGCTGGGCTAACCATCGGGGCAGCAGCAGCCGGTGCCGCGGCACTGACGAGGGCATCCACCCGATTGAGCAGCTCTTGGGAGTCGAACGGCTTCTTCAAATAACCATCGGACCCACAGGCTTTGGCTTCCGCCTCATCGAATTGTTCAAAAGTTCCTACCAGCAGCAAGACCGGCAAGCCGGACAGGTTGGCCTTAGCATGACGGCAGACGTCATAACCGCCGGCGCCGGGCATGTGAACATCGGCGATGAGCAAATCGGGCCTCATCTCCGACAATTTTTGGATCGCTGAGCTACCGTCACTCACCGCGACGACCTGGTAGTCCTCATCCATGAAGGTAAGTTCTACAACCTTCTGAATAGTCATACTGTCGTCGGCGAGTAATATCGTCCTGGCCATTACGCCTCCGCTGGTGTCGTCTCTTCGATTGTGCCTATTGGGCAAAGTAACACTCCGATTTGCCGGAGTCAACAAAGCCTTGGAGGCCTATTTCTTCCGCCCAAGCCCTTTAACTGTCACGGCTTGGCCCCCATTAAATGAGGTCACGTCAGAGATTCCGTCGATACTCGCCACCCACTTCGTACAAGGCGTGGGTGATCTGACCTAGAGAGCATACCTCAGAGGCTTTGAGCAACGCCTCGAAAAGGTTGCCGCCGGCCAAAGCCGCTTTCCTGAGGTCGGCTAGGGCCCCAGGCGACCTATCCTGATGCCGCTCCTTAAACTCATCGAGCCGGCGGATGCATTCCCGTTTCTCCTCCGGGGTGGCGCGAATCAGATCAACCTGCCGAGGCACTCCGCCCTTTTCCGGATCTTTGGGCAAGAAGGTATTGACGCCGATGATCGGCAGCTCGCCAGAGTGTTTGAGGTGCTCGTATTTCATCGAGTCACTTTGAATCTCACCCCGCTGATACTGCAGCTCCATCGCCCCCAAGACCCCTCCGCGCTCTGAAATGCGATCGAATTCCTCGAGCACCGCTTGCTCGACGAGGTCGGTCAACTCTTCGATCAAGAAACTGCCCTGGGTGGCGTTCTCGCACATCACCTGGCCGAATTCTTTGTTGATGATCAATTGGATCGCCATCGCCCGACGAACCGATTCTTCGGTCGGGGTGGTGATCGCCTCATCGTAGGCGTTGGTGTGCAGCGATTGGGCGTTGTCGTAGGTCGCGAGCAGAGCCTGCAGGGTGGTGCGGATGTCGTTGAATTGGATTTCCATCGCATGCAGGGATCGCCCGCTGGTTTGGATGTGGTATTTCAACATCTGCGAGCGGGTGTTGGCGCCGTAACGATCACGCAAAGCCACCGCCCAGACCCTACGAGCCACTCGGCCGATCACCGAGTACTCCGCGTCCATGCCATTGGAGAAAAAGAAGCTCAAATTCGGCGCAAAAGCGTCGATATCCATGCCCCGCGCGAGGTAGTACTCGACGTAGGTCAGGCCATTGGCGAGGGTGAAGGCGAGCTGATGGATGGGGTTCGCACCGGCTTCGGCGATGTGATAGCCCGAGATTGAGACCGAGTAGAAGTTTCGGACGCCGTTTTCGATGAAGAATTGTTGGACGTCGCCCATGCACCTCAGCGCGAATTCAGTGGAGAAGATGCAGGTGTTCTGACCCTGATCTTCCTTCAGGATATCCGCCTGCACGGTGCCACGAACGGCCTTCAAGGCTTTAGCGCGCAGCTGGTCCAGCTCCTCCTCGGTCAACAAGGCACGAACCTCGTCCCAGCTCGATCCACGCAGCCGGTCGGGCTGTAGGTCTTGCTCCGGAGAAATATCGAGACGCCCCTGCTCACGCAAGAAACGTCGGCATTGTTGACGGATCGCCGTGTTCATGAAGAAGGCTAAGAGGGTCGGTGCCGGACCGTTGATGGTCATGGACACCGAAGTCATCGGATCGCATAAATCGAAGCCGGCGTAAAGCTGCTCGGCTTCTTCGACGGTGAAAATCGCCACCCCGGATTCGCCGATCTTGCCGTAAATGTCGGGCCGTTCTCCGGGCTCTTCGCCATAGAGAGTCAAGGCGTCGAAAGCCGTCGACAGGCGTTTGGCCGGCTGGGCGTCGGCCAGGTAGTGGAATCGCTTGTTGGTGCGCTCAGAGGTGCCTTCGCCGGCGAACATGCGGGTCGGATCCTCCGCCTGGCGTTTCATCGGAAAAACGCCGGAGGTGAAGGGGAACTCGCCCGGTGCGGCTTCCATCAGGCGCCATTGCAGCTTGTCCGCCGCCGAGCGAAATTTGGGCAGGGCCACTTTGGGAATTTGCGTGCCCGAGAGGGTTTCACGATAGTTCTCGACGTGAATATCTCGACCCCGGACTTGGTAGACGAATTGATCGCCCAAGTACCGGGCATTCCACTCTTTCCAACCGCTGAGCAGGTTGCGACAATGGCCGTCGAGGCGATCGATCAACCGATCATGCTCGGCAATCAGCTGGCCGATGGCCTCGGACCGGCGGCCATCCGTGGACGCCTCGGCATCTCCCTGGGGACCCAACGGCCCCCAAACGTCAGCGACCGAAACGCCGAGCACGGTCAAGGCGCCGCGTAGGGATTCGACCTCCGCGGCCAACTCAACTTGCTCGTCGACCCAACTGCGGTAGGAGCGACAGGTCTCGGCCACTTCGGCCAGGTAGCGCACCCGCGCGGGTGGGATGATGGCGCGCGCGCTGTCGGTCACGCGGCGTTCGTCCGCCGGAAAATCCGATTGCCAATCGAGATCCAACTTGCGATTGAGGGTCGCGATCAGATGGGCGTAGAAGGCGTTGACCCCGGAGTCGTTGAAATGCGCGGCGCTGGTGCCGAAAATCGGCAGCTGCTCGGCCGGGGTATCCCAGAGATTGTGGTTGCGCTGGAATTGCTTGCGCACGTCGCGCAAGGCATCCTCGCTGCCGCGGCGGGTAAACTTATTGATCGCCACCAGATCGGCGTAATCCAACATGTCGATCTTTTCGAGCTGTGACGGCGCGCCATATTCGGCCGTCATCACATAAATCGCCAAATCGCACAGCTCGGCCACTCGGCTATCCCCTTGGCCGATGCCGGCGGTTTCGAGAATGACCAAGTCGAGCTCGCCTCGGACCACGTCGATCACGTCCTTGATCGACTCGGAAACCTCCCCCTGGGCCCCGCGCGTGGCCACTGAACGCATGAAAACCCGAGGGTTCTTGAGGGAGTTGAACCGAATTCGGTCCCCCAACAAGGCACCGCCGGTTTTCCTACGGGTCGGGTCCGCGCAAAGGACTGCAACTCTCTTGTCCTCGAAATCGCTCAAGAAACGGCGGACGAGTTCGTCGGTCAGTGACGATTTGCCGGCACCGCCGGTGCCGGTAATTCCGATCACCGGCACCGGCCGACGCTCGGCCGTCGGGCCCGTCTCGGTCGCCCCCGCCTCGACTCGGGTAATACCCCGAGCCAGGTGTTGGTAGGCACCATTGACCGACACCTCGAGATCCCGAACCGAAAAATCGCAGCCTTCGACCACCTGGTTGATCATGCCTTGCAGGCCCATATTTCGGCCGTCTTCGGGGGAGAAGATGCGGTCGATCCTAGCTTCATGGAGTTCGTCGATCTCTTCAGGCACGATGGTTCCCCCACCGCCGCCGTAAATCTTGACGTGCTGCAACCCCACCGCGTCCAAACGCTCCCGGAGGTAGCGGAAAAACTCCATGTGGCCGCCCTGGTAGGACGTGATCGCCACGCCTTGGGCATCCTCTTGGGTGGCAGCCCGAACAATGTCCTCAACGCTGCGATTGTGACCCAGGTGGATGATTTCCGCTCCGGTCGCTTGCATGATGCGCCGCATGATGTTGATCGACGCGTCGTGGCCGTCGAAAAGCGCGGTGGAAGTGACGATTCGGACCGGATGTTGAGGCCGGTAGGGGGAGGTCTCGTGAGCAGGCATGGCTATAACCTCGCTTAGCCCACCGAGGTGGGCATCTATATGTGAAACGAAAGCGTTCGACTCGGCTCCCAGGCCTGGCCTGCCTGGTCTACCCGGTCTGTCCTAGCGTGTCAGATGGCGTGCGATCACCATCCGCTGCATTTCGGACGTGCCTTCGTAAATCGTGGTAATTCGCACGTCTCGGTAGAGGCGAGCGATTTCATAGTCTTCGCAGAATCCGTTGCCGCCATGGATCTGCAACGCTTCCCAACAAGCTCGGTTGGCGGCTTCAGAGGCGTAGAGCTTGGCTTGGGAAGCGAGGCGCCCGGCGTCGGGTTTGTGTCCCCGGGATGCGGCGTAGTAGGTCAAGGTGCGGGCGGCGGCGAGATCCGTCGCCATGGTGGCGATCTTGAATTGGATTGCTTGATGCTCGGCGATCGGCACCCCAAATTGCACCCTTTCCTTGGCGTAGCTGACGGCCAGCTCCAGGGCCCGTTGATGGATGCCCACGCTCTGCGCCGCGATGCCGACCCGGGAGTGGTCCAAAGTCGCCATGGCGACTCGGAAACCCTGGCCCTCTTCCCCCAAAAGGTAGTTGGCCGGGACCCGGCAGCTGTCGAAATAGAGGGCCGTGGTGTTGGACGCCTTCAGCCCCATCTTCTCCTCGGAGCCGCCGACCCGAAAACCCGGAGCGCCCGAAGGCACGACGATGGCGCTGATGCCCTGGGTTCCTCGACCGGGGCTAGTCCGAGCTAGGACGACGAAATATTTGCCGTAGGCTCCGTTGGTGATCCAGGCTTTTTCACCGTCGATCACCCACTCGTCCCCTTCCAATCGGGCCACGGTTTTCATCGAACCCGCGTCGGAACCCGAGCCCGGCTCGGTCAAACCGAAACCGCCGATCGCTCCGCCCGTCGCCAGATCCGGCAACACGGCTTGCTTGAGTTCGTCCGTGCCGAATTCCTGGATAGGCCAACAGCAAACGGAGTTGGTCACGCTCATGGTCACCGCCACCGACGGACACACCGTCGCCAGCTCCTCCACCGCGATGGCATAGGTCAGCACGTCCATTTCCGCGCCGCCGTAAGCCTCGGGCACCATCATGCCCAGCAACCCCATCTCGGCCATTTCGGCCACGATCTCTTGGGGAAACTCGTGGTTCTTGTCCCGCTCGGCAGTGCCGGGACGAACCCGCTCAACGGCGAAACGCCGTACTTCGTCCCGCAACAGCTGCTGCTCTTCGTTGAGCTCAAACGTCAGTTCTGACATCGCATCACCCTTGGTTGAGGACCCAATTGGCGATCACCATCTTCTGGATCTCGCTGGTGCCCTCGTAGATTTCGGTGATCCGAGCATCGCGGAAGTAGCGCTCGACGTTGTATTCGCGGATGTAACCGTACCCACCGTGGATCTGGACCGCCAGATTGGTGACCCGCTGAGCCATCTCGGAGGAGTAAAGCTTGGCCTGGGCCGCTTCCAGGGTAAACCGCTTGCGATTCATCTTGGTCCAAGCGGCCTTCCAGGTCAGTAGGCGAGCGGCATCGAGTTCGGTCGACATATCCGCTAGATAATGCTGAATGGCTTGGAACGAGGAGATGGGCTTGCCGAATTGCTCCCGTTCCTTGGCATAGGTCACCGCTTCCTCGAAGGCGCCTTGGGCAATGCCCACCGCTTGGGAGGCAATCCCGATTCGGCCGCCGTCGAGGGTCGCCATTGCAATCTTGAACCCCTCACCTTCGGCACCGAGACGGTAGGCGGCGGGAATTCGCATGTCCTCAAAAGCGAGTTCCGTGGTTCCCGAGCCGTTCACGCCGAGCTTGTACTCGTGGATGCCGTGGCTATAACCCTCGGTCTCTCCCGGTACGAGGAAGGCGGTGATGCCCTTGTGGCCGAGCGTCAAATCGACCGAAGCAAAAACGATCGCCACGTCGGCGTGGGTGCCGTTGGTGATGAACACCTTATTGCCGTTCAGGATGTAGTCGTCGCCGTCTCTTTTGGCAGTGGTCCGCAAGGCAGCGGCGTCGGAGCCGGCTCCCGGCTCGGTCAGAGCGAAACAGCCCAGCTTCTCACCCGCGGCCAGCGGTTTGAGGAAAAGCTCTTTCTGCTCGTCGTTGCCGAACTTCATGATCGGGTCGCAGACCAAGGAGTTGTTGACCGACAAAATGACGCCAGTGGAGCCGCAAACCCGTGAAATCTCTTCGATCACGATGCAATAGGAGATGACGTCCATGCCGGCCCCGTCCCACTGCTCGGGCACGGCGACGCCGGTCAAACCCATCTCTCCCGCTTGACGGATGACGTCCGTGGGGAAGATCCCCTTTTCGTCCGTCTCCTTGGCGATCGGCTTGACCACTTCGTCGGCGAATCTGCGCACTTCATCGCGCAGCATTTTCTGTTCGTCGTTGAGTTCTATATGCATAACGTCTCCTAGGACCGCAGACGCGGTGAGTCGATCGCTGAGATGCCTTGGGCTCGTCGGTATCGGCGAGGGATGCGGACGGTATGAGCCCCAAGGGGGGAAGGGAGCCCGGTTTGGGCGAAGAAAGATTAGCATATCGGCTTGCTCTTGGTAGAGAGCGACGAGCCCGTTGCACTGGGGGCGCCCAGGGTCGTCGGCACGGACGAACCGAATAGGCATAGAATCATTGGCCGACAGGGCGAATCAGCTTGTCGGAGATCAAGGCAGCTCACCCCCCACGCCTCTGCCTCGAGCGTGGCTAAAAGCTGAAAAGATTCCTCAGCGGACCAACCAAGGCTTTCCTTTGAACAACCGACGACGATATCCCAAGCTGTCCATCCGCGGCCCAGTGACCCTTTTCATTGTGGTCATCGTCCTCATGCTGACCTTGGGAATTCTGTGGAATGTGGCCCTGGTTCAGGACTACCAGAAACTCCGAGATCTGACCCATGAAGAGCCATTTCACTGGTTATTTATCGCCTTGGGCAGCTTCTTGTTTCTGACGATCATTATTCTGTCGAGCATCTTGTCCTCCCAGCTGATCGGGCAAATTCGCTGGGGGCAGAGACAGACCAACTTCATCGCCTCCGTCTCCCACGAGCTCAACTCTCCCCTTTCGTCGATCAAGTTATTCGCCCAGACTTTGCGCCGATCGGACCTATCCGAGGCGGACCGCCTGAGCTTCGTCGGCAAGATCCTCGACGATGTGGAACGTTTGCATCGGCTGATCGCCAACATTCTGCGCGCCGCGGAAATGGACTTCCACGGCGAAGAACTCCAAGTGGTGACCCGCCGGGTCGAACTGCGCGCCTATTTGGGCGATTTCGTCGAGCGGGCTTGCCATGTGTTCGCAGACGCCCGGCTGCAATTGGAGCTGGTGGCTCCCGCCCCCGCTTGGGTACGTCTCGACGAGCAGATGTTTCGGCAGGTGCTCGACAACCTGCTCGACAACGCGGTGCGATATCGTGGCCAGGAAGATCCTCAAGTCACGGTCCACCTGGTCAACATCGATAATGGACAGGTCGAGCTGCGGATTATCGACCGCGGAATCGGTATCCCGGAAAGCGAGGTTCAAAACCTATTCGATCGTTTCTATCGAATCGAGCAAGACGCCCAACGCAAACGAAAAGGAACCGGGATCGGCCTCTACGTCGTGCGATCGATCGTCCAGGCCCACGGCGGGCGGGTCGGCGCCCGTTCCGACGGACCGGAGCGGGGGGCCACCCTGTGGATTCGATTGCCCACCCTGCCGGAGCCAGAGGGCCAAGCGCCCATCCCCATCGAGCCGGCAGGAGAACCTTCGTCCATCCAACGAGCAGACGACCCTGCCTCTCGCCCTAGCGATGACACCCCTAGCGATGACACCCCTAGCGACAAGGTAGACTACGTCCACCACAAGAAAGAGAAGTCATGAGCCGAATTCTGTTGGTGGAAGATGAGGACCACATCGCCGAAGGCTTGGCGTTCAATCTGCGCAACGCAGCCTACGATGTGGACGTCGCCAGCACCGGGGAGTCCGCTCTGACGATGATGGCCGATACTCCCTACGACTTGGTGCTACTCGATGTCATGCTGCCGGGAATCGACGGCATCGAGGTCTGCTCACGCCTGCGTCAGACGGGCCACATGGAACCTATCGTCATCCTCAGCGCCAAAGATCGAACCGAAGACGCCGTCGCCGGGCTCGACGCCGGCGCCGACGACTACATGACCAAACCCTTCGATTTGGACATGTTGCTGGCCAAAGTACGGGGCACCCTAAGGCGCCAAGTTTGGGGTCGGGCTCAAGCCACGAGCCACAACACCTACGACCCCCCCGACCACATGAAGTTCGGCGACTGGACAGTAGATTTCCAAACCTTCGCCGCCAACCATCCCGACGGCCGAATCATAGAGCTGTCGCCTAAGGAACTCGGCATGCTCCGGCTTTTCGCCTCACGGCCGGGCAAAGTCATCACTCGCGAGACCTTTCTTGAAGAAGTCTGGGAAATGCCCGGGTCCCTTGAAACCCGCACGGTGGACAACTTTATCCGCAAGCTGCGCCAAGCTCTCGAAGAGCAGCCTTCGAATCCGCGCCACATCATGTCGATTCGCGGCGCCGGCTACCGTTTCGTTCCCTGAAGAGCCACATCCCAACGATCCCGCGGATCGGCCCCTACACAAGGTTGAGTCCATCCGCAGACATCCCAACACATAGACGTTACGAAAAAGAGACTCGGTGATGATGGCACCGAGTAGCCCCGAGTGTTTTGCTTAGGCTTCGGCTCCAACGGGAGAGCCGATTGACTCGGAGAAGCTATGCTCGAATTCGAATACGATCCGGAACAGAAAATCGACTGGATGCAAACCGCCCCTTTTCTCGGGGTGCATATCGCCGCGATCGTCGGCCTTTTTGCCATCCCCCCAACCCGTGAGCTAGTGGCCTGGGCAGCGGCGTTCTACCTCATTCGCATGTGGTCGATCATCGTCGGTTATCACCGCTATTTCTCCCACCGGAGCTTCAAGACGAGCCGCTTCTTCCAATTCGTCATGGCCTTTATCGGCGTTTCCTGCGTGCAGAAGGGGCCCCTTTGGTGGGCCGCCCACCACCGCCACCACCACCGCCACTCCGACCAGGAGCCGGACATCCATTCCCCCACCTTGCGCGGATTCTTCTGGTCCCACATGGGCTGGATCATGTGCAAGAAGTACCACGCCACAGAGCACCACAAGATCCGCGATTTCATGAAATATCCGGAGCTGCGGTGGCTCGACCGTCACTACATTTTGGTGCCTATAACCCTGGGTGCCCTGCTCTGGTGGTTAGCGGGATTCGAGGTCTTTATTTGGGCGGGTCTAATCTCGACCGTGGTCCTTTGGCACGGCACCTTCACCATCAACTCCCTGGCGCACGTTTTCGGCAAGAGACGCTTCAAGACCAAGGACACCAGCCGCAACAACCTGTTTCTATCCCTGGTCACCCTGGGCGAAGGTTGGCACAACAACCATCACTACTACCCCGGATCCGCGCGGCAAGGCTTCTATTGGTGGGAAATCGATATCGGCTATTACAGCCTACGCTTGCTCGCTTTATTCGGCATCGTCTGGGATATCAATGAGGTCCCGCAGCGGGTTCTGGACAAAGGACGGCGGGGTTTGCGGGAAGGGTCGGGCAACACTGCCGCTGCCGGTCACAACATCTCCGGGAAAACGGGCCCCTCCACAGAAGCCGACGATTCGGCGTCGGCTGCTGAGCCGGGTGACGGCGAGTCACTGGCAGCCGGCGGATGATTTAGCTCGACGGACTGGGCTTGCTGCACCGGAAACGCTGAGGTCATCGAGCCGATCTTGGACCCCAGCCACTCCGGCAGCTACTTTCCCACAGACTGCATCCGCCCATAGAGCCAGACCTTGGCGAACTTCCACTCCCTTTTGATGGTCGCCGTGGACACTCCCAAAACGTCGGCCATCTCGTCCACGGTCAGCCCGACGTAAAACCGTAGCTCCACCATCTGGGCTTTCCGGGGATCCAGCTCTGCCAATTCGTTGAGCGCCTCATCCAGCGCGATGATCTCGTCGCTCCGACTGTCTTCTATATTCAGAGCTTGGTCCAATGGCACCGGTTTGATGCCGTCTCCCCGCTTGGAAGTTCTCCTGGCGCGGGCGTGATCCACCAGAATGCGGCGCATGGCCTGTGCCGCAAAACCAAAAAAATGCCGGCGATTCTTCCAACTCACCTTGCGACTTCCACGCAGCTTCAAATAAAGCTCGTTGACCAACGCGGTGGGTTGCAAGGTGTGCTCGGCTGCTTCTCGGTCGAGATATCTACGAGCCTGGGTACGGAGATCGCCAATCACCAAGGGCATCAACCGGGCCAAGGCCCCGGGATCACCTTGGCTCCACCTCAATAACAATCGAGTGACCTCGTCGGGAGGTAATGGAGTCATCAACCAGCTCTCAATCAACAATCGGCTTCAGGCCACTTTCGTCTGCACCACTCATCCCCTCCCGTGGCAGGAAGAGACACCGTGGCCCAGGGACCGGTCCCTATTCGCTGGCCCGATTCCAAGAAACGGGTTTTGGAGCCGGCCCAGGAAACCGCCTTCCACGGAAACCGCCTTCAACACAGTGCTCTAGGCTATCGAACTTTAAGCGACAGGCTATGCGCCCCAGCAAAGTCCGTCAACGTCGATTTGTCCGAAATACGAGCCCAGTCGCTGGACATTCAGACCTTGATCGACGAAATGAGAACGGATCTGAGATTTTCTTTTCATCCGATGCTCCCAAACGACCCCCTGCCCACGCGTTTACAAATAAGAAGGTTCAAGCTCGTGCAGGGAAGGATAGGGGCCAGCGGCCTCGCGGTCGAGCTGCGCCCACGAAAGTACCTATTGCCCCTGCCCACGGATTGATCACCAGTCCGGCCTTCCTTTTTTTACTTTTGATCTGGACGAGGGAAAAATGGGCGATACAGTTTTCGCCAGGTATCTTAATCACCTGGATCAGTGGGGGGAACTCAGGGACCGGCGACTTTTCGATGATATGTGGACGGCCCTGAGAAGAGTTTTGCGTCGGGAGCTGACACGTCGGGACCTCTGGCGGCTACCACCGGGATATTTGGGAATCTACGGCACGGTAAGCTGGACCAACGAGACGCTCGACGATCTAGTGCAAGATTGTTACATTTTCGTGATTCATGAACGACGGCGATCCTTGATTGCACAGTCCAAGGTGCGACCCGACATTGACGGATTAATTGTGCGCAATGTGCGAAACTTCCTTTTCGAAACCCAAAGGCGCCACGACCCCCTGGGCTTTCGCGTTTTCGAGCTCCTTCAAATGGCGGTCCGCAAAAACGTGGCCGACGGTAGCCTGCGTGTCGTCGCGGGAGATCCGCGAATTCGAAATCACACCGTCTTGGGTTTTGCACCCCTCAACCGCACTTCGGGAACCCAGCCCCCCACTCCGGGAGAATCGGCATCCCCGAACCTCTATTCGGAGACCCCACCTTCGCAGGCCTTCGAAGAGGTCGCGCTCTTCTGGTGCGACGAGTTGCTACCTGATTTGGTCACCGTGCGAGGCCCCGCGGTCGGGGGATGCGTCGAACGTTTGCAACACCTACTTCAAGGGATACCCGCCAAGGGCATCTACCACTTCAGATTCGGCGACCTCATCGACGCGGTCAAGAGCGAAGCACGGGTTCGCTGGACCGCGATCAGCACGCAGGATCTTCAAACGCAAAATCCGGTCTTCACCACCGGTGATCCCTTTGGGCCGGTCGGCGACATGGTCCAAAGGGAAAGCTATCGAACGTTGTTGGACGGCCTCGAGCAAGGCGTGCACAGTTGGCAAGGTCGCCGCGCCACCCGGATCTACCTCCAGCGCCTTCTTACTTTTCTCTGTCACCACGCTGCGGAAGCAGAGAATCCCGGCCGTCTACCTTCGTTGCGCTGCATGTCGGAGATTCTCAGTATCCCCCGCGACCGATTCAAGGGTCTCTTTCGAATCCTGAGAGAGATGGCGAATGAAAGCTCTCGTTCTCCCGACATGCCTCCGCCCGGTCAACTTTCCGCACACATTTTTGAGGCCCATTCCATGAACGGAGGAGCCCCTCGATGAAGGCATCTCCTCGGGAGAGTCTGTGGAGAAGGATCTCCACCCATCCAGCCGCGGAAGACGAGCCACCGGCTCTCGATCCGTCCGATGAGGCTCTCTGGCCGGGGACGCTATGGACTCATCCGGCGACGGCTTCCTTTGCTGTCGAATGGTTAGTGGTGGAGCACGGTCACCAACATCCGGAGAAATATCTGTTGGTGCCTGCCGACAGCCACCCGATTCTGGGCATTCGAGACATCTCAATTCCCGCGGATGAACTCGGCGGGCCTCTGTCAATTCGCTGCCACTTAGGCCGATGGGTACGCCCTTCGATCCTTCAAGGCGCTCAGGTTTCGGGCCGGGTTGATCGACAGAATCTTGGCCGAGCCTCGGTGTCTTTCCGTACCTCTTGCCGGCAACCACGCGGCGACTCTCTGCTGGATCGAGACGGAGGCCCCTCACCGAGCTATGAAGACTGGATCGCGGAACTCGAACTCGCCTGGGATGCCTTGACGTCGAACCTGGAGACACCCATCCAGTCGCAGCCAACGACCGGCCGAATCCCGGCCTTCGCGGCCTTCGCCTTGGTGATTCTCGGTTTCGGTGCCGGAAGCCTCTTCTATCTCGACAAATCCCAACGCTCACGGTCCGACCCTTGGCGTCAGCGATTTCGCCGAGCCGGCGTTCAAGAGCTTTCGACCATGGCCAGCCTTCCGCCGGGTATCAGCCGATTCGTCCTGCCGCCACAGAACACCCTGGGCCCGGGACGTCATCAAGACATCATCTTGCCTCTCGATACGGAATATGTATTGCTCTTCGTTCCCCTCGATTCCGCCCCTCTTCTGCCCGAATATCGTCTCACGCTGCACGACATGACCCGGGGCCTCGACACTCAACAGGCCCAAAGGGTGATCGTTGCCCAAGGTGCCGTCGGCATGCAGTCGAGCCCAGAGCACGCAGAAGCTGATGATCGCTCGGACCTTCCAGATCTCGACAGCCAAAAAAGGACGGGAACCCAAGATCGAGGGCTCTATGCCATCTTGGCCCGTACGGCACTTTCGCCGGGAACGTTGTACCGTATCCACGTCGAAGGATATTGGGCCCCGTCGTGGGTCACCATTTGTCGTCGTGTGCTCCACATTCGTGAAGGTTCGGCCACATGTGCCGAAGCCGAAGATTACTGACACCCAAACACTGACACCTAAACGAGGTGTGCCATGGACTCGGCCGACTGGCACCAGATCCAACCGATCCTCGAAGCCGTCCTGGACGCCCCCGTTCCCGAGCGAGAAGACTTGCTCGCGCGCGAGTGCGGTCAAAATGCTTCGCTGCGCCAAAAAATCGAACAATATCTGGCCTTCGAGCAGGAAGCCGACGAGCTCTTCGATGGGGCCCCACACGCTCTGCTAGGAAAATCGGGGCCCGGGTCCGAATCCGAGGTCGCAGACCCTTATATAGGGCATTTAATCGACGATTATCGAGTGGTTGAAATTCTCGGTCGGGGCGGGATGGGAACGGTCTATCTCGCAGAGCGAGAAGGCGAGTTCAAGCAAAAAGTAGCTCTCAAAGTCATCCGCCGGGGCATGGACACCGCAGAGGTCATCGGCCGCTTCCAAGTGGAGCGACAAATTCTCGCAGACCTCCAGCATCCGAACGTCGCTCGCCTCTTAGACGGGGGCACAACCCGAGACGGCCTCCCCTACTTCGTCATGGAACATATCGAGGGAGTGCCGCTGGATCAGTACTGCGATAACAGGAAATTGGGAATCGGTGCCCGATTGAGGCTGTTTCTCAAGGTTTGCGATGCCGTAGAAGCTGCCCACCAACGCCTGGTCGTGCACAGGGACCTCAAACCTTCCAATCTGCTGGTCACTGCCGACGGCACGGTCAAGCTCTTGGACTTCGGCATCGCCAAGCTCCTGTCCGACGATCAGCGCACGCTGTCCGTCATGACCCGGCCGGAAGAGAGGATCATGACCCCTCGCTATGCCAGCCCCGAGCAAGTGCGAGGCGAGCCGATCACCACCGCCAGCGATGTCTACTCCCTCGGGGTGGTGCTCTTTCAGCTGCTGACCGGCCATTCGCCCTACCGGCTGGAAACCTTGACCGACGAAACCGTGGCCCGGCACGTGAAAGATGAGGATCCCAAACGGCCGAGCACCGTGGTCGGCCTAGACGAGGAAATTTCCACCAGCCACGGCAAAACCGTGCACATCTACGCCCAAGAAGTTGCCGAATCCCGGGGGCTGGACTCCAAGTCTCTGAAGGTCCGCTTATCCGGTGACCTGGATGCCATTGTCCTGAAAGCATTGGCCAAGGAGCCGGGACGGCGATACGGCTCGGTGGAGCGACTGGCCCAAGACCTGCGGCGTCATCAACAAGGGCTACCGGTCGAAGCCGTGGCACCGACCCTCGGTTATCGAGGTCGTCGATACGTCCAACGCAACGCTATTCCCGTGGCCATCGTCACCGGGCTGTTCATCGCTCTTGCGGTCTACGCCCTCACCGTAAGGGTGCTCCTAGTTCAAGCGCAGGAAGCCGAAGCCGAAGCGGTCGCCAGTGAGACCCGTGCGTTGGCAGCCAGGGATCAGGCCGAGCAAGTCCTCATCCTGTTGAAGGATATTTTCACCGGGGCTAAACCCGATAAAGCGAACGGTGCTCAAATCCCACTGAGCCAGATCTTGGAGGAAGGCCGGGAAAAGGTGGAGGCCCTCCCGGATCCCCGAACCAAGGCCGAAATCCAGCGGACCCTCGGTGATGTCTATCGTTCCTTAGACCTTCACGACAAAGCAGAGGAACTCTTTCGGGGATGCTTAGAATCCCTCGAGAGCGCCGGTCCTCATGAAGTTCCTTCAAAAGCTTTCTGTCGCATTCATCTCGGCTCCCTCTTGCTCGAACAAGAACAGTATTCCGCCGCTTTGGATCAGGTGCGCCCATCGGTCAAGCTGCTTGAAATCCACTATCAGGGGGCAGACAACCTGAACCTGGCTAAAGCGTCGAACGCCCTGGGTCGAATCTATTACTTCCTGGGCAAGCTCGGCCCGGCCGAACACTACCTCCGACGTGCCTTCGACATGAAAAAAAGATTGAAGGACTCGGGCCAAGAAAACACGAGTTTGAACGAACGCGCCATGTTGGTCGGCCAAATCAGCCTGGCCGCGGTCTTGATTGCCAAGCATGAGTACGAAGAAGCGGAAGAGATGCTGCAGGAGGCCATCGCCAACCAGCGCAAGCTGCCGGAAGATGAAACCGGTTACACCGACCTTGCCATTTCTTTGGAATCGCTCGGGCGCGCCCAGTTCAAACTTCGAAAGCTCGACGATGCACTCACCGCCTTCCAGGAAGCACTCAGCATTTCGAGACGCCTCTACCCCGGCGGAAATACGAAGTTGGCGAGAGCATTGATCAATATCAGCAGGGCCTATCTGCAACTAGGCCAATTTCAGTCCGCAGCCGATACGGCCGTCGAAAGTGAACTCATCTTGGAAGGTCTCGAGCTGAGACATGACCGATACATCGGCGTAGCGAAAACGACGGTTGCAGAAGCCTGGGCTGCACTCGGCCTATTCGACAGCTGCTCGGCCAAAGCGAGAGATGCTCTGGAGAGCCTTGCTCGGGCTTCGTCCAAGCTGCATCCCTGGCGAATTCCCTTGACCCAAAATGTGCTCGGAGCTTGCCTGGCTCGCTCCGGAGACTTCCTGGCCGGCGAAAGTCTGATGCTGAACAGTCTCGAGGCCATGCGCGACGGAGGAGCCTCGGGTCTCGATCTCGAGCGAGTCCTCCATCGAATGGCCGATTTCTACCAGTGGCGCGGGAATTCCTCCGAGACCGAATCCTATCGCAATCAGGCCCGAGCGCTGGCCGGGTCGCCCCAACCCATTGCTGCCTCACAGCCTGAGTCGAAGGCGGATGCGGGCGAGGGCCCGATGCTTCAGAAACCTGGCGGGAACTGAAGCATCAGAGCGCTCTTCAGCCTTCCTTACTTTCAGCTTCCCAAACGACTACCCGCCAAGGAATACCACCCTCCCGCCTCGCCCGTACCTATCCGCACCATATAGCGACCCGGAGCAAGGGTCTGGATCAACTCTCGGCTCGCTTGGTTTGCAGTACGCGCAATACGGCGACCCGATTGATCGTAGAGAACCATCCATGCCACAGAGCCTTCCGCCAACAACGCCATCTTCGTGCGCTCACCGACTTCGAAAGTGAAGGTTTCCACGGCCGAGGGTCCCCGGCTCAGAGACGAAACCATCGCTTTGCCCACCGGTAGGTCCGACGCACACGCCAGCGCTCCGGACATCCCAGGAGTCGAGCCACAAAGCCCTAGGTTACCGGCGATCGAACGACCCGAAGTCCGGGAACCCTCCCAGAACAGAATATCGCCGATCGGATCGTCAGGAACCTCGTCACCCCCGGTGCCGTCGTCGGACTTTCGCCCGTCGGCCACCAAAAGTGAATTCCGATAGGGGATTCGGCCCGGATCCGTGAACAAGATGTCGCCGATCGGATCGTCGGGAACCTCATCACCTATCTCACCGTCCTTGGCGGGCAGGTTCAGGCCGGGCGAACGAAATAGGATGTCGCCGATCGGATCGTCGGGAACCTCATCACCTACCTCACCGTCCTTGGTGGCCAAGTCCAGGCCGCCGGGGCCGGGCGAACGAAATAGGATGTCGCCGATTGGATCGTCGGGAACCTCATCGCCTACCTCGCCGTCCTTGGCCTGATCCCTCCAAGGCGCATATGGTGACAAGGCGAGCACCAATCGGGTCGACGCCGGCTCCTCGGCCGAATTCGCCTCCGTACGGATGCAGTAGTCGCCGGCCTCCAACGCCAGTAGGCGCCCCGCCAGCCAATCCACACCTCCGGAGCCGGCCCCTTCGAGGGTGACCCGAGGCTCCTCACGCCCCGGTCGCCAGGAATAGGCCTCGGCCAAGAGGTAACCCGCCCGTTCGACCCGCAGCCAAATCCCCTCGCCGGTTCCTTCCACCTCCAAGGCCTGCCCGCGATCGAGGGCCCAAAAATCGGCACCCTCACAACCCTCAGCCCCCGCAGTGCCCATGCTGGAAAAACTCGCGGCAGGAGCCGGGTTCAAAACCACAAAAAGGTTAACAACAGCAGACACAAGAATGGCAAATAAACTATATTTATAGTTTTTGAGCATACGCTCCCCCTAGACGGACCCATAGCGCCCGAAAAACATTTACTTTTGTTTACACAGGTCCCGGGTCCGGATCACCGGGGACGATCGGCGATCGCGAAGCGTTACTTATTCATCTTCGCAACTCACTTATTAAGTAACGGGGGTCTGACAAGAAATGGCTGGGTTTGACACAAATTTCTTTTATCTTCTGTGCCGTAGGCCTGCATCGAACTCGTCAAAAGAGAGTCGATCTGGCCGAGGGTTGCGTCGCTCAGCGTTTACAGTTCAACCTTGGATTGACAAGATGCCGACGGCAACCCACTTCGCGGCGAGGCGAAGAGGGAACCGCTCGAAGCATCAATAAATACTCATGGGCCCTTGTGTTCGCCGCAGCAACCAAGGGTCAGGCCTCTTGGAAGCGAACTTAGCGGGCTACGCCCGCAAACCTCCGGAGATAGGGGCGGGGCTTGCCCCGGGCTTGCCCCCGCCCGGGCGAGGCGAAGCCGAGCCGCTGCTTGAGGAAGAGCGGAGTGGGCAAGCCCCTCCCCTACATCAAGTCATTTATAATCAATAGTTTGTGGAAATTCCGAAACGTCTGATTAGGAGCCCTCAAATGTCGTCGAATTCCAGCCCGAGGTGGTGGCCCGCTATTCTGATCTTGAGCATCGCGGCCATTGCGGAAATCTGCCTCTGGATCTACTACTCCGACAACATCCTGCAGCAGGTGCTGACCACATGGATGGTCTGCTTGGGGACCTCGGCGGCGATTGGCTTCTGGTGGCTGTTCTTTTCTCGGCTCCGATGGAGGACTAAATTCCTGGGCTTGGCCTCTGCGGTGGGCGCCGGCATAATTTTCTTTTCGCTTTTTCGGTACGAAGGGCTCGGCGGTGACTTCAAACCCATCTTCAGCCTGAGGTTTGAGAAAACCGCCGAGCAAAAAGCAGCCGATCTCCATGCCGGTCGACCAGCTCATCCCACCGCTCAACCTTCCGTGGACGACGCAGAAAAGCTGGTAGCCACGCCCCGGGATTGGCCGGGCTTCCGAGGAGCCAATCGGGACGGCTTGGCCCTACGCGAGGTGGTGCGCCGCGACTGGCAACAACACCCACCCGAGGTCCTCTGGCGCCAGAGTGTCGGCCCCGCATGGTCGTCCTTCGCTTTGGTGGGCGACTATCTCTTCACCCAAGAGCAGAGGGGGGAGGTCGAGGCAGTGGTGGCCTACGACCCCAAGACCGGCGTAGAGATTTGGGCCCACACCAACCCCGGGCGCCACGAGACCTTCCTCGGCGGAATCGGCCCTCGCGCCACCCCGACTTTTCATGACTCGCACCTCTACGCGCTCGGTGCGACCGGTATCCTCGACTGCTTAGAACCCACCTCGGGCGAGCTGATCTGGAGCCGCAACATTGCGCAAGACGCAGGCACTGAGCAGCTCGAATTCGGTTTCTCGGGCTCTCCCCTGGTGGTGGACGACTTGGTGGTGGTCAATCCGGGCAAGAACGTTCCCACCGGCGGTGATCCTGCCATGTACGAAGGCAGCCCACCGGGAGGCATGATCGCCTACCATCGATTGACGGGTGAAATCGTTTGGAAGACGGGATCACGCAAGGCCGGTTACGGCGCTCCCCGAGTCGAGACCCTCGACGGTGAACGGCAGATCTTGGTCTTCAAAGCTTGGGGCCTGTCCGGCCACGACTTGGCTACCGGTGACGAACTCTGGTGGTGGGAATTCACCAATCCATATGGAACCAACGCCGTCCAACCCATCCTCACCCAGTCGGGGGACATCTTCATCAGCACCGAAACCACCGGCTCGGCATTGCTCGATGTAAGTCGAAAGGGCCAGACCTGGACGGTCGAGCCCCGGTGGGTTCGCCCCAACAAGATGCGGCTTCGTTTCAACGGCGGTGTGTTGCAAGACAACCACGTCTACGGTTTGGACGGCGGCATCTTGTCGGCGTTCAACCTGGAGGACGGGACGCGCGCTTGGAAAAAGGGGCGTTATCGCTTCGGCCAGATTCTGATGCTGAAAGATTTTCTGTTGGTTTTGGCCGAGAACGGCGACGTTGCTTTGGTCGAGGTCTCGCCCCAATCCATGACCGAGGTAGCGCGATTCCACGCCATCGACGGACGCTGCTGGAATCACCCCGTGGTCCGCGACGGCTACCTCTACGTCCGCAGCGACGAGGAAATGGCCTGCTACGATCTACGCCCCCTTTCCGCAGCGGGATCCGGCCCCGGGTCTCCCTAGCAGGCGCCAAAGAGCTTGCGGAATCCGACCTGCTCGAAACGCCTGGGAGCGATATCCTCCGACTCATGACACACCCTTCCCCTCGGAGCCGATCGAAGCTTAAAAGCTGGTTGATCAACCTCGGCCTTTTAACGCTTTCCTCGGTCGCCGCGCTGCTCCTGGGCGAGTTCTTACTCAGGTCCTTTGTGCGTGTGGGCTCATTCCAATGGCAATCGGAATCCGGGCACCATTGGAATTCCGAGGATCCGGCTCGAGATTACGTGCTGACGCCGGGATTTCGTGGCCGATTGCGAGCCCCGGAATTCGACCATCCCGTGCACATCAATTCCCTTGGCTTTCGAGGGACACAGCCAGATCTCGCCGACCGACCGGGTTTCGTCATCGGTGATTCTTTTGTCTTCGGAGTCGGGGCCGACGAGCAGGAGACCCTACCTTCCCGACTCGCCTTTCACCTCGAACGGAAGGGACGCCCCCAGGCGGTTTGGAATTTGGGCATTCCCAGCCATTCGTCACCCCAATACCGGCTGACCTACGAGCAGCTTCGAAAACATGCCCGACCCACCTGGCTCGTGGTCTGCCTCTTCATGGGCCGCCTGCCCAGTGACGCCAACGACCTTTGGGGGGCCGTGACCTTCGAGACCCAACGGGCCGACCGGGCCGACCAGGAAGCCGCCGTTGCGGCTGAGCCTGAGTCCGGCTCGGCCACGGCTCCCAATAGATCCACTGGACCCACCAAGCGGCTGCGAAACTCCTTGAAATGGTTGCAGCGGCATTCAGCCTTCTACACCCTCATGGCGTCGCGAGTCGCCCCGGGCCTGAGGGCTTGGCGACACCGAGGACGTGAATTGGTGGACCAAGAAATCGAGACATTCGAACAGGGATGGCTTTACCTAGGCCGTGACCTGCGCGCGATGTCTGCCGCAACCGCCGACCACGGCACACCGCTGCTGCTGGTCCACATTCCAGAGGCGTCGGACGTCATCAACGAAAATTGGCAAATCTTCGAGCGTCTGAGCATCCTCGCCACCGAGCTGGATTTACCGCTGGTGGATCTGCGGTCGGCTTTTGCGGCTGATCAAGGCCGCGAGTATTACTACCCCTTGGACGGTCATCTCAATCCCGCCGGATACGATCGAGTCGCCGAAGAGATCAGTCTCGCACTGCTGGACATCGTCTCCGCGCCGAACATCGTCTCCGCGCCAAGCCCCGTCCCCCCGCCGAACTCTGTTCCTCCAAACTCCGCGAAATCAAAAAACTAAATCCGATAACCTCAAAAACGCGGACTATTGTGCTCAATGTCGCGATATCTATTGAGCTTCATCTCGTCGTCGTTCAGATCCGGAAGCCCCGGGAAGGCCCTTGCCACATTTCCCAAGTTGGGCTGCCTCGCTTTCAAAACTCCGATTCTCTCAACCCCCAGCTCCTCGAGGAAAATATCTATGGGCATCATGCCGTCTTTGGTCAGTCGTCTATCTTCCGCTCAGCCAACCCGACGCTTCAACCTTTCTCTTCCACTTATGCTGCTCGCCCTCCTAGTGCTCTCGAGCAGCGCTTCCTTGGCAGTCGACCCAACGACCCAAGAACGGGTTTGGATCACCGTCGGCGCCGACGCCTTTGAAATGTTGCAGCATGCAGATGAGATCCGGGTCGACGCACAGTCACTTCGAGCCCATCAAGAAGCGAACGAGGTGGTGGTCACGGAGGTGCGGAGCGCAGACCTGGAGAAAATTTCGGCGCTGATCCACCAATATTTTCAACGTTGCAGCGGTTTCATGGTCCACCCCGACGTCGACCACGCCTTGGAGACTTTGAAGGGCCCTCGGATTCGTCGCGGTGCTTCGATCGACTACCGCCTCGATCAACAGCCTGCGGTGCTCAGCCTCCAGCCGAGACTGCAGTCGAGCAACATCCGCGAAACGATCGAACGGTTGTCGACCGACTTCAACAATCGTTATTACGGCCATCCAACCGGCCGAGCCGCGGCCGAATGGATCCGGGATCTCTGGCAGGGTTACGCCACGGGTCGCGATAACGTCACGGTCGAGCTCGTCGAGCATTCTTGGACTCAGCCGTCCGTGGTCTTAACCCTCGAGGGCGCCTACTATCCCGACGAAATCGTGGTGCTCGGCGGTCATTTGGACTCCATTTCGTCGGGTTCGAGCAATCCCGACTTCCTGGCCCCAGGAGCGGACGACAACGCCTCTGGCATTGCAACTCTGAGCGAGGTGGCCCGGGTGTTGCTCACCCAAGGGTTCCAGCCCAGCCGGACCGTACAAATCATGGGTTATGCGGCGGAAGAGGTCGGCCTGCTGGGATCCCGTGATATCGCCGACGCGTACCAAGCCGCCGGCACCAACGTGGTCGGCGTGTTGCAGCTCGACATGACGGCGTTCAATGGATCTCCAGAGGATATTGGTCTCCTTTCAGACTTCACCAATTCGGACCTCACCGCTTTCGTCAGCCAATTGGTCGACACTTATCAACCGGAGCTGGCCAGTGTGAGCACGGCCTGCGGTTATGGCTGCTCGGATCACGCGTCCTGGCACCGGGAGGGTTACCCGGCGGCAATGGCGTTCGAATCTCGGTTTGGCCAGCACAACTCCTCGATCCACAGCACCGGCGACACCCTCACCACCCTGGGCAATAGCGCCGACCACGCGTTGAAATTCTCTCGCCTGGCCCTGGCCTTCGCCGTAGAGATCAGCACCGACGATCTCGGCGAGATGTTTTTCGACGGCTTCGAGAGCGGTGAGCTTTCCGCTTGGAGTTCGGTGGAGCCATGAGCAGGCCGGTCTTGACCGCAGGCCGGTCTGCCTGGCTGTGCTTCACCTTGCTCACGTTGCTCACTTTAATCGCTGCGTCACCGGCCGTTTCCCAACTCTTTCCGCCCCAAGATCCGGTCGGAAATCCGACGACGCCGAGCAAGGTCTCCCTGGGCAAGGTGCTCTTTTGGGACGAGCAGCTCTCCTCCACCCGCACGGTGGCTTGCGGAACCTGCCACATCCCGCGCGACGGCGGTGGGGATCCGAGATCCGCTGCTGATCCGGACGCCATCCATCCGGGGCTCGACGGAATCTTCGGCGGGCTCGACGACATCCTCGGCTCCCCCGGGGTACCCGCCAGCCGGGCCGACGGCACCTACATCCTCAACCCTTCCTTCGGATTGGCGCCCCAAGTCACCGGCCGCCGGACCACCTCGTCGATCAACGCCGGATACTCACCGAGTCTATTTTGGGACGGCCGGGCCGGCGGCGAATTCGTGGA
Organism: uncultured bacterium; assembly: GCA_965366625.1. Lineage (GTDB taxonomy): Bacteria > Acidobacteriota > Thermoanaerobaculia > Multivoradales > J023 > JAUIJL01. Next base: position 35,535 of record CBDUGP010000036.1, read on the forward strand.
TCCAGTCACCGACCAAGTGGTGTTGGCCTCCGGTGCCGCCTTGGAATCCCAGGCCTTAGGACCGCTGGTGAGCGACATTGAAATGGCGCACGTCGGCCGTACTTGGCCGGAGGTGCTGGCCAGGGTCACGGCTTCCGAGCCCTTGGCCCTCGCCACCCGGGCGCCTCAAAACTTGGTGGATTGGATCGACGGACGGACTTACGAGCAGCTTTTTGCCGAGGCCTTCGGCTCGGCGGGTATCACAGCCCCCCGAATCGGCATGGCCATCGCCGCCTACGAACGTACCCAATTCACCAATCAATCGCCGTTCGACACATTCCTCAGCACCGGCAGCGGGCTGACCCCTCAAGAGCAACAGGGTCGCTCGGTCTTCGTCGCTTCCAGCTGCGACCGCTGCCACAGCCTGGAAATCACCACCGACCACGACTTCCACTTCACGGGTGTCCGGCCACAGGCCGACGACCCGGGTCGTTTTGAGGTCACCGCCGACGAGGACGATCGGGGCAAGATGCGGACGCCGAGCCTGCGCAATGTCGAGCTGCGACCGCCATATATGCGCAACGGGCGGTTCGCGACCCTGGAGGACGTGGTGGATTTCTACGATCGAGGGGGAGATTTCGATGCCCCGAATAAAGACCCCTTGGTTCGTCAGCTGAATCTGACGCCGACCGAACGAGCCGCCCTGCTCGCATTTCTAAAACGCCCTCTGACCGATGTCCGACTGCGGGACGGCATGGCCCCATTTGATCGCCCCAGGCTCTACTCGGAGTCCGACCGGGTGCCGCAAGTGAGCGGCACCGGCGTCGCCACGGCCGAAGGACCCGTGCCACGGGTGGTAGCCGTCGAGCCGGCGTTGTTGGGCAACCCGAGCTTCACCGTCGGTCTCTTTGACGCCGGGGCGGGCGGCACCCAAGCCACCCTCGCCATCGACCTTCAAGATCCGGGGTTGAGCCTGCCGGCCTCCGCCGCTTTTGCCTTCGAAACCGTGGCTCTCGAGGTGGCGGAATCGGGCGATCGATTCGCTTCGATCAGCCTGGCCATTGCCAACGACGACCTGTGGCTGGGGCGCCCCCTTTTTGGCCGTTGGTATATCCCCGGAGCCGGAGCTGGGGCCGGCACTGCCGTCTCAGATCTGGTGTCTTTCCAGGTTTTCAGCTCGTTGCAAAGCGGGGCCCTATTCCTGGACGGCTTCGAAACCGGTGACCTGTCCCGATGGAGCCTCGTCTCACCCTAGGAAAATTCAGCTCGAAAGGACTCTGCGTCCCCCCTTGCCTTGAAACCCTGCTTCGAAGCCTTCCCTTGAACCCCTATTTCGAGGAATCGACATGTCTTTGAATCGCATCCCCAGCTCGACGCTATTCCGAAGGATCCCAGTCCGATGGTTACCGGTCCTATCGCTCACTCTGTTGGCCTCGCCGGCTCTGGCCCAAACCGTGGAGTGGCTTGCCTTCAACGACGTCACCACCACCAAGCTGGTGGCCGACGCTGATCTCGGCAGCGACGATACGGTGGAAAAAGATCTGATTGCAGGCGACGTCGACAAAGACGGCGATCCGGACTTGATCGTCGTTCGCAAGGTCCGATTTTCCAATCCCGGCGGCTTGCGCAATGTGCTCCTGATGAACGAAAACGGCGTGCTCACCGATCGCACCTCCACCCTGGCACCCGACATGCTCGACAACACCGACGATCGTGACGTGGTTCTGGTGGACCTGGACGGCGACACCTGGCTCGACGTGGTCACCGCCACGACTTTTAGCGAGCAGCCCAGGATCTACATGAATTTGGGCGAAAACGGCTCTGGCGACTGGCTCGGATTCGATTACGACGCCAAAGAGGGTCGCCTGCCGATCTTTTCACCGGCGCCGCAATTCTGCGCCCTCGCCGCCGGCGACGTCACCGGCGACAATCGACCCGACCTCTACTTCGTCGACTACGACAACAACTTGGAAGATCGGCTGTTGATCAACGACGGCAACGGGTTCTTCACCGACGAAACCACCACCCGTATGACCCTTCCCATGTACGAATCGGTGTTCGGCACCGACGCAGCGATCGTCGACATCGACGGTGACGACGACCTGGATATCGTCAAGAACAACGCCAGCGGCTCCAGCCCGCCGCCGGACGCCAGCGAGCCGGCCGTGCGCATTTTCTACAACGACGGCACCGGCAACTTCGACTTCATGCAGCTGCCCTACACCGTGGCGCCCTACATGATCGAAGTCGCCGACTTCGATCAAAACGGACGCGAGGACATCTACATCGTCGACGACGGCCAGGACGCCATCCTGTTCAACACCGGCAACGACGTCCAGGGCCACGCGGTATTCAACACTACGGCCCCCTCCAACAGCCCGGCGACCAGCTTCTTCGGCGGCAACACCAAAGTGGGGGATCTCGACGGCGACGGCATCCTGGAAATCCTGGTGGCCGACGTCGACACCGACATCGAGGGCTGCAACCGCAAAATGACCATCCTCCGTGGAGTCGGAACCCCGCCGAACGTGTCCTACACCGACCCGCTCACCGGCGGAGCCCGCAACTACACCACCACCGGCACCTTTGATGTGGAGGTCCTGGATTGGAACGGCGATGGTCAGCTCGACATTTTCGCCGCCACCTGCACCGGCAACGTGCTGTTGGAAAACGTCAGCCCACTATTTTTCGACGGCTTCGAGTCCGGCGATACCTCGGATTGGTCGTCCGCCACGCCTTGAGCGTCCCGGCACGGCTCACCCGCTAACCTCCAGACTGTTTCACGGTCCAACCCTTGGACTTGAGTTCGGCGATCACCGTATCCCGGTGATCGCCTTGGATTTCGATCGTGCCTTGTTTGACCGTTCCACCGGAGCCACACCGAGCCTTCAAGGCCTTGGCCAAGGCCTTGAGCTCGTCGCCCTGCAGCGGCACTCCGTGGATCACGGTCACCCCCTTGCCCTTCCTACCCTTGGTCTGACGCTCGACCCGCACGACCCCATCTTTCGGCGGGCCCTGAGCAGCCGGCTCAGCCGTGCGTTTCCCTTTGCTTCGACCCTGGCTGCCGCTCGCTCCGCTACACGCACAATTGTGCTTGGGCCAACCACATCGAGCACACTTCTCCGTCGAGTAGGCAAGCCCACCCGATTTGTTCTTGGACTTCATGTATAGAGCTTCCTAGTGCTGGTGTTTCGGATTCGCTGGAGCCGGGCCGAACCTTCACCGCCCAACTCCAGGCCTATCGTAACCGACCGCAAAAAAATCGAGAGATCCATGGACCTCGTGCGTCTTGTCCAGTGAGAGAGGCAGTGATGAAGACGGCGATGGAGATGGAGGCGATGGGGTCGATTACCGATGGTTAAGGGATCAGCGATTTCACTACGGCATATGGCAGATACTCTGGGGATCATGGATCCACAGCAGCGACTCGAAGCCCTCTACGACTCCCACGCCGGCGGAATTCACCGTTGGTGCAGGGGCATGTTGGGGCGCAAGGAAGACGCCGACGACGCCATTCAAGCCATTTGGCTCAAGCTGGCTCGGCAAGCCCACCGATTGGACCACGTCACCGACTTCTCCGCCTATCTTTGGCGGGTTGCCCGCAATCACGTCAACAGCGTGCTGAGACGACGAGCGCTGGAGCGTTTGTGGACACCCCCGAGGGAGGACTCCGACGAAGACGACGTCACCCTGGAACCGTCCAGCGGCATCTCCGACGACGAACGACGAGATTTGCTCAGGGCGGTTTCAAGGCTCAAGCCGCGCTTCAAATCGGTGGTTCTATTGGTGGCCTTTGAAGGATGCACCCTGGAAGAAACCGCAGATCGCCTCGCCATTCCGAGAGGAACCGCCGCCAGCCGGTACCACACGGCTCTCCAAAAACTGCAGACCTTGTTGGGCTGACCATGGACAAGAAACCCATCGAAACCCTCGACCAAAAGCTTCGCGCCTTCGGTTTTCCCGATCCGGATCCGGGGCTCAGGCGGCAAACCCTCGATGCCACGGAACGGATCGTCCGAGCCCGAAGCGGAGCCTTGGACATCTACCTGGGGACTCGATCGTGGTGGCTCGAAGGGCTGCTGGTGAGCACCGTGGTTTTGCTGGCTCTTGGGGGAGCCTTGGCCCAGGAGCTGGGCTGGAGCCCGGTGGATCCACGGCTCTCGGAAGGAGCCGAGACCACCGATCACTATCGGCAACTGCAGAACAGCTTGGGTGACCTGCCCCTGGGATTCGCCTCCCACGGGCCGCGAGCCGCCCAAGACCCACAGGCGCCCCGCGAAAGCGATATCGGGGATCGGACCCGCAATCTCTAATCCGACTTCAACGCACACAAGCCACCAGGCCCCACAGATCGATTCGGGCCTCGAGGCCGAAAGGATAGATCCATGAACGACACAGCCATGAACGACACAGACAAGACCGACACGCGGCGCCCGATCTCCAGGGTCATCCTAAGGGCCGTGCTCATCGCTGCCGTGGCGATCTCAGCGTTCCATCTGCTCCTGGGTGTGTGGGCAAATATGCGCCTGCAGAGCGCCCGAAGCACCCACACTCAAGGTTCCCTCGAATTTGCCCATTACATCCCTTCAGACCTGCCGGAAGGCGTGATCAACGGTACGGATTACGAGGAGGCGGCTTCGCTGGTGGCCAACGGTCAAGAGGCGACCCACCCTCCGTTCACGGGCAAATCCGACCCAGGGATCCTCGAGGTTTACGAGCGCTTGAGGGCCCAAGCCGTCGACCGCAGCGACCCTTCCGCCGACGATCTCGATTTCTTCCGACAACAAATTGAGCAGCAATCCCTCGCCCTGGCTATTCTCGACGAAGGCTTGGCCAAAACCGACCAAGCCCGGTACGTCACCGATTGGCAAATCGTGCCGTTCCAGCTCGAGATCCCGAATTTGCTCGCTCGATTGCACCTCTCGGCCTTGATTCGCGCTCGTGGCGAGGTCGCGCTGTCGGAAGGTCGCTTAGACGATGCTTGGAACGACGCCTTCGCCGTCCAACGGATGGCGAATTGGACCTGCCGATCCCTACCTACCTTGATCAACGCCCTGGTGGCGCGCGCCATGTCACGTCAAGGATTCTTGTTGGTGGAGAGATTGCTGGCGGCGCCGAGGGTCAGTGAGTTTCTCAGAGAACGGGTGTGGATCGAGGCCCAGCAAATTCCATGGGCAGAGCATTTCAATACCATCCTGAATGCCGAGGTTTCAGCGACCTTTTCAACCATGATCGATCCCCGGACAACGTCTGATGTCTTGACGAAAATGCAAGCCGGTGGCAACGATCTCCCACTTTATCAACGCCGGCTGCTGAGTTCTTCGGCCTGGCGCAAGCTCAACGCAGCCACTTATCTGGAATGGGCAGACGAATATTTCGGACTTTGCAAGCAGCCCAGCCGACAACTAGGAAACGCATCTTCAAAATTCGCGGAGACCCTTCCTTCATCCTTCTGGCGAATCGCCAGAGACGGAGCCTTCGACTGCTTTTCCGTGAGCCAGAAGCGGGACTTGATCCTCGCCGCGGTCGACCAGCTCAACATCGCCCTGCAGCTGCAGAAGATCTTCGAATCGGAAGGTGCCTATCCCAGCACTTTGAACGGTTTGCCGTCATCGACGGATCCGTTCACCGGCCGCCCCTACGGTTATCAGTTGTTGCCCGACGGGGGCTATCGCCTTTGGAGCGCCTCCCTCGACTTGAAAGACGACGGTGGAACGTTGGCCCCGGCCAATGACAATGGATTCCCCGACTATGAAAGGGGAGATCTAGTCTGGTGGGTCAAAGGGAATACGCCTGCACCTACTCACTAGGCGACACTCCATAGACGACACGCTATACTTGTCTCAATGACTAAAAGTGGAACTGACGAGACCCCAAGCGGCCGCGGCGCCGGATGCTTGGCATGGGGATTTTGTGGCGTTTTCGGCCTGGTCGGCTTGGTGGCGTTTTGGTTTCTCGCCGTCTTACCCGTCCTACAAATTGTCGATGCCAGGTCCTGGGAAGCGGTGAGCTGTACGATCTTGACCAGCGAGGTCGAAAGTCACAGCGGCAGCGATTCCACCACCTACAGCGTGGCCATCACCTACGAATATGAAGTCGGCGGGCAAAGAATCACGGGAGATCGGTATAACTTCTCGTCCGGCTCCAGCAGCGGTTACGACGGCAAAGCCAAGGTGGTCGGCCAATACCCCCCGGGGTTCGAAACCCTTTGTTTTGTAGATCCTGAAGACCCGTCGGCCTCGGTGCTCAATCGCTCCCCCGGCTGGTTCTTGCTTTGGGCGCTTTTCCCGATTCCATTCATGCTCATCGGCTTCGGCGGCATGTATTTCATCTACGGCTGGGGAGGCCGGCTCGGCAAACCAAAGCGCCGAGCCAAACGACCCGTTCGAGAGAACAGGGACGGGTCCACCGCCGATCTGGATCCTCAGACGGCGGCGCTCTTGGCTAGATTAGATAGCCGTCCGGAAATCCCGAAACCTCAACCGGGTCCGCTGACACTCGAGTCGGCATCCGGCCGACTGACCAACTTCATCGGCATCGGCATCTTCACCCTGATCTGGAACGGCTTCATCGGTTATATGACCTTCGAGATGATCAAGGGTGACGATCCATCTTGGTTCATGCTGCTCTTCATGAGCCCCTTTCTTTTGGCGGGCATAGCCATGGTCGGGCTGACGATTCATCAGGGACTGGCGATCTTCAATCCGAAAGTGCATTTGACGGTCTCCGACGGAGATCTTCGATTGGGCGAAACCTATTCCCTCAGCTGGAAGATGGAAGGCAGCTCGAACCGACTTCAGCGCCTCACCGTTTGCCTGGAAGGCCGAGAGCAAGCCATCTATCGCCGCGGTACGGATACCAAGACCGAGCACAGTGTCTTCCATCGACACGTCCTGGTCGACGAGCAGCGGCTCCATTTCACGGACGGCCGCGTGGCGCTGCCGATTCCTCGAGACTCCGTGCCGTCGTTCAAGGCCCATCGCAACGAAATCCAATGGCGTATCACCGTTGCCGGAGACATCCCCTATTGGCCCGACATCAAAGAAGCTTACGATCTCTGGGTTTCACCTCCCAAAAACCTGGACAAGGAGGAGCCGTGAGCTTTTTACATCTCCGGCTGGACCGCGACACCTTTGAGCCCGGAGAGTTCCTGACCGGAACCGTCGAATGGGACCAGGGAGATTCCCGGGCCGAGAGTCTGTGGATCAGCCTGCTGTGGCATACGGAAGGCAAAGGCACGGAAGACTCCGACACGGCGGAGCAGGTAGAAATTAGAGCCCCTGCCAGGGTCGGGTCCCAATCCTTCGAATTCCGCCTGCCCGCAACGCCCTGGAGCTTCTCCGGTCAATTGATTTCCTTGGTCTGGACCGTGGAAGCGAGCCTCGACTCCGCGGACCTGCTGGCCAACGCACCCTTCGTCTCGGCACCGGAAGGGCGTGAGATTCTGCTGCGAGCCGTGCCGGATTCCTGAGTTCCCGCCGTGAGCCGCGCGCGAGATCTCCTGCCCCCTCGCCAAAACCCCTTCCGGAGTTCTCGGATCGAAAGCCTGGCGTTTCGTTTCACTGAAGGTCTGGAGCTTTCCGACCTCATAGAGAAATTCACGCAGCTCGGCTATCGCGGCGCCTTGGTCGGACCCAAAGGATCGGGAAAAACAACGCTTCTAGAACTCATGCAACGGGAGCACCGTCGTCGCGGATGGCAGGTCTTGGCTTTACATAGTCGGCCGGGCGAGCCGCCCCTGTCGGCTTTGCCCGTAGACCGCGACCTCGCCGAAACCCTGATCACCGTCGACGGAGCCGAACAACTCGGCTTCTTGGAACGCCTACGCCTGAGCCGCGACGCGAGGCAGGCAGGCGGGCTCTTGGTCACCTGTCACCAACCCCTGACCTGGATTCCGACCTTGCACCGACACCGCACCGGCGCCGAGCTGTTTATCTCCCTGACCCACGAGCTGTTGGAGCGAGGCGCCCTGCCTTGTCCATGGTCAGAAGCCCGATTGAAAGAAATCTTCGACCTGCGAGACGGCAATATTCGTGAAGCTTTCCGCCACCTATTTGACGAGGCGGCCGCACACCCGCAACTCGCCAAAGGCTCGGAACCCGACCCAAAATCATGAGCTGGATTGCTCTTGGTTGGAGTGGGCGCTCAACCGGCGCTCGAAAATGCGCATTAACGTCTCCCGGTCCAAGCCTTCCTCAAAAGCCATCTCTAAGACACTCTGAAGTGCTTCGGCAAAGCGTTTCTCCGCCATCATCTTCTTTTCCTCCGGATCAATGCGTGCCACGAAAAAACCTTTCCCTCGACGGGCGCGGATCAATCCTTCCCGCTCTAGGTCGTCATAAGCGCGCTGGACGGTAATCACACTGACCTTTTGTTCCCGAGACATGCCGCGGATCGAGGGCAGAGCCGAGCCGTCTTCGAGATCACCGGCGAGGATCGAGGCTCTCAGTTGCCTGGAGATCTGCATATGAAGGGGTTCCGAGCTCAGATCCGATAAGTTTAATAACATGGGATCCCTCCTTTACTGATTCCGGCCGCTGAATGATCGATCGAGCTGGTGAAACACAGAGCTGCGGCTCAAATCCGATCGACGGACAAATCCTTCAATTCCGAGCAACCCGGCCAACAGGGCACTGCCTCCCAAGAGCAGGTACATCCAAGGCTCGGGAGGTAATGCCTCGGATCCGGGTTTCGGGAAGGCGATCGGAACCAACCAAAGCACCACCAGGGTTAGAATCCCGAGGACCGACAGCACCGCGAAGGGAAGCCTCAATCCAGGGCTCAGCCGATCGGCCACCTCTTCGAAAAGGATCTGCATCAATCTCAAGCACAGGGCTGCCAGGGCGGCGAAGGGGATGCGATCGACATGGTAGAAGGCAAGCTGATAACCCAGCAGTCTCGAAAGCGCCAACAAAGCGATGGCAGCAGCGAAACCCACAACTACCACGCTGATCGCGGCAGCCACCCGCGCCTTGGCCAAATCACGCCGGCTGACGGGCAATCGACTCAGGAGTACCCAGCGCTTTTCTTTGTCCTCTAATCGATCACTGTGATTGATCGTGCCGAGAAAGACCAACATGCAGAGCACCGCCAGGTGGTGATGCAATTTCTCGTCAATAGCCGAGCCCGCAATTAACGTTGCAAAGGTCAGCCACGAGCCGATCATCAGCGCCCACGGTAAACGGGAGTAACCCAGGCTGCTCCACCCCAAGAAAAGCACGTCTGTTGGGGATCTCAAGTTGCTCATGGTTGAATTCCTTTCTTAGCGCAGCGCAGAATCTCGACCGAAATCTGATCGATCGACAACCGGGTGGATTCAATGCGCTCCGCACCCATTTCGCGCAGATGCTCCAAGGTTTCATGTCCGTTGGAGCTGATGACTCGCCAATCCGAACCGGACCCTTCAGAGCTCACGCAGCCCTTGGGTTTCATCGGATCGGTTTTCCGATAGGTGACCCGGCGCCAGCTCTCTTCGAGCTCTACCTTGTCCGCATGCAAAAAAACTTTGCCGTCGTGCAGAAAAACGAGCTCATCGGCAAGGCGTCCCAAATCCGACAACACATGGGTTGAGAAGAAGATCGAGTGCTCGCCATCCGCCTGTAAATCGAAAAGCAAGTCCAGGACCTCGGCGCGCACCACCGGATCCAAAGAGGCGGTAGGCTCATCGAGCAACAACAGGCGGGGTGAATGGACCAAAGCCACCACCAAAGCCATCTTCGCCAAGCCGCCGCGGGAGAGATCTCCAACCCTTTTTTCGGGTTGCAGCTCGAGACGCTCCATGAGTTCACGGGCCCGATCCTGCGAGTAGCGGGGATAAAACCTGCTGACAAATTTCAAGTTGCGAGCCACAGTCCAGCGTTGAAAAAAACCGACCTGCTCGCCTACGACACCAATGTCCTGCCGCCATTCCGGCTGCCGGTCGACGGCCGGGCTACCCAACACCGAAACCGTTCCGGCTTCGGGTTTTACGGTGCCTACCATGCACTTCAGAGTCGTGCTCTTGCCCGAGCCGTTGGGTCCGACAAAGCCCAAAACCCTTCCCCGCTCAAGATTTAGGTCCAGAGGCCCCAACCGAAACCCTGGATATCTCTTTTCGAGACCTCGAATTTGAAATGCAGAAGAATCAAGCTCCTGAAGATGCTCCGCCATCCTTGCCTCCTGGTCAGCTCGCGCTCGTTGTGAGACCCTTGATCAGGCGCACCCATTGCGCCTACTGCCCATGTACACTATGTACACTAAGTGCGGATGTCAATCCCCAACAGGCTGATCAACCGATAGGTTGAGCTGCCCATTCGTCGGCGCAACGGAGATATGGAATAATGAAAGCAGTCTCTGGACCCAGCACAAATTGACTCAGGGAAAGGCAAGCCATGGAACGCCCAAAGATGGTGGATTGGTACGCGCCGACTCAGTTGCTATTTACCGGCATGCGTACGGCGGTTTCTTCAATGCTCGGAATCATGATCGATACCCGTCGCCTGAGTGGAATGGAACGGGACTTCGAAAATGAACATGCGATTCACGGCGGACAGGGATACGAGACCTTCGACTTCATGGCCGACACCGGCGACGGGTGGTCGTCGACCTACACCATGGCTTTCTTGCTCTCCTGCCCGGAGCTGGAAATAGACGGGGAAAAGCTACCCAGGTCCGACGCGCTGATCCTAGGCGGCGACGAGGTCTATCCCGTGGCGTCGCCGGAAGCCTACGCCCAACGTTTGGTCAGCCCGTTCAACCAGGCACTGCGCGACGTTAGGACGCGGTTCGGGCTCAGCCGCCTAGCCCACAGCCCGGTCTATATGATCCCGGGCAACCATGATTGGTACGACTCCCTAAGCGCCTTTCGCCATCGATTCATCGAGCGCAGGACCAAAACCTTCGGCGCCTTTGAGCCCGAGCAGAAGCGCAGCTATTCCGTGATTCAGCTCGCCCACGGTTGGCAGATTTGGTGTGTCGACCTTCAGTTGGTCACCAATATCGACGACGCCCAATTCGAATTCTTCCGCAGACATTCTGAATCGCTGAACGAGAGCGCAAAAGTCTTGCTTTGCGCTGCGGAGCCCGATCGCGTCTATGGCAACTTGAGCGACAGACCCTTGCGCTTTTCATTGTTGCGCATTCGCCGCTTGGTCCATCTCAAGAAGGCGAGATTGGCGGCGATTATCGCCGGGGATGTTCACAACTACCAACGCTATGAGGAAGAGCGCGAGCACCAGGGAGTCCCATATATTCGACACCACATTGTCTCCGGCGGCGGGGGTGCTTTTTTGCATCCAACCCACGGCTTTCCGAGAGAACCCACCCAGATGCGCAAGAAAGCGGGGCCACCGAAGGTCTTATATCCGTCCCCATCGACCTCTAGACGACTGGCTCGGCGGCTTCCCTTCTTCGCCTTCAGGCACCCCGGTATGTCGGCCCTGTGCGCATTCCTTTATTGCCTACTCGGTTGGAGCCGGGACTTGCCGTCCAACCTCGACGAGTGGCTGTCGTTTCCATTTACCCACCCGGCGGCCTTCACCCTAGGTTTGTTCTGTATCGTCGGGGCCACGCTTTTCGCCCGCAGTGCAGGGGTGCGGCAAGAGCCCAAATACCGAGAAAAATCCAAAGACGACCCGCAGGCGAAACCCGAGCGGTTGTATTCGCGCTTCGTCAACGTCCCTTGTACCCTGTGGGGCCTAGGTCATGGCGTTCTGCACATGGTGCTGGCCTACCTAACCTGGACATGGGCCGGCTCATGGTGGCCCAAGGGATTCGCGAGCAACCACCCGGTCCTGGAGCAATACCTCATTCGTGGAGAGGTTTTCTTGGTCGGTATGCTGCTGGCGGGAACCCTTTTCGGCCTTTACCTCTTCACAAGCTTGAATTGGTTGCGCTTCCACCAGAACGAAGCGTTCTCAGGCATCGGCTCGCCCCACTTCAAGAATTTCTTGCGCTGCCGGGTCAAAGACGAAAAAACCCTTGAGGTCGTGGCGATCGGAGTCGAGCGGACGGGAGCGCCGGAGGAGATGACACATCCCGTGCCGCTGCACATCATCGAGCGTTTTGAAATCACGGCTTGAGAAGGATTGCCTCGCAGCTAATTCTCGTCCAGATCGGCGGTCGGAACGAAATCCGGTAGCTCCTCGGGCCCAAAAGCCAAATCGATACCGAAGGCGGCGGCCTCCGCGGCGAGTTCGGCGACTTCCTCTTCCTCCAAGCCCTCTTCGATATGCACTTTGCGCAAGAGGGCGCCGAGCAGAGCGCCCCAATGGTCCAACAGACTGCGATTGTCGGTGAAATCCAACTCCGCATCATGCAGGGCGTCGATCGCTCCTTGAAGGGGCTCCCAGTCGATCTCTACCAATTCACCTTCGTCGTCGCCCAAGTCGTCTATTTCTTCGCTCATGGCTTGCTCCGAGCAATTACGTAAAATTAGGATCGGCTTCTTCCGGTTTCAGAGCCGGAATCGGCCCGTAGCCCAGGATTGAGCTGAGGTAGCTTCCCAGCGTATAGGTGCCGACTGCCCACAACAGGCCGATCGTCGCCCCTAGGGCTGCTCCGCCCCAGGGTACACCGGATTGCCCGAGATGGGTATCCATCCACAGTAGGAGATCATCGCTGCGCAACAGCTGAAGATGGTCTTGCCAGGGAGGCCATTGGGTCACCAAAATTGAGCCGATCTCGTAGGCATCGCCGGTTAGGGACATGAACGGCGCTAGGGCAAACGAAAGCCAAAATCCGTAGAAGAAGGCAGAGCCGGAGGCCACCGCGCGACGAAAGAGGTAAACGCCGGGAAAAATCGTCAGCAAAAACGGGCTGAAGTCCGTCGCCAGATAGATCAGATCGCTACCAAAGGTGTCGAAGCCGGACAACCGACCCGCATATTCACCACCGGGCTCAACGAACGGAAAGATCAAGCCATAGAGATCACCGCCGTAGATCCTGGCGATTTCCAAACGGGTGACCGAACCGCCGGTCAGCCAACAGCCTGCCGCATGCAAGAGTTCATGAATCGGCACGTAGATCCACCAACCGATCATCAGCCCGGCGAAGACCCAACCCAACGCCACAGGTCCTGGCACCAATGATCGTTCGAGGCCGTTCCAAACATCGAGCAAGGCACGGAAGAACCCCGAGGTACCCCGCCTTGCCATGGTCCCAGCAGAAACTTCGGTCAAGGGGCAGGCTCTCCCGCTTCGTCTTCAAAGGAATTGTTGCTCCAACGCCGCGGCCCGACGGTCAACGTCCGACCGTCCGGCAATAGGAATCTGGCTTCGAGCACCAGCACCGGTTCCTTCCGGCCCAGGACTTCGATGTTGCCGGTGTTGGCTATTTGGAATCCCTCCAGAATCGGGATAAAGAGCCGCAGCACGTTGGGATCCCTACGTTCCGGTTTGAAGCTCCCATGCTCGTCCAAGGTGAGCATGTCGTAACGACTAAAGTCTCCGATCTTGACGTTGCGATTGAACTCTCCCGACTCGGTAATAATCTGCAAGAAGTTGTTGTCCAACAAAGCCAGCTCGGTGAACTCACGATTCCGACTCTCCAACCCAAACCGGACCAGCCAACCACGGCCTGTACGCCGCTGCACGCTAACGTCGAATTGGATGTCCGGCGCCGCGGGCTGCGGATCAAAAGCCAGCAAGAGGCTCTCGCTGTGCAAGGAAAGCCCTTCTTGCTCGCTCGGCAGCCGATAAAAGAGCTGACCCAAATGATGCGGTAGGCCCCAGACCTCCACCAAGCGCAGAAGCTCCTCGAGATCCGACGTAGCGATCCTCACCATGCGGACGGTCTCACCCTGCTCCACATCCCAATCGTCCACTTTCGTTTTTCTTTCGGCGCCCATCGTATAAACGCGCCGGTTGACCCCGTTGAAGCTGAAACCGGGGCGCAGCTTGAGCGACGGGTTGCGCAATAGGTCGAGCATGGATCGGCGTGTGGTGCGTGCTCGAAGCCCACCTCCGTCGGAGATCAAACTGGCGGTGCCCAGGGTAATGATTCCGAGCTGATAGGGCACCTCGAGTTCTTCCAACAAACGCAGCCGTCGTTCGAGCTCGATGAAATCCCAAGCATCTCCCGCATCTTTTTCGCTCACCCTCTGGCCGTACAGAAAGGGCACCACGAAGTCCACGGCATCGGTAACAGACGCCAACCCCTCCTTACCGATCCAGCCTCGTTGCACGGTCACGGAGAGGAAGAGGTCATCTGAAAGCTCTTCTTGGATGCCCTCCAAGAAGGCCGCGTAGGATTGGAAGCTCGACACCTTGGTGAAGTCGAGGTGAATTCCGACCACCAACGCACCCCGGCTCTCCACATCGAAGCGTAGTTGTTGGGCGGCCTCGGCAAATCGGACGCCCAACGCGCCCGGATCATCCACTGAGTCACCGGACCACTCACCGCGAATCGCCAGGCTCATGGGCAGGGACGATTCCAGATCGGGCACTTGAAACCGGCGGAGAAGATCCGGCCCGTCGAGATCGAGTTCGGCGGCGGTCACATAGGCCTCCTCCACGCCCGCGTCTTTCAACCGGGCCAACGTGCTGGCGGTCACCTCCTCGGAGTTGTTGCTGATCCAAATCGCCGACGCCGAAGTTTTTTGCTTCCGCTTGTTGACGTTGAAACACCCTGCGGTCACCAACACGACGGCCAGCAGACCCCAAATCAGCAGCACAGGCTTAGCTGGTTGTCGCAGAAGTGGTTGTCGCAGAAGTGGTTGTCGCAGAAGTGGTTGTCGCAGAAGTGGTTGTCGCAGGACCGGCTGTCGCAGAACCGGCTGTGCTGACACCGAATTCGGCGGCCTGCTTCCACCGGCGGCCGGCAAGATCGGATCGGATGGCTCAACGAAAATCATGGGAGGATCCTTCCTGGACACTACTCAGCTCGGGGTCGTGGGGTCCGCAGACGAAACAGCTAGAGGAATTCTAATGATGACAGATAGTCCTCCGCCAGGGCGATTCCTGGCTTCGATCTCCCCACCATGCTCGTCGACGATCCGTCGGACGATCGCCAATCCCAATCCAGTTCCGGTCTCGTAGGTTGAAAAATAAGGCTCAAAAATACGACTCAACTTTTGAGGATCGACCCCAGGCCCGGAATCGCTGACTTCTACCACGGCCCACCGCTCCTGGTTGGGGCCGACCTCCGAACTCACCGCGAGTTCAACTCTCCCCTGACTGGGGGCGGCTGCCCGATAAGCGTTTTCGAGCAGATTACGAACGGCTCTGCCGAGCAACTTCTCGTCGAAACGCGCGATCAACGGACGCTCCGGCGGCTTCATCTCCAACGTGACCCCTCGCTCTTCGGCATCACGGTAGGAAGCGACCAGCTCGGCCATGGGTTTGGTCAGGTCCGCCGATTCCAATTTGGCCGCAGGAATCCGGCTGTAAATAGAAAACTCCGAGGCGATCGCCCTGAGTTCCTCCACGTTGGCGAGGATGTTGTCGGTGCACCGATCAAAAACCTCGTCGAGGCGGCCGGGGTCAACCCGGTAGACTTGACGAAGATGCTCAGCGGAAAGCTGGATCGGGGTCAAAGGATTCTTGATCTCGTGGGCGATGATGCGCGCCATCTCAGCCCAGGCTTCCAGCCGTTGCCCGCGCAACACCTCGGTATCGTCGTCCACCACCAGCAGAGCGGCGGGATCCGTATGTCCTGGAATGGGCACCCACGTCAGGGTCCACTCGCGCACATCTACGGTCTCCCCAATCGGCCTGAGCTTGACCTGTTCCGTGTGTTGCACCTTGCCGTTGCGGGCTTGCACCCAAAACTCCCGCAAGGGCGCCAAATGGTCGTCGGCGGTTAGACGATCTTCGATCGGCTCTCCCACCCGGGTGCCGAGCAGATCCGCCGCGACTTGATTCTGGAATGCGACCCTATCTTCGTGATCCAAGGTCACCACCGCCGAGGTGATGTTGGCCACCACCCGTTCCACGAATTGCTTCTCGTGAACCAGGCTCTGGCGACTCTCTTCCACTTGTCGGGCCATGGTGCCAATGGCCTCCGCCAACGCGGACAGCTCCGTTTCCCTGGGTCGAATATCGGGGAAAGGCTCACCTCGGGCAATGCGTCGAGTGCCGGCGATGAGTTCCACGATCGGCCGTGTGAAACCTCGGGTCAATCGGCTACCCACGGCCAGCAACAAACCGAAGAGGGCCGTGGTCACCAACAGGGCTCGCCGTTGTAGCTCCGCCAGCTGGCGCTCCGCCGCCTCCTCTTGCTCTAAGAGCGGCACGGAGACAAAGAGTTCTTGCTGACTAGAAACGACCCCGGGCACGTCGAGGGGGGCGTAGACTTCGAGATAGGCCAAGTCCCCGGTCCTGCGGCGGCGCAGCTCCATGCCGTGGCCGAGCAAGGTCAAGCGGGTGAAGATCTCGCCCGGAATCCGGCGCGGCAAAAGACCCGATGTGAAGAGTTCTTCTTGACTCGATCGATAGATTCGGCTGCCCCAGTACAGGCTCACTTGGTATTGCACCAAATCCGACATCCACTCCAAGAGTTCGCGATTGACCTGGGTCTCGATCGCCACACCGGGCTGCAAGCCGTTGAGAAAATTCACCAATAGCTCGCGGGCAGACACCATCGCCCGCTGGGCATCCTCCACCTGCTTTTCCTGCAGACGCTCTGAGAAGCTGCGCAAGAGGATCAGGTTCAAAGCCACCAACGGCACCAACAGCAACACGGTGTACACCATGATCAAACGGCTGGAATAGGA
The DNA here is from genome assembly GCA_965366625.1 of uncultured bacterium. Classification (GTDB taxonomy): domain Bacteria; phylum Acidobacteriota; class Thermoanaerobaculia; order Multivoradales; family J023; genus JAUIJL01. Next base: position 52,204 of record CBDUGP010000036.1, read on the forward strand.
ACGAAGAGACCGTCGAAAAAGCTCCACCAAACCCGGGCGGGTCGAGGGGATCAACCAAATCAACCAAGCGGCGAAAATCAAAGCCGGCACCATGCCCAAGGCGACAAAACCTACTCTTTCTAATCCCTCTCGCGGCCCGAGATCCGGCAGGAATAGAGCCGTGATGCCGTCGTCGTCCGACTTCAGCCAACACAGACTTGGTCCGTCCGGCGTGTCGAGTCGACTGCGCTCGTGCAACGATTCCACCAGGTCCGGCGGCAGGGGTGGCAGGGTTTGCCAGGGGCTGGCCAAAGCTCTGCCCAATGGATTGAAGTAGGCGTACCTGACCTCCCTTGGCAAACCGTCCGCCATATCGCCTCTCGGCTTGCCGCGGACCAAATAGCGTTCGAGTTCGTCGAGTTCGTCGATGCCGATCCGGAAACCGGGCCGGGCCAAGAACCAATACCTCACACGCCCCCAGAGCAGATCGCCAGAGTAGACGTCGGCCTCTCCATATACTTTTTCGGTCCAAACACCCGCTTGGGGTACCCTCAAACGCCCGACGCCGGGCAGGGGTTCACCGTCACCCCCGAGGGGCAAACCGAAGGAAAAGCTCGAACGGCGGCCTTGGAGATCTTCGACCACCAAAGCCGACAAACCGTCTCGTTGCGGCAGAGGAGAATCCCGCCAGAGTTCGAACGCCAGGTCCTCGCGGCTAGAGAAGGGCGCGCTGCTCAGAGTGGCCAATCCACTCTTGCCCGGATTCCAGGCCTCGAAATACCCCTGAAGCTCCAACAGCAAGTCGTTGAGATCGTCGTCGGTCGGGGGGACCACCAGCGGCAGATACAGGTTTTGAATCTGGGCCCTCAACACCATTCGCTCGGCAATTTGCCAAGCATTGCTCGCCATCAAAGCGGCAGCCAGGGCGACCACCGCCAGCAAGGCCGGGGAGCTGCGTCCTCGGGTCCGCGACCACCAAAAGGCGAACGAGCCGGAGCCGATACCGCCCATGAGAATCGCCACCCCAGCCCGATCATGGAAAGCCGCAGCTACGAGCAAAGCCACCAATGCCGTGCTCAACCACGGAGAGCCACCACCTCTGCGACGCGGAATTTTCAACAACACCGCCAAAGCCACTGCGGCTACCGCCGAGCGTAGGAGCAGCGCATGGATGGTAAAGCCGTCCGAACCCGCCAGGTTCAGCGGGCCTTGGCTGTCTTGAATAAAGTGGGAGAACGCCACCAAAGCCGCGAAACCACCGACCCCCAAGACGATCGGCAACATCGGCTGCCACACCGATTTGCGAGTATCACCACTGCGAGCATCACCATTGCGAGCATCACCCTCGTCGCCGGAGATTTCGTCGCCCGCGCTCTCATCAGCGGCTCCTTTGCGGTCTGGGCTGGTGCGCTGCGCCGTCAATACTGCCCCCAAGACCCAGACCAAGGAGGTGACCGCGAGCGCGGCTGCCGACGCAGCAATCACGGATCCCCCTGTGATCAAACCCGCCCCACCCAAGGCGATCAGAGTCATCACAGCGACGGCCGGTACCCAGAGACGTCCCGGCCCTGCCGGCCCGCTGGATCGCTCACCCTCCCCGGTCAACAGATGGAAGCTGCCCCAAAGAAAGATCACCATCAGGCCCAGCGCAACCCAAATCTCACTCGAATAGAAGCCCATGCGGAAGGTCGGCTCGACATCGGATCGACCCTTCCCTATGAGCGCCGGCGAAGCCACGTCGGCGGCGGGGTTGATGCAAAGCAATGGGACTTTGGAATCTTGGGCGAGGATCCGGACGCCCTCGGGCGTGCCGGCTTTGGGGTCGGCCATGAACCAATCCACGGGCTCGATCATCTGGGCAAACGGGAACGGGTCGACCGGCAGACTCAGACCCACGACCAACCTTCGGCGAGCTTCGTCCCCTTGCTGCAGGGTCCTAACGGTCCACAGACTGACGGCGGTATCCGCTCGATGCCAAGAGTGGCCATCACTCGGCAGTGCCCAGATCTCCGGTTCGTGCAATAAACCCGGACCGTGCCACGCGATGGCTTCGTCGTCAGCGTCGAAGAGTAAGACAGTCGCCCCTCGGTCGCCGAGCCCGGGGGCCTCTAGCCATCCAGCGTTTTCTTGCAAACGCCGGAACAGCTCCAATCGGAGCCCTGGTCTCGGCCCCGGGTCCACGGATCGGAGTTCTGTCGCCAAACCGTCGGCCGCTCGATCCAATTGGCCCCAGGTGTCGAGATAACGCTGCTCGACCTCGCCCCAGCCCACGGCTCCCGGGCCTGGGCCCCAGAGATGGGTACCTACCCCACCCAAGAGCCATACCACCGCCAACCCACGCAACCACCGCGCCCCGAGAGGCGGCGGCTTCAGCCACAGAAGAGCCGCGCCCACGAGCGCAACGGCCAACATTCCACCGTGGATCGCCGAGAAGCTCATGGATCAGGGGTCAAGCTTCCAGGCCTAGACGAGTTATTTTCATGCTCAGACCATTTCTGGACAGCCCTAGCTGCCGGGCGGTTTCCGATTTATTGCCCGAAGATCGACGCAAGGCCTCGCGGATCGCCGCCCGTTCACAATCCGCCACCAATTTCTCGAGATTGAGCTCGGAGGTGGCCGAAACCGTGGGACGCAAGCCTTCGATCTTGGAAAGGCGGACCTGCTCCGGCAACATGCTGTCGTCGATCGGGCGTCCGGATGGGCAGAGGTACACCAATCGTCGGATGATCGCCTCGAGTTCCTGGAGATTTCCCGGATAGTCGTGTTTGGCCAAAGCTTCCATGGCCTTGACCGTAATGCCTTGGATTCGCTTGCCCGTTTGATGGCAACACCGGTTGACCGCCGCTTGAATCAACAACGGCAAGTCTTCTCCCCGATCTCTCAAGGCGGGGATCTCGACCACGTATTGAGCCAGCCGATAGGCGAGATCGAGCCGGAAGACGTCCCGGGCCACGTAGGACTCCAAGGGCTGCATGCAAGAACAAATCAACCGCACATCCACCGGTCGAGACCGCAGGCTGTCCACCGGCTCCGCTTCTCCGGAGCGCAGGAAACGCATCAGGCGATCTTGTAGACGCAGGGGAAGAGATTCGATGTCTTCGAGGTAAAGGGTGCCGCCGTGGGCTTCCACCAATTTACCTTCTCGCACCATGGTTTCGGTCTTACCATCGAACTCGGCGCCGAAGATGTCGGCTTCGATCTGCGCCGCCGAGCCGCCGGCGCATTGGGCTATCACAAAAGGAGCTTCCGCGCGGCTACCCGAAAGGTGAAGGGAGCGCGCCAAAAGCTCTTTCGACACCCCCACCTCACCCCGAAGCAAAATCGGCTCCGGCAGGTCGACGGCACCGCGCAGCTCCCGCAGAACGCGCTTCATGACCCGCGACTCCCCGGCGATCAAGCCCTGGGCCAAGGTCAGGTCTCGCTGTGGATTTCGGCCGAAGAGAATCGGCTCGTATTGGCCGACGTGGTGCACCAAACCCAAGATCAGCTGATCGGCCAAGGTCCTAAAGGCCGCCACCGGCGACCAAGCGTCCGGACGGAATCTGGGTAAGGCAATGACAAATAGGTGTGGTCGTTCCAGGGCTGAGAAAGATCTACAGACGATCCATGCCGGGCGGCGGTCCAAATCGCCCGAGAAACCATAGGCGTCCGCACCGTGGTCCAAACCCGAATCACCGGAGGTTCTCTCGGACTCGGCCACTTGACGGAGCAGATCTTCACCATGCCCCAACCACTCGGCCCGGGTCGCCACCACCAATTTGATGCCTCGGTGTTCCGGTTCACCTTGAAATAGAAAGAGGACGCCACCCCCGAGTTCTCCCAATAAGTCGGTGACCAAAGATTCGAGGGTGACGCTCGAGGCGGAGTCGGACAAGACCCATTGGGAGACCCGGGCCAGATGCTCCAACATGCTCTCGGGCGTGATGGTCGGCTCATCGGTATTTTCTTCCGACGGCGGCTCCGCTGAAACCGGCTCTGGGAGCACGTCTTCGAGCAATAAGGCGATCGAGCCGAGCCGGATCTCGTCCAGAACCTGCAGCTCGGACTGTTTGACCCGCTCACCGTTGACCCAAATCCCTTTGCGGGTGCCGAGATCCTCGATCACCAACTGGCCGTCGGTCGTCTGGAGCCGGGCATGCTCGGGTCCTACACCGGCGAAGGTCAAGCGAATATCACAATCCGCGCCGCTGCCGATCAGCATGACGTCGCGGTCGACATTGAATCTTTGGACCCCATTCGGGGCATAGGCCACCAATCGATGCATCGACGGATCCTATCGCAAGGGGCGAGATCCATCCGCGGGCAAGCGCCTCAGAACCACCAAAGTGCTGTCGTCGTCGAAACGATCCGAAGCGGCAAACGCACACATGCTGTCGTGCACGAGATCTACGAGTTCGTTGGCGTCCTGCCATTTTCCCGATTTCAAAATGGCGAATAGGGGATCTGTGCCGAGTTCGTCGCCGTTTGAGCTGGAAAGCTCCGTCACGCCGTCCGTAAACATCAGCAGAGTGGCCCCCGGCGGCATGTCCACCACCCGGTGGTGGAAGGGTACGTCGCGTACCAAGCCCACAATCGGGCCGGTCGACGAAAGCTCTTCGATCTCTCCGTCTACGAGCAGGAGCGACGGATTATGACCGCCGCTGACGTAGGTCAGTCGATGGGTTACGAGATCGAGTTCAGCGTAGAAGAGGGTAGCGAATTTATTGTCCGGGGAATTCTCGACCAACACCTGATTGAGGCGCTGCACGAGGTCGGCGGGTTCGTCGATCGATGGGACCAAGGCACGGATTGAAGCTTGGAGCACGGCCATCAATAGGGCCGCACCTACCCCTTTGCCCGAAATGTCGGCGATCACCACTGCGAGCACGGTTTCCGACTTACGGATGAAATCGTAGTAATCGCCACCGATCTCGAAACAAGAACGATTCACGCCACAAATATCGTAACCCTCGATTTCCGGATCCCGATCCGGAAGCAAGCGGCGCTGAATTTGGGCTCCGACCGCCAACTGCTCCTCCATCCTCTTTTTTTCGATCTGCTCTTCCAAGAGGTAGTGATTCTCGATTTTGACCGCGGCCAAATTGGCAATCAACCCCACGAGGCGGAGGGTATCTTGGTTGAATTTTTCCCTCGAAACCGGGTCGTCTAAATAGAGCAAACCGAGAACACCCCGTTCGTTGCTCACCAAAGGGGCGCAGAGGATCGACCGGATCCCTTCCATCATGATCGACTCGGCCCGACCGAAGCGGGAGTCGCTCTGAGCATCCATGGTCAACAGGGCCTTTTTTTCGCCCACCACCGTGTCGATTAAGGTCCGGCTGACTCGAATATCCTCGTCGGCGCCGAATCCTTGGCGCGCCACCACATCGAGACGCCCTTCCCGGGTGCGCAGCAGTAGAGCTCCCCGCTGTGCGGGTACGGCGTCGAAGACCAATTCCAGAATTCGCGCCATCAGCTCATGCACCGGGAAATGAGAAATCAATGCTGCGGCAGTCTTCTTGAGCGCCGCCAACACCATTTCTGGATCGGTGATGTCCGCCCCTTCTTGATGCTCTTGCCCTTTTAGTCGAGGTCCCAGCTCCGGCAGCAGCCGATCGCTGGGAATCATGACCGTGCCCTTGGAAAGCGACCCGTCTGAATCGGCCACTTGAACGACACCGGTGGCATCATCGTCAAAGAAAGTCAGCTGGACATCGCCCAACGTCACGACATCGCCGTGGCCGAGAAATCGAATACCTTCTAAAACTTTGCCGTTGAGAAAAGTGCCGTTACGGCTACCGACGTCCTCGACAATCCAACGATCTTCCCGGAGCGTCAACCGGGCATGATCCCGGGACAGCCAAGGATCCCTAAAATGAAGGTCGTTGGACGCACCACGACCGATCGTGACCACATCCTGAAAGAGGGCGTAGTCAAAAATCGGACGATTTCTTTGTTCGATGGTCAGCTTAGGCATTCAGATCTCTCAACACCAAGGATAAGAGATTCGGACTGCCCGCTCAAGGAGCATCGAAGAAGGACAAGCGAGTGCCGCCATACCGTCTTTCCCCATGTGACGGTAAGCTCGGACCGAGATCCTGATCATGCTCTACGACCAGCTCCCCGTCTACTGAAAGGAGAACTCGCCCTAAATCGATGAGCGACTCATAGTCCTCGAAATCGTAAGGGGGGTCGGCGAATATCAAGTCGAAGGGGCCGTCCAGGCGAGCGAGCCCTTTGGGCAGCTCCAGCCGCCTCACCGCCACCCGTTCGGCACCGAGTAGGCGGCAATTCCTTTTGAGAGCGGCTAGGCTTTGGGAGGACCGATCCACCAACACGACCTCGGAAGCTCCTCGTCCCAGGGCTTCGAGACCCACCGCCCCGCTGCCGGCAAAGAGATCCAGGACCCTAGCGGAGGGCAAGCGATCTTGCCAAATGCTCAGCAATGCTTCTCGCACACGGCCTTCGGTCGGTCGCACTCCGCCGGCAACCTCCAAACGCCGTCCTCGCCAGACACCCGAAGACAGTCGAACTCCGCGGCTCACCGGTTCTCCAACCCGTCCTCCGACTCGGAATCTTCCTGCGGAGCATCCTCTGATTCGAAGTCGTCATCTTCAAAGCGTTCGGTATCGTCGTCGGCAAAGTTCTCGTCGGCAAGATTGCCGTCGGCAAGATTCTCGTCGGCAAGATTCTCGTCGGCAAAGTTCTCCTCGTCACCTTCAAAGCTGTCGAAATCGTCGCCGCCGGCTTCCGGGTCGGAACGATCCGAGGAGCCATCCGGTGGATGATCTAAGCCCGAGGGGCCAACGAGCGGTCGATAACCATAGGTTTGATCCAGGTTCCAAAGCTCATCGCTTTCGAGTTCCGGCTCAACGGAATATTCCGGCGGAGGAGGAGCTGATTCCTCCCAGGTTTCCACCTGCTTACCCCAAGCGGAGAATCCCTGCTCGCGGTCTTGCAGATCGAGCACATCGGGCTCGGCGAGCAACCGCTCCTCCAGCTCTAAGTCGCTGACCACGACTTTGGTCGCAAAGAGTTCAGGCAAGTCTTCGATCCGATGGTAAACAATGAACGGCTCCATCAAAGACTCCAGCTCCACCCCTTCTCCGTCGTCGGTGGGCGACACCACCCGATAGAGCACCCCGTCACGACCCCGCAAGACATCGTCGATCTCCGGCTCATAACCCACCGGCAATCGCTCGGGCGCTTCCATCGCTCGAGTGAAACCCGCCAATTCATCAGCCAGCTGAATCAATTGGCCGATCGGTAATGGCTGCAATTCCAACGGACCAAAGACATAGGTCATCGGGGCATCGCCCGGGGTTTCAACCGTCAGCCGACAGGCCTTCAACCATTGGCCCTCGAGGGTAAATCTGCCGTCAAGCTGCGGCTCGGGAAATTCTTCCGAGCGCCGAATCCGGACCAGCTGCTTGAGGTAGGTAGTCATCTCCTCGGGACCGAGTTCTTCGAGGAACATCTCTTGTCGCTCCCAAGGTCCCTGGCGTAGGCGAATCGTGCCATTGGCGAAAAGGGTGATGTCGCGCCTTGAAAGCTCGCTTCGGCAGTCGATTCTCAGCCTTTCGATGCTGCGCTCGTCGCGATTGAGATCCGACAAGCTCCGTGCGGGGGTATCGAAACGAGGAATCGGAGTCTCGGGCCGAGTCAGCCCCAGATCCCGGTTCTCTTCCGCATCTTCCCGGTCGGCCCGGGCATCGTCATCTTCGGCGTCGAGCCGATCGGCCTCGACCTTCAGCTCGTCCGGGATGATCAGCTCCGGCACATCCGGTGTCTCCGGAAAAGTCACCTTCGTCGGACGCTGAGCCGTCGCCGGCCCGGGAAAACCAATCCAGAGGGCCAGCAAGGCGAGCAGCGACAGCGACCGGCTCAAGTTGGACCCATGCGATCTAAGCATCTCCTCACCAAATCCACGGCTTCGCCTCCCGACAGGGTTGCGGCCGGCAAACATTCCGTAACTTCAACGATCAAGGAGCAGTCTACGGCCCGTTGGCAAACCCACCGTCGATCCCTATCGGTCGCCGAGGCATTCAGCTCTCCACGCATACAAGAGGCCGGAGGATCGGCGGCTTGTAGCAAGGATAAGAGGGCTGCCAGGGCAACTTGGCGCGTCGCCCCTTTGTTGGGGTCGAAACGATGCAACGTTTCGTCGACATCCATCAGCTCGAGATCCAAAACCCTCAAGACTTCCTCGCGGTTGGGATGATCGAGGATGTCCGCTGCGATCGGAGGATCGTCTACTCGCGAAAACCGAACGTTGGGGAAGAGCCAGTATAGGAGCGAGGCGAGATCTGCACGATCTAGCTCCGGGAGGCGAGCGATGGCCTTGATCTTCGGTGGCAGCAGCTCGAGACGCCAAAGAAAGCGAGCCCTTTCTACTTGATCCGCCAACACCGGGTCCTCTTCGAACTCGGCAGCCAGGGCTTCAAAGATGTCCATTCCGGCCCGCACATCTCCGACTTCGAGTTCCAGTTCGCCAAGGCGCTTCAACAGCCCGACTCTAGATTCCGCAGCCGCTTCCGCGTCCTCAAAACGATCCGAATCCAAGCCGACCTCCACAGAGCGGCGAAGGGTCTCCAACTCGGCCTCTAAATCACCGGTTTGAAAATGGAGGGAACGGCGTAACGCGAGCAAGGAACGCTCTTCGACTTGCCAAGCTTCCAGCTGCTCCAGATGGGCGGCTGCCTCTTCTGCTCTGCCCCGGGCCAACGCGTCTTCAAACCGTCTTTCAACGATTTCCAACGCTTTCGGCCTCAGCTCGGCTGCTCTTTCGTAAGCTTTTCGGTTGATCGGCGCCAAAGAGTTGAAAATCTCGTAGGCCTGAATCGTAGCCCCGAGCCGCTCATGGGCCCTGGCGGCAAGCAACGAAGCCGCCAGATAGTCCGGCAGCTCGTCCAGGATCGGCTGCAAACGATCCACGGCCCCACGATCGATTCGGTTGACGAAATCGACCTGGGCGCGCAGCACCACCGCCGGTAGAAAGGAGGGATCCGCCGCGGCCAACGCCTCGGCTTCCGCGGCAATGACGGTCAAAGACTCGCCGGCAGCGAAACCCCCAAAGGCGTCGCGCAATCGCTGCTTGGCCTCGATCTCCACGGTCAGCGGATAGCCCGTCAACGGATCCAGGACGTACGATTGCTCAGAGACGGGAATGCGCGAGACCACCCGTTCCGGGGCAGAACTCGCGCATCCGACTAACCAGAGAACCGACGCCACTAGGGCGAATAAAACAGCGTATCTTCGCATTGCGAAGGACCGCCGACTTCGGCGGCTCAGCGTGCCTTCTCTGCGATGGTTGAGATGGCGTGTTTGTAGACCAAAACTTCTTGACCACCGGTATCGACTACCACAGCGAAGCGATCAAACCGTTTGAGCCGGCCTTCAAGGCTTTGACCCGTGATGAGCTCGAAGGACATGATGCGTGCTTCCTTCAGGCTCTGAAAAAGAAAACCGTCCTGGATGTTGATGTTATGCCTGCTCATTGAGCGAACGCTCCTCTAATCTGGATTTCATGCACTGGATGTCATGCAACAGGGAAGGCAACACGGTATCGAGATCGAGCCCGGAAACCCATCGAACGCCCGGCTCCTTTCGGAACCAAGTCATCTGCCGCTTCGCGTAGCGACGCGTTGCTTGTACGGTATCTCGGACGGCTTCTTGAAGACTGATTTCCCCTCGGACGTGCCGAACGATCTGCCGATAGCCGATCGCTTGAAACGCCGGAGCACTGGCTTCAATTCCTTGATCCAGCATAGTCACAACTTCAGAAACCCACCCCTTCTGTACCATTTGGTCAACGCGATCAGCGATGCGATCGTACAGGATGGCTCGCGGCACCGTCAATCCGATTCTCAGGGCGGGAATAGGCTTCTCTACCGGCTTTTTGCGCAGCCAATGGGACATTGGAAGCCCACTCGACCGATGGATCTCAAGGGCTCTCACGATCCTCTGACGATCTTGGGGCACCAGTCTCCGCGCGGTCTCCGGGTCCACGTCTTGTAGGCGCCGATGCAAGACCACCGATCCGTCCCGATCCGCCCACGTCTCCAGCTCAGCTCGAAGCTCGGGGCGACTGCGGGGTAAAGGGCTGAATCCCTCGAAGAGGGCACGCAAGTAGAGGCCGCTCCCCCCGACGACGATCGGTATCCTGCCGCGCCCGAGAATTTCGCCGATCGCCACCCGTCCGCGCCGTGCGAACTCGCCGGCGGAGAACCCTTCGGTCGGCTCCAGGATATTGACCAGATGATGGGGAATCTCGCCCAACATCTCGTCCGTGGGTTTGTCGGTGCCGATCGACAGCCGCCGGTAGATCTGCAACGCATCCCCATTGATGATCTCGCCGCCGAGACCACGCGCGAGTTCCAATCCGAGCCCGGATTTACCGGCTGCCGTCGGACCGACCACGGTCGGGATCGGGAAAGGAATCGAAATTGGGGCCGAAGTTGGAGTCGGAGAAGCTTCCACTGCGTCGTTCGTCATCGGCACATTCTAGCTCGGGCCTGTCCAGAAATGGATTCTCGGTGGGTCGGCGCAGCGCCCTGCGCGCGTCGCTCCGAACTCGCACCACCGCCGCAGCTGCTCAGTCGGGAAAGCTCGGCCGGCGGCCAGGCACAGGAGTCGCCGGCAAGTCGATCTCCAAGGGAGACACACCTCCATGGTCAGGACGTTGCCATCGGAGCATCACAAGGCCCTGTTCGTCCGTTCGCAAGATCTCAATGTGGTCGGCCCGCAGACGTTCCAAAACCCTTGGATGGGGATGCCCGTAGCGATTGCGCCAGCCTGCCGAAATCACCGCGACCCGGGGATTGACCGCGCGCAAGAAGGATCTCGTGGTCGAGGTCTTGCTGCCGTGGTGAGCCACCTTCAACACATCGGCTTTGAGCAACTCAGGAGCTTCGAGCAACTCAGGAGAGCGCAACAGCCGTCGCTCACCTTCTGCCTCCAAGTCTCCAGTGAGCAAGATCGACTTGCCACCGCCCCGGACGCGCATCACCAAGGAGCCGGAGTTGCCTTTTTCTCGCCGTCCGGCATCGGGCCAAAGCACCTCGATCTGCCATTCTCCTCGCTGCCCGTGCCGACCGGCATACAAAGGACGCCATCTCGCGCCAGAGCGACCGATCAGCCGGGCGACGCACCCTCCCTCGGCCGAACCGGGGGAGGCCCAGATCTCGTCGACGGGTAGATAGGAGCGCAAATCTTCCAAACCCCCGCAATGATCTTGATCTCCATGGGTGACGACTATTGCATCGAGACGACGGATTCCTAAATCCGCTAATACGGGCACCAAGACTCGGCCCGCCGAATCACCGCGACGCCAACCTCCACCGTCCACCAACATCACATGCCCCGGCGACTGCAACAGCACCGCATCCCCCTGGCCGACATCGATGAAAACGACACGCCAGCCCGGATGGGCAACCGATCCAAAGTTCAACCCGAGGATCAGAAGACAACAGATTGCGTAGAATCTCGGCCCGCGCCAAAGCACCGAGCAGAACAGCAACAACAGGCCCACAGCCCAGCCCCAAACCAGGGGCACCGGCAAGCCGCCCCACCCCGGCTCCGCGGAAGCTAGACGCTCCAGCGGCAACACCAGCAGGTCCGTAAAACCACCGACGAACTGCCACCAAGCTAGAACTCCGTCCGACCACAAGAGATCGATCCCCAAAGATCCAAGAGTGAGCATCCACACTGAGCAGAGGGTCACGGTCAGCCAGGGAATGGCCACCAAATCCAGCAGGGGCGCCATCGGATGGACCAGACCGGTGATCGGCCAAAGCATCGGCAAGGTCGCCATCTGCGCACACAGGGAAGCCGCCAAGGACCAGACGACAACTTTGGGTAGACCAACCGATCGCCGACGCCGAATCCAACGTCGAGCGATCCGTGGAGCCAACACCACCAACGCCAGGGTGGCCGAGACGCTGAGCTGAAATCCGAGGTCGTGAATCCAAGCTGGATAGATCAACAGAAGCACGACCACACTGCCCGACAGCGCTTGGAGAACCTGCGGTGGCCTGCGCAGAACCAGAAATCCGAGAATCCAAAGCGCCATGAGCACAGCCCGGCTGATCGCGGCCTTGGGCCCCACCACCAGCCAATACAACACCAACACCGACGCAACCCACGACAATCGCAGCCACCGAGGCCCACCGGACGCACAACCGAGGACCAGGAATACCAGAATGCCCAAATGCAATCCCGACACCGCCAACAGGTGAGCGGAGCCCGTGGCCCGAGCTACGCGCATCCACTCTTCCGACAGATCGCTCCGATCTCCGAGAATCAACGCCCGGGCCAGCCCTGCCCCCCTGCCGGGCCATCGATCAAGAACAGAAGCTAAACGACTGCGCAAAGCCGAGCCCCACTGAGCGACCTTCGGCGCCGGCTGAACCACCTCCAAAAACCTTGGGCTCTCGAGCCGCAGTCGCCAAGGGCCTTCTGCCACGGGCCGCAGATTCGCCGCCGTGCTCGGCGGTCTCAAATAACCTCGCAGTCGGACGACTCGCCCGAGCTGAACCTGGTCCCGAGTTTCCACCGGCGCCTGGACCCAAACCTCCAACGCACCCAACCTGACGATCGACCGCTGCTCGATCGATCGGACCGACAACAGAAAGCGGATTGATTCCTGATCCACCGATTCCGGATGGGAAAAAACTCTGCCTTCAACCGCTGCGGGTCGATCTGGAGACACCGCATCGAGCTGGGCGAAATCGGAATTTCTATAGCCCCCCAACAGAAACGCCATACACAAGACCATCGAAACGATGGCCCAACCTCTCCTGCGCGGCCCTATGGTCAAGCTGCCGAAGAGCAGGGCTAGGAGCGCACAAAGAGGAGTGCTTACCCATTGCCCCCAGGCCAAACCCGCCCAAAGACCCACAGCCCACGGCACCAAAGGTGCTTTGGACGGCCGCCACAGGCTCTCCGCAACGGATTCCCAATCATTTGGGATCGAATCAGACGCAGCTCTTCCTTTCACATCATTTCAAGGACGCCAAAGTAGGCGCTGATTCTGCAACGCCGTGCTTTTTCTGGGTCTTTTCTGCTTTTTTCTGTGTCGGGGTCTTATCGGACCGACATCAGCACTCTGAATCGGCCCTTGTTCCTATCTTGAGACCGCCGAGAATTCGCTGGTATGGTGAAGCCTATGGAAGTCAAATGGCCCTTGAGCTGCCCGGCCGAAGGAATCGCCCTCCAACCCTCGATTCACTCGGCATCCCCTACCCACATCCGTGCCTCGACTATCGGCGGTCCGAAGTCGTGACCGCACTCCACTGTCCCCACGGCGAGGCCTGCGGCGCTTGCACTTTTTTGGGCATGGGTTATTCGGCTCAGCTGCTGAGAAAACGTAGAACCCTGCGCACAGCCATGCAGAGCTACAGATCCCTGGCGAATATCGAGGTCCAAGAATGCCTGGCTTCGCCTGAAATCGACGGCTATCGCAACCGAGCCAAAATGGCGGTGGCGATTTCGAAATACCAGGACCCGGATCTCGGCTATTTCCGACCCCGAAGCCGAGAGGTGGAAGATGCGCCGGACTGCAAGATTCTCGAGCGGGAGATTCTCAGGACCACCCGCGACTTCCGCAATCTGCTCCGCAGCCCGGTCCGCGTTCCCAAAAGCCTGCGGCACGTGGATGTCCGATGCGGCTCCGACACCCACCATCAGCATTTGACCCTGGTCTTCCGCAGCCGGGAAATGCCGGACTTCCCCTTGGAGCGCATCCGCAAGGCTTGCCGCCGAGTCAACGGCATCTCGGTCAACCTCAACCCCAGCTCCGGCCCCCAGGTCATCAAGGGGGCCATCCTCCACCAATGGGGCGAGCGGGAGATCTACGTCGACGTCGGCGATTTGTCTCTGAGGGTATCTCCGGGCTCGTTCTTCCAGGTCAATCTTTCGATCCTGCCGAAGATCCACGCCTTAATGGCGGACTTCCTCGGCAAAGGTCACACCCTCGCAGACCTTTACTCCGGAGTCGGCACCCACGGCCTAGCCTTGCACTCGCAATTCGAGAGAATCATCGCAGTGGAGGGGGTGCGCAGCTCGGTTGCCGATGCCAAGGCCACGGCCAAACGCTTCAAGCTGAGCCACATGACGGTGGTGCCGAAACCGGTTGAACGAGCCCTCCAGCCCATTCGTGATGCCGCCCCGGAAAGCGTGATCATGAACCCCTCCCGGGCCGGTGCCCGCGCCGATGTTTTGGACGCACTTGTGCTCTCGGGAGCCCGCAAGATCGTCTACCTGTCCTGCGATCCCCAGAGCCTGTGCCGCGACTTGGACGTATTGGTGAGCGGCGGCTTCAAAGTCGTCCAGGCACAACCCATCGACATGATGCCCCAGACCCGGCAAGTGGAAGCGATGGTTCTCTTACAGCGCTGACAGCCCTGACTTATTGGGAAGCACCCTAACTAGACGTTTCGGAGTTTCCACAAACCATTGATTATAAATGACTTGATGTAGTGGAGGGGCTTGCCCCCTCCCGCTCTTCCTTAAGATGCGGCTCGGCTTCGCCTCGCCCGGGCGGGGACAAGCCCCGCCCCTACATCCGGAGATCCATCCGACTCGAGAGGTCGCCCCGCCGCGCGCCTCTGAATCCCGGCGGGGAGAGTCCTTCCCGGAAACCAAAGCCCCGATCCGGACATCCGGAACGGGGCTTTTTGCGTCGGCCTGACATCAGGACCAACCGGCGTCAGCTGGACCACGGCTCACCTTAGACGCATCATTCGACGCATCCAGGGTGAGCCAGGATCCACTCAGGTCCGACTCAGGGCGTGGCGCCCGGCGAGCAGGCCTGGAAGTTGTCCACCTCGGCTTCGAGGGTCACATTCGCGTCATAGGACACGACGTTCGAACCCACCAACGGTGCGGCTCCGAGATCGGCCGAAACCGAGCCTTGCAGACCACCCGCGGGCGTCACCCAAGTGGCACCGCCGTTCGAGGAGTATTGGACGCTATACACGTTGCCGGACTTCTCGATCGCCAAGCGTACCGGAGTCGTGACATGGCGTACATTCGACGCAATCGCCACATCGCCGGGGCCGGCAGCGACCGTGCGAGCCCGGAATTGCAACACCGAGCCGGTTCCGCCGAAGTCCGGAATCACCTGCACCATCACCCGGGCAGCCAAGCTGCCGAGCCCGGCACGGATCATCAAACCGGCCTTGCGGTAGTCCCCGCCTTGGTTGGTGGGGAATCCCAAGACATCGAGTTCGACCCGATAGTCCCCTTCGATCTCCCGATAGATGAACACACCGTTGTCGCCACCCGCGTAGGCCGTGGTGCCGTCACCGGTGATCTTCAAGGTTCCGGCCGATTCCACCGCGCCACCTTGATCCGCGTCGCCGACGAAGGCTGCCGACCAAGCCGGATCGATAACACTGTCGTCGAAGTCATCGACCAGACATCCGTCGATCGGACCGCCGTCATCCGCGGAATAACCGAAGCCGAGGCCAGTCACGATCTGCCAGGCGGAAACCGTCAAGCTCGCCACGTCCGGGGTCGCAATGCCGTCCGGATCTCCGGTCGGCAAATTGACGGTTCCCAAATCGCTCGAGTCGACCGTGATCGTGGTCAAACCCGCGGCCACGGTCAACGAGTAGTTACCGTTGCCGTCGGTCACCGCCGAGGCGGCTCCAGCGATCACGTCGACACCCGCGATGCCCGGCTCGCCGGCGTCGTCGACACCGTCACCGTTCAGGTCGTTGTAGATCCGGCCCGACAGCTGAGCAGGACCTTCCACCTCGCAATCCACGGCGGTGAGCAGACCTGCGACGGCCGCATCCAATCCAACCGGATCATCCGCCCCCACAACCGCACCCTGGGTGTACCAAGCCGCGTACTCCGCGAGGCCTTCAGACAAAACGGGCGGATTGGCGACCGTACCCCGAGGAATCAACGAGAAGATACGAGCATCTCCTTGATCGTCCCGCAGAGCCTCGATCGCGACCATCGTATCCGCCATCACCTGACCGTCGAACACGCCGATGGCCGGGTTGAAGTTACCCAACCAAGCCACCAGACCTGCGGGCAAGAAATCACCGAAGCCGTCGGTGAGACCGATGGCACTGATTTCAGCCTCCTGGTAAGCCAGGGGACCTTCGCCCAAACCATCGATGTTCGGGGTCATGTCGCTGCCCAACACCACCACCACGCTATTGGCGGGCTCGCCGTCGGTTTGGAGCAACCCGAGAATCTCGTCGAGGGTAATCGCCAAGGGCGAGGTCACCAACGGATTCACCGGATCGCTGACCGGTAGGGAGAAGGTCGCCAACAGACCGGCAATGGCGGCCGGAGAGCTGAATCCAGCTTCCAAGGTCGCGCCGGAAGCCAAATTGACTGCCGGATCGCTGCCACCGTTGACGGTCACCAGAGCCGCTCGCACAGCCCCGGAGCGCAGGGATAGACCTTCCAACATGCTCACCAACGCGTTGCGCGCTGAGTCGTGTTTGGAAATCCCGGAGCCGCCGTGATCGCGGCCCATGGAACCGGAGCGGTCCAGAACCACCACCACGTCGAGGTCCGAGCCCGGGTCGCATTCGAAGGTGGTCGGCGTGACCGCCTCACCTTCCGGACGACATAGGGCCACATTGTCGAATGCCACGGTGAAGGCCTGGGACGGATCGTAAGAAGTGACCGTCGGACCGGCCAAGACCGAAGCACCCGCCGCGATCGTGGTCTCGCCACCGGCACCGCCCATCGGGTGGATCCAACTGGCGCCATCGTCGTTCGAGTAGAAGACGCTCCAAACATTGCCGCGGCGTTGGATCGCCACCCGAACCGGCAGCTCAACGTCAGGCACGGTGGAAGCAAGCTCGAAAGCCACGCCGTTTTCGTCCCGAGCATCGAACATCAGGGCCGAGCGGAGCGGACCACGAACCGTACGCGCCGGGAAAGCCGGCAAGTAATGGACGGAAACCCGCGCCGCGTTCGGTGCCAAGCCCGCGCGGGCCATCAGGCCACCCTTGCGGTATTGCCCACCGGCATCGACCGGCAAGTCGACGATGTCCAGCTCCATGCGGAAGTCACCGGCCACGGTTTGGTGCACAAATGCACCGTTGTCGTTGCCGTGGTAAAGCTCGGAGCCCGTACCCGACAGCTCGAGCACTCCTCCGCCGACCGTCGCAGTCGCGCCGAGCGCATCGCCGATGTCCGCCACACCCCAAACCTCGGACAGCTCGGTGCCGCCGAATTCGTCGACGCAGCAGCCACGGCCGTCGGTGGTGCCCAGGCAGGCATTGGCCGGCGCATCGCACGCGTCACCGATGCCGTCACCGTCGAGATCTCCTTGATCGGCATTGCTGACATCAGGACAGTTGTCTACGTCACCGCAGACACCGTCCTCATCGATGTCGTTGTCGGCATCCAAAGCGCAGCTATCACACCCATCACCGAGGCCGTCGAAGTCGGAATCCTCTTGCAGAGGGTTCGGGGTCTCCGGACAGTTGTCGTCGACATCCGGAATCCCGTCATCGTCGGAATCCAATCCTGTAACCGTCAGGGTCGCAACCGCCGGGGCTGCCTGGCGGATGCCGTCGAGGAAGAGGTTGCTGGTGGTATTGACGTAGTCGCCGGCCGCTGCCGACGCCGGGATCAACAACGCGACCGAGAACGAGCAACCACCGCCGGGCAGCAGGTCGATACCTTGCATGGTCAGGAAGGTGGTTCCGTCCAAGAAGGACTCACCTCCGCAATCGCCGAACGAGGGCAAACCCACGGCCACCGTACCGGGCAACATCGCACCCAGGTCATCGAAAAACGACAAGCTGCGAGCAGCGGAACTCGTGCTTTCGTTCTGGATGGCAAAGGTGAGCGTCACCACGCTTCCGGCTTCCACCGGACCGCTGAAGGATTTGGCAAAGGTCAGCTTGTCGACCTCGAGCTCCGCCGTCGCAACGTTGCCGGTGACCGTCAACCCGCCCACTGAGCCCGTGACACTGCTGGTGACGTTGATCAAGAACGAATCCAGCTCGACTTCCGAAGGCACAGCCACCGAGACCGTGAACGTGCAGGACGCTCCTGCGGCCAGGCTACCGCCGGTGAATGACAGCAGACCCGTACCGCTGATTTCTGAGCCGACACCACACACATCGGTCTGGGTACCGCTGGTGGCGGCCAAACCGGTGGCCACGGCCTCGAGATCGTCAGTGAAAGCAATATCGGTGATCGGATCATCACCCAGATTGTCGATCGTAAAGCTGAGGGTCACATCCTCGCCGGGAGCGACCGGATCATCGGTGAACTCCTTGGACAAACCCAAAAGCTCCGACGCCACCTCGAGAATCGCCGATGCCGGATCCAGAGTCACCGAAGAGGAACCGATGGTGCCGGTCAAGTTGCTTGTATTCGTCAAATATTCGCCCGATGCCGTGGAGCCCGGGACGGTCACCGTGACGGAGAACGAACAAGATTCACCCGCCGCCAGATTCCCTTGTTGGAAGATCACGAACGTCCCTGACACGCTCAGAGAAGAGCCGACTCCGCAAGGATCCGTCAAAGGCGGACCGGAAATGGCGGCTCCCGGAACGATCGACAGGTTGTGGGTAAAGAGCATGCCCGAGGCAGCCAAACCGACACTGGTGTTGTCGATCGTATATTGCAACGTGGCGTCCCCACCGGCGATCACGGGATCGTCGGTGAAGTCCATCGAGAAGGTCAGGCCCGAGACCTGAAGATCGTCTTGGGCGGCCGCACCCACCACGGTCACGCCGTCGGAAACCGAAACCACATTGGAGGTGAGGTTGGAATAAGTTCCGGGAACGGCCGTCACCGGCACTTGAAGAGTGGCGCTGAAGGTACAGGTTTCACCCGGCTCCAAGCTTCCCCCGGTCAAGGAGAGGTTGGTGGTGCCACTCAATTGGGATCCCGCGCCGCAGACGTCGTCCGCGGGCAGCCCGATCGCGTTCAATCCGGACAGTGTGGCCGAGAGATCATCGGTAAACGCGATCTCCGAAGAGCCCAACGGCGCTTCCTCGCCCAAGGACAAGGAAAATTGAAGGGTCACCGTATCGCCCGGAGCCACAGGATCATCGGTGAACAGCTTGCGCAACAGCGGGCTACCGGCAACGTTCAACGAATCACTCGCTGAGCTTCCGGTGACCGCCTCACCATCGACGGTAGAAGCCAAAGTACTGGTGGTATTCAAGTAGATCCCAGGAGGAGTGCCTGCCGGAATCGACAGCTCCACGGAAAAAGTACAAGACCCTCCGCCTACCAAGTTGCCGCCACTCACCTGAAGAGTAAGCCCACCGCCGGCCTGGAAAGCCGTGATCGTCGATCCGCTGCCGCAGAAACCATTGGCAGGAAGGCTCGAAACGGCCGCGCCCGAGAGGAAGGCATCCAAGTTATCGGTGAATGCGATGTCCGTCACGTT
Organism: uncultured bacterium; assembly: GCA_965366625.1. Lineage (GTDB taxonomy): Bacteria > Acidobacteriota > Thermoanaerobaculia > Multivoradales > J023 > JAUIJL01. Next base: position 71,549 of record CBDUGP010000036.1, read on the forward strand.
TGCGGTGCTGCTCGGGTTGGTGACGGTAAACTCCATGGTTGCCGTGTCGCCGGCGCCGACCGTACTGGTCAAGAACGTCTTGGTCAGAGTCGGTGCTGAGGTCACAAAAAGCGTGTCGGTCGCAGCCAGACCGGTGGTCGCGCGGCCGTCCAAATTAGCGCTGATCGCACTGGTCTCGTTGAGATATTGACCGGCAGATGCCCCAGCCGGCACATCCAACGTCACCGAGAACGTACAAGACCCTTCTGCCGGCAAGCTTCCCCCACTGAGCGTCAACAAGCTCGTGCCGGTCAACGTCGAGCCGGCGCCACAAGGATTGGCTAAGGGCAAACCAGTGGCCACCAAACCGGAAAGCACCGATTCCAAATCATCGGTGAAAGTGATGTCGGTTGCCGAAGCGCGGCGCTCTAAATTGAGTACGGTGAATTCAAGCTCAACCGTTTCGCCGGCCCGAACAGGATCATTGGTGAACGATTTGGTCAGCGCGAGTCTCTCGATCGTCACCGCCAGCGCCGCGGTCGCCTTACCGCTGCTGCCGGCGTTAGAGTTCAGGTCGCTGCTCACGTTCTCCAACACGCCGACGGAATTGCCGAGCACGTCGACAGAGACGGTACACGTGCTGCCCGCCGGCATGAATCCGCCAAAAGCGGAGAAGGCGATCGAGCTGCTGCCGGAAGTAGCCGTGACTGTTCCACCCGAGCAGGTGGTGGCCGCGTTGGACGGATTGGCAACGACCATGCCGGTCGGCATGGTATCGGTGAATTGGAGATTGAACGCCAACCCAGTGTTGGCGCTGTTATCGATGGTGAACGTCAGGGTCGACCGACCGCCGAACCGGACCGCGCTCGGAAAGAACGTCTTGGAGAAACCGGGGCGGTTGTTGGCGACGGTCAGATCCGCAGAAGAGCTGCCGCTATTTCCCGCGCTCGAGGTCAGATCACCGGTCGTATTCGTGTAGGTACCGGCTGTTGCGCCAACCACGTTGACTCGGATCGTGCATGAGCCCGTCGCGGCGACCGCGCCGTCGGCCAAGGCGATGGTGCTACCCCCGTCGGCTGCAGAGAGTGTTCCCAAGCAACCGGACGTGGCTCCCGAAGGCGTTGCAATGGTCACCCCTGCCGGAAGGTTGTCGGTGAATGCCATATTGGTCACCGGCGTACCGCCACCATTGGTAATAGTGAGCTGCAGGGTGGTGACACTTCCGGGCCCGATCGTCGGCGTCAAGAAGGTCTGTTGGAAGGTCGGCTGAGCTATCGCGGCGTTGGCGAAAGCACCTAGCACGAGGAAGAGCAAGAGAGCGACAACAGCAAGCCGCGGGAGGCGCCGGTCGTCGCGGAAAGTCTGGGTGACCAAGGACCTGGCCGGCCCGTCACCTACAAATTCATCAGTCAAAGATCTCATTAGGTCCCTTTCTTGTGGCCTCGTCGAGCTTGAAAATCGACGTCGACCGAACAGATCCAATCCATCACGAGGCTTAGCACACCTGGGCATGGTGTCGGCACTCATCGGAATTCAGCTGCAACACACAACTTTCCGATTCTGACCAGCTCAAAAGACAACAAAAGAATTCGGCAGCGCGTTCTGTGAGCCGCAGCATTCAGAAAAACTACAAATAACGCTCCGGCTTTGCATTTCCTGTGCACACGTTCATAAATCCAGACAAAACATCAGTCCCATCATACATCTTCACCACCTGCCCACTTTCGCAAAACGTGAGAGCAATCTTTCGAGGAGCCGGCAGTCACATCTCTGCAAACCAGTGCAGAGCCCACTCTCTCTGCTTCTGCAGCTTTTTGGTACCAGACCATCGCGAACCGACCGTCCACACCGCCCTCAACTTATATTGCGCAGGTTTTCGGCTCATCACATCAAGAAAAATCAAATCTAGCGAACGTAAGCTCAAGAGGAGTATTTCCCTTGCCAAGGCACATCAAACGGCCATAAAAACATATACACATGAATGCAATATTCTTTCTGTTGATAAGCCTTGATTCGGATGTCCGTCCCTAACGCTCAACAAAACGAAAAAACAAGTCTTCAAGAAAGTCGGCTACCACCCCACCGACTCGTCTCGGAAGGTCTGGGCCGCGTCTGAGCCCCTGGGTCAGGGACCCATCACCCAACGGTCGATTTTGAGTAGTCATCTCGTTTCGCCGTGCCGCCGGCGAAACCGTTGCCGTCCCCCCAGAAACACTCACCCACACTTCGTCGGCGAATTGCGCCTGACCATCTGTCGGCACCTGAATGCCGACTATGAGTAAGGGGGACGGTCGAGCCCAAGGTTAGAGACTTACAAGACAGATTCCCCAAGGCAGCAGAGCAGTAAGCCCTCCACTGCCAATCTGCGGACTTGGGAGGGCACGGGGTGTCCAATCCAGGAAAGACTTGAAAGACCTAGGATTCCGAAGGGCAGGATGATGGGGTCGGCTTTCGATTTGGCCGGGGCGCGCCGGCATCCCAATCCAGCGGTATGACAGGCGGGCCAGTCCTAACCACTGTCTCCCTTGGGACAGGGGAACAGCCCACCACGAACCCGTCGTAAGCGGACGGGTAACCC
>CBDUGP010000037.1:0-72903 GCA_965366625.1 uncultured bacterium
TAGGTCGCCGCCGGGATTGATTTTCGATTAGCCCCTGGTTTTCCAGGGGCTTTTCCCTTTCCGGTTGAAATGCTAAAAGCCGACCCAAGAGACCCCTGCGCTTGACAGCCTTCTTGGCCCGCAGATACTCTCCACGACTCGCTTCCTTGTATTTTCTCTACTCCAGCTTTTTCCGAATCGAATACAACAAAGGATCGTACCCATGGCGGTTGAGACCCCTAAGAGCCTCGTGATTGTCGAGTCTCCCGCAAAAGCCAAGACGATCAGCAGGTTCTTGGGACCGGAATATCAGGTAGAAGCCAGCTACGGCCATGTGAGGGATCTACCGCAAAGCCGAAAGGATATTCCAGCCGCTATCCGCTCCAAAGGTTGGGCCGACCTGGGTGTCGACATTGAAGGGGATTTCGATCCTGTTTACGTCGTGCCCAAAGACAAGAAAGAGCATGTCAAGAGACTGAAGGCCGCTCTCAAAGACGCTGATTTCTTGTTGCTCGCCACTGATGAAGATCGCGAGGGTGAAAGCATCAGTTGGCATGTGCTCGAGCTGTTGAAACCGAAGAAATCACAGACAGTTCAGCGAATCGTCTTCCATGAGGTGACACCGGAAGCGATCAAGCACGCCTTGGACTCCCCTCGAGACTTGGACGAGGACCTTGTCCGTGCGCAAGAAGCCCGGCGTGTAGTGGATCGTCTCTACGGTTACTCACTGTCTCCGTTGCTTTGGAAGCGGGTGGCCCCAGGACTGTCAGCCGGTCGCGTGCAGAGTGTGGCGGTGAAACTCCTAGTTGAGCGAGAACGCGACCGTATTGCGTTCGTTTCGGCAGAGTATTGGGATATCAAAGCCGAACTCGAGACCGCTGACAAGGAAAAGTTGAAGGTCAAGCTGGTCAGTGTCGCCGACCAGCGAATTGCCGAGGGCAAGAGTTTCGACGCGACCACCGGCAAATTGCAGGATTCAAAGAGGCTCCACCTCCAAGGAGAGCAAGCGACGTCCTTGGCGTCCACGGCCAAAGAAACACGGCCCTGGAAGGTCAGCTCAGTCGAGCGAAATCCCGGTTCGCAACGTCCAGCACCGCCTTTCATCACTTCGACCCTTCAGCAAGAAGCGAATCGCAAGCTGCGAATGACCTCGCGCCAGACGATGCGGGTGGCCCAGAGTCTGTATGAAGGCATTGACCTCGACGGCGAGCGGGTGGGTTTGATCACCTATATGCGTACGGATAGCGTAACGCTGGCCGAGCGGGCGGTGACCCAAGCCAGGCAGTTGATCGGTGACATTTACGGTGCAGACTACATGCCCGAAAAGCCGGTTTACTACAAGACCAAAGCCAAGAGAGCCCAAGAGGCACACGAAGCGATCCGGCCGACGGATCTTTCGCGGCGCCCTCAGGACGTCAAAAAATTTCTCAATAATGATGAGTTGCGTCTTTACGAGCTGATCTGGAAGCGGACCGTGGCTTGTCAAATGGTTCCCGCTCAATTCGAACGGACGTCTGTAGAGATTTTGGTGGAAGTAGACGGCACGAAATTGCTGCTGACCACCAGCGGGCGACGGATCGTCTTCCCCGGCTTCCTGAGAGCCTACGTGGAGGGGTCTGATGATCCAAACGCCCAGCTCGGGGATCAAGAAACCTTGCTACCCGCTCTCGACGAGGGTCAAGAGCTGACACCCCTGCAGGTCGACGCTGAAAGCCATCAAACCAAGCCTGTTTACCGTTATACGGAAGCGAGCCTGGTTAAGAAGTTGGAAGAAGAGGGCATCGGCCGACCGAGCACATATGCCTCGATCATCTCAACCATCCAGGATCGAGGCTATGCCTTCAAAAAAGGCAATGAGCTGATCCCGACGTTCACCGCGTTCTGTGTCACTGAATTATTGGAAAAACAATTCGGCGACTTGGTGGATCCGCACTTTACGGCTCGAATGGAAGACAATCTCGATGAGATTGCCGGTGGTCGTGTTGCCTGGGTAGCTTTAGTCGCCAACTTCTTCCGAGGCGTAGACGGTGAGCCTGGTCTGCAGACGCGGGTGGAGCAAGGCGAGGTCATCTATCCTTCGATATTACTCGGACTGGACCCTGATTCGGGCGACGAGGTGATTGTCAAAATCGGTCGCGGCGCTCGACCCTATGTCCGATTAGGACCGGTGGGTGAAAAGGCCAAGGTCACCGCACCTATTCCCGAAGGCACGGCCCCCGACGAGCTAACCCTTGAAATGGCGCTCGATCTAATCAAGAAAAAGAGCGATGACGCGCCCGTGGCCACGGATTCGGAAACCGGCAGGCAGATTTTTCTCAAGATCGGTCGGTTCGGAGCGTATTTCGAGCTCGAACAGACCGAGGAGGAGAAGGGGTCCAAGGAAAAACCTCGTCGCGTATCCCTTCCCCGAGACGTCCAAGCGGACGACGTGACTCCGGAGATTGCCCAACAGCTGATTTCTCTACCTAGGACCCTGGGAAAACACCCCGAAGACAACGAGGATGTGGTTTCGACCTTGGGGCGTTACGGACCTTACGTCAAGTGGGGCAAAGAATCCCGCAGCCTCGGCACCTGGCAGGACGCCTGCACGATAGGGCTCGACCAAGCGCTCGAAGTCTTGAAGCAACCGAAAAAGCGAGGACGCAACCAAAAGGTTGTTTTAAAGGAGCTGGGAGAGCTGCCCGACGCCGAAGGCCCAGTCCAGATCCTCGACGGCCGCTATGGCCCCTATGTAACCGATGGGACGACCAATGCAACCATCCCGAGGGGGACAGACCCCTTGACGGTGACCGCCGAGCAAGCTCAAGAACTTCTAGAGGCACGTCGTAAGGCGCCGAAGAAGAAAAAGCGAGCTACTCGCAAGAAGAAATAGCACTCGTTCCTTGGGTGACATTCAAAAAACCGGCCGGAAGGCCGGTTTTTTGCGTATGGGCTAAACGAAGAACCCTCCCTCGCCGTACATCAATCACTGGCACATCAGTGTGTTACATGTATAATTCACCATGACACCTCGCCATTCTGGCAGCCGAAACCATGCTCACCCTGACGAACATCACCAAGACCTATAGCGACGGCACTCGCGCGTTGGAGCATGTGGATCTGAGCTTCGGGCGCGGATTGCTGGGCCTGTTGGGGCCCAATGGGGCGGGCAAGACCACATTGTTGTCGATTCTCACATTGGCGCAAGAGCCTTCGACCGGAACACGCCAATATTTTGACCTCGGCGACCGAGCGCGCCATCGAGCTAAGATCCGAGAAATGATCGGCTACTTGCCGCAGGAATTCGTTCCGCTCAGTCGTGTGACCGGCTTCGAATACCTGGAAATCTGTGCAACGTGGAGACAGATTCCCTTGTCTCGCAGAGCGTTAAAGCATCGAATTTGGACCCTCCTCGAGGCAGTAGAACTGACCGCAGCCGCGCACCGGGAGGCGGCTAGGTATTCCGGTGGAATGATCCGTCGCCTCGGCTTGGCCCAGGCGATCCTACATTCGCCGAAGTTCTTGATCGTCGATGAACCGACCGCGGGATTGGATCCGGAAGAGCGGATTCGTTTTCGAAATCTAATCACCGACCTCGCCGACGAGATTCCGGTTTTGCTCTCGACCCATATCGTCGAAGATATTGAAGCGACTTGCCCGCGTCTGGCGATTCTGGCCCGTGGCAGAATACTTTTCGACGGCCCTCCCAGCGAGCTGATGCTCCGGGCCGAAGGGCGACTCTGGCAGCTCCCTGCCGGGGTCGAGGCCGATTCGGGTTTGTTGACCGTGGGGCGCCGGGTTTCTCCCACGGGTCAGTCCGTGCCGGTGATCTTCTCGGACCGCGCGCTGCCGACCGCCGAGGCCATTTCACCGAACCTCGAAGAAGCCTGTTCGCTCTTTTTGATGCTGGAGGCCTCCCAATCCCTCGCCGACGAGGGACTGACCGATCAGGAGACGGATGCGTGTTGATCTTGCGCGCCATCCGGCTCGAGGCCCTATTGCAGGTGAGAACCCTCCGATTTCGTTTCGGTGCTTTATTGTGCTTGGCGCTTCCGATCTGTACCCCATTTGGAGTCCTATTCTTTTTACAGCCACATTTACCGCATACATTCGGGCCGAGCACCTACATCACTATCGTATTGGATAGCTTGCGGTTTCCGACCCTCGTTTTGGCCCTCGTCATTGCTGGGAATCGAGCCGACATCACGGGTGGGCGAGAGATGTGGTCGGTTCTCAGCTCAGCGGGAGTGAGCAACGCGGGTTACTTTCTGCGACGATGTTTTGCCCAAAGCTGCTTGGTTGCTGCCCTCACTGCCCTGCCGTTCTTGACTGTGATGGGCACGCTTGCCATGGCCGGGCTCACGCTCGAAGATCCGTGGCGACCGTTCGGTAGCTGGCTCCTGCTGGTGCTTCCCGTGGGTTTTGGATTTGTTTTTCTGTGGTCTGCTCTCGTGCAAATCACGGGCACGGAACTCGGAAGCCTGATGATCCTGGCCTTCGGACGAGGGGCTGCCACCTATTTTTTGGAACAAGTGGTGCAGCCCCTCTTGGGCTCAAAGCTGGTGCTTCATTTGGATTGGGTGGGATTTTGGAATTTCCAATACTTTTTGGCCCGGCTGGTTAACTTGATGAGAAGGCCGGACGAAAGGTTCTACTATGGTGATTACCTGGCGACCGATGTTCCCTTTTCGTTTGAGTTGCTGTGGAGCCGAGTTTTGCCGTCTGCCGCTGTTTTTATGGGCTTTTGTGCCGTAATTGCTTCCTTGGCAACTTTTTTCCTACGGCGGACCCGCAGAGATCTCACGCCGTTGGTTATTTCGGAGAACCACCCACTCCGAAATATCATCGGTTATGTCCACAAGTTGAGGCAACGCTATTCTGCGGATGGCGCTCTATCATGGGAGCGATATGTGGCTCTGGCGGGTTTGCTGTGTTTCGCAGCTTCTGTGGCATACGTTGAGCAGAGAAGGGTTACAGCGGCAGGATATGCCGAGCGCCAATACCAAGCGGAAATCCAAACAGAAGACTTTCCACCGACACCCCCGGAAGCCCGATTTCTCGAATGGCATTTGGATGGAGATCTATCACCTGCGGGTGTCGATCTGCAGTCTACGGGTTTGCTTCGTTATGAAGGTGACGTTGCCCTCCACCACTTAGCATTAAGCATGAATCCGTTTCTCCAGGTGTCGGTGGAACTCGAGGGCAGGGCCGTCGAGGTTGAGCGGCGCTGGGATCGAATGAAGGTCCTATTTGAGCCGCCACTGCCGCCCGATCAGGGGATGAGAGCAGTTTTCAAGGTAAGCGGCCGCCCTGGCCAAATGGACTTCGACCTCAACGGGTGGCGCACAGGAGACTCCTTTGCAACCCGCTATGAGGCGATGGTCACCAAAGCCTACCCGAGTGAGCGTAATGACCTTTCGCAATCCCAATGGGAACCTTCCTTTTCGAGATCGGGTATCGACCTGGGCCCGATGGAGCTCATGCCGGTGTTGCGCTACGGAACTTGGGAGCTGACGCCGAAACCCGTTTACCAAGGAGATCCCGGTTACGAAGTGCCGGGCCCGAGCGCCTTTCCACTACTCGATTTGACCCTGAACTTAAGGGTGCCGAAGGGTTGGTTCATAGGTGATTCCTGCGGCAATGCCATAGACGATACCGGGCAATTGGTCGCAAGCTGTAGGACCTCCCTCAGCCGCTACCGAATCCAAGGTGGGTTGCACCGGGTCGTGCAAGCGGACGAGCAGGTGGTCGCCGCGGCCTTTCCGGGGCACGAGACTTTGATGGCCCGCCACATCGAGAGTCTACAGGCCGCAATCGAGCTGTCCGGCGACGCTTGGCCCGGTTCCCCGGGCATCGATCGCTTGGTCGTTATTGAAAGCAGCCTTAGCAATGACCCATTCTCCCCCTCTGGAGGAGGAGAGTGGAGAGCGAGCCAATTCGAAATTGAAGGGCGCCTAGTCGCCTTCGAAGAAGGGGCAGTGGCACTCGATAGGCCCCTTCAAGCCGAGCAGATCGTCGGCGCCGTCATGGCCAAAGAGCTGCTCCGACGCCGTGACTTGAACCCCTCCGAGTCCTGGACTTTCAGCCGGCTCTTCAGCTCACTCATGTCCCGTCGCATGGGTGCCGGCGAGGCTCGACAGGGCGCGACCCTGTCGGGTAATCCGAATCACGAGCACCAAGCTCGCTACCCGGTGCTGAAGCTCGAACACTATGTGCCTTTCGTTTTCGAGCAGAAAGTGCCGGCGCTGTGGACCTATCTGGAGAGCCTGGTAGGGCCGGACCATCTATACGAAGGAGTCGAGGATTTTCTGTCCCGGGAGTCCGACCAGCCGGGAACTCTCGAGGAACTGTTCAGCGATATCGAGAGGCGTAGCGGAGTCTCGTTGCAAGCCTTCCAGGGGAACTACCTGCTGGGGCACGGCCTGCCCATGTTACGCCTTGAGGACGTCTCCAGCCGCTCCCAGTCCAATGGCCGTTGGCGTTTGACGGGCAAGTTGCGCAATACCGCCACCGGTGAGGTGACCTGCCCAGTCGTCGCTAAAGCCGAAGGGCAGGTGATCCGCCAGGTCGTGACGGTGACCAGCGATTCCGCCACTGAGTTTTCTTTCGATTTCAACTTCCCACCCCATACGGTTCAGCTAGATCCCGAGGACAGCTGCTTTCGCTGGGTCACCCGAGGACGCATGCGAGTCGAGCGGATCTCGCTGCTCAGCGGTCCGTAGAGTCATGAAATCCCGGATACAAAATTGGCTCGAGGTCAAACGCTCGCGGTGGATCGGAGTCTGGAGGCAGACGGTTTACGCCTTCAACCTAACCCTTGAACGACGATTGTGGCTGTTCTTAGCCCTCGACGGCATGCTCGTCTTGCAAGGTGTCCTGGGCGCGTTGATCAGCGGTGGCAAGATAGACAAGATTTTCAGCTCCGGCGTCTTCTTGCCGACCGCCCTACTCTGTGTGCCGGCCCTCTCGGGCATCGTCGCTTTAGAACGTCGCGCGGGAAGCCTAGATCTCGCGCTTTCGGCACCGTCGACCGAACGATACTTCCTGCGGCGGGTAGTGCCGATTTGCTCGCTGTTTTTCATCCAAGGTGTGGTGCTGCTGATCCTCAGCTATTTGGAAACCAAGGGCGCAACACCTCTATTGAGCTTCGACAAAACGATTTTTCAGCTCCAGCGAGCGCTCTTGCAGAATCTGCTGCTGCATGTCTTCGTCGGAGCCGGCGTCCTCTTTTGGGCGACTCGCTTGCGAACCTCCGGAGCGGTTTGGGGGGCGACCCTAGCCCTGACCATGATCTTCCGGCCCTGGCTGACCCAGAGCCCGCTCTTGGACGGCTCCATCAGCTCCAGCGAGCTGTTCCTGGGCGTACCACGACCCCTGCTTTCTTGGATTTGGTCCATGGCCATCGTCGCCTTGGCTTCCACGATTCTCTACCTATATTCCCGCGAGCGCCTGCGGCGCCCGGAGACGATGCTCGATTGAGGAGACGCTCATGGTCCGAAGGATTCCCAAACTCGCCCCTACGGCGCCCTTGTTGATGCTCGCCCTGATGCTCACCTTGAGCGCCTGCCAACGGCCGGCGCCGAAACCGCCCAAACCCGCGAAGGTCCCCGTCACCAGCGAAATCGTCAAACAGGGCCCGTTCCAAGCGGGGGTCTCCTTGTTGGGCCGGGTCGCTCCCAACCGAAGAATTCAGATTCGCCCCCCGGCCGCCGGAAGAATCCACTACGGCCCCGCAGTCATCGGCGGATTTCGCGCCGGCCAGACGGTCGAGCGAGGCCAGCTGCTTTTCAGCATCGAGAGCCCGGGCTCCGACCTGGCCCTTGCCGAGGCCGAGCTTGCCGCTCAAGCTGCCGACACGGAGCTGTCACGGGCCCAGAAGGGTGTCGAGGCAGGAATCCTTCCCCAAGCCGAACTCGAGGCCCGTCAGATCGACGCCAAGCTCGCAGCGCGACGATTGGCCAAAGCGAAGGTCGAAAACGAGCGGTTGACGGTCCGGGCGCCGGCGTCCGGGTCCCTCAAGGTGGAGAGAGCCATCGTCGCGGGCACCGAGGTCGGGCCGGACACGCTGCTGGCCGAGCTGGCGGGAGACGGTGCCGTCCGGGTCGAAGCGTGGATCCCGGCCGGTGAACTCGATCGACTAGCCCACGGGTTGGCCGTCGAATGTCGACTGCCGAACTTCGACGGAATCGTCGGTATGGGCAAGCTGGCGGAGCTGGCCCAAGAGGTGGAGGACGGCGGAGTAGCCCGTGCGGTGGTGGATGTGGTTGAAGATCACGGCATGCCTCGATTCGGTGAGGGGATCGAACTCAGGGTCTTACTACCCGAAGTATCGAGCGCCGTAACCGTGCCCAGCCGTGCCGTCATTCGAAACGGCCACGTGACCTCGGTTTTTGTGCTGGAAAAGGTCGGAAAGTCTCTGCGAGCGGGTGTGCGCCTCGTCCAGATCGGGGGCGAAGACGGTGAGCGCGTTGAAGTCCTGGATGGTCTTCAGGCCGGTGATCGGATCGCGGTCGAAGGGGCCGAATACCTGGCCGACGGCCTGCCGGCGGAGGATGTCGCGCAGGCGGCGAAGAAAAAGAAAGGGCGCCGATAGTGCTCGATTTCTTGCTGAAACGGCCCGTTTCGGTCTGGATCGCCGCCCTCGGTTTGGTGGTTCTGGGGCTCTTCTCCCTGTGGCGACTTCCTTTGTCGTTGCTGCCGACCCTGGAGCGTCCCCGGCTGAGGGTGGAAATCGTCGATCAGGATCGTTCGCGTGCAGAGATGCTCCACGATTTGGTCTTGCCCCTTGAACGGCGGCTACAGACCTTGGAGGGAGTCACGGAGGTTTTCTCGACCCTCGGCGACGGCGAGGCAGCGGTGATCCTCGACACCCAATGGCAAACCGATGTCGATCGATTGCGAATCGAAACCGAGCGACGTTTGGTTGAAATATCGGCTGCCTCCCTCGACGAGCTCACGGTGGAGGTGGAAGCGGGTGATCTTCAGCCCATCCTGCAGGTCGCCGTCTTCGGGGGGGAGGCCCACCAGCGAACGGCCTTCGCGGAGAAAGTGCTGATTCCCGAGCTCGGCCGATTGACCGGAGCGGGGCGGCTCGTGGCCTACGGCACCGCCCATTTGAGGGCTGTGGTGCAGCCCCGGGCCGCGGACCTCGCAGCCAGGGGTCTGAGCCCTGCCGACGTCGTCGCCGCGCTTGAACCCGTGGGGCAAAATCAGCCTTTGGGTCGCGTGCGCGACGGCGCTTTGGTGCGCCCTCTGATCGTTCGCCGCGAACTCCAACATCTCGATCAGCTCCATTCCTTGGCGATTCCAGCAGCCCCAGACATCCGGCTGGGTGATCTGGCCGACGTCGAATTGCGCCAGATTCATGACCAGGGCCTCTTCCGAAGCCAAGGCCGAGAAGGCGTATTGGTCGACGTTTATCGAGCTCCGGGTGCCAACGCCGTCCGACTGGCCCGTGAGGGCCGGGCCGCCATGCAACGTCTGATCCGACGATCCGGCCACCTTCAAGTCGAGCTGGTGGCCGACGGCAGCCGTGAGGTCGTGCAATCCCTGGTGCAGCTTGCCCAGGCAGGTTTATTGGGATTGCTACTGGGCACCGGCGTTCTGAGATTCATGTTGGGCCGGTGGCGACCGACCCTGGCGTTGGCGGTCGTGGTTCCGGTTTCCGTGGTGGCTGCCTTCAGCGCCTTCTACCTATTTGGAATCTCGTTGGACATCGTCTCCCTCGCCGGCCTGGCGCTTGCGGCGGGAATGTTGGTCGATAATTCGATCGTCGTCTTGGAGTCCATTTCATCGGCGGCAGACCGGGGTGCGGAGCGACCGGTGGTGGAAGGCACCGAGCAGATCGCCATGCCTCTGGTTGCCGGATTCCTCACCACGGCGGTGGTCTTCCTGCCCTTGATCTACTTGAAAGGCCTCGCCCGGGCCTTCTTCGGAGTCCAAGCTTTCGCCATCGTCAGCACGTTGGTGATTTCCTTGGCCCTTTCCTTGACCTTGACTCCCTTGATGGCCCGGCGGGTGGGCCGCTCTGAAAGTGGCCGGGTCCGCGGGCGCAGCCCCGGGCGCTCGACCTACGAAAAAGTCCTGGGCCGGATCCTGCGGCGCCCCGGCCTATTTGCCGCCGCCACGGTCTTGTTGTTAGTGCTCGCCGGAGCTTGGATGGTGCCACGGATTACACCGGAGCTGATTCCGCCCGGAGCTTCGAGATCCCTACTTTTGGATTTGCATTTGCCGAAGGCCCTGAGCCTCGAAGAAGCCGGTCGACAAATCCAAGCTCTCGAACAAGAGCTGATGGCGTCGATTCCCGGTGTAGAGAGCACGCGATCGGTCTATCGGGTCGGTGCGGACGGTCGACGGCCCCTGGGATCGCGTCAAACAGAGGCGGAGATCGAGCTGCATCTCAAATCGTCCCAAGACCTGCAGTCCGCCTTGGCAGCGGCGAGCCAAGTCGGCTCTTTGAGCCCGGGGTTGGCCGCCGAAGCGAGAATTCGGGGCGGCGCGGTTTCATCGATCGTTGAATACGCATCGCGGGGGCTGGAGGTCGAATTGGCTGCCGGCATGCCCGAACGTTTAGAGGCCCTCGGAAAAAGGGTCATCGAAGAGTTGTCCAACCACGGAATCCAAGCCCGGCCGGCCCATCGAGGCGCCGCCGTGGGAAGCGGCCCCGCGCTTGAAACCCCCACCTGGTCATTGGATTGGGACGGCATTCAGCTCGCCCGCCTGCAAGCCGACACCACGTCCCTCGGCGATCAAGTCACCGCCGGGCTCGGGGGTTTCACCGCAGGCAGGGCGTCGATCCAAGGCACCGAGCCGGACATCTGGCTTGCGCCGACCTCTCCCGCGGATTTCACTCAGATTCCCTTGAACGTGGACGGCGCCAAATCTCTCTGGTTGCCCCTGGGGGCCCTGGCCCGGGTCGAGAGGCACGTCGGGGAGCCATTGCTCGAACGGCGCAACGGTCGCCCGGCCCTCTATTTGTCGATTGTCGAGGGCTTGGAATCCGCCGACAAAGTCGGCCGCATCCTCTCGGAAATGTCTTGGGCCGGCGATGAAAAGGCCTTCCTCGCCGGTCAAACCCGTGAGATCCGGCGGTCGTTCGACCAGCTCCAGCTCGCCCTAGGCTTGGCCTTAGTGTTGGTTTTCCTAACCGTCGCGGCGCTCTATGAGTCCTTGGCCATGCCTTTCGTGGTCATGATCACGGTGCCGGTGGCTGCGGTGGGCGGCTTGGCTGCTTTAGCCCTCACGGGCCAGACCCTGAACATCATGTCTTTCCTGGGTTTGATCCTGCTTTCGGGCATCGTGGTCAACAATGCCATCGTTTTGATCCATCGAGCGGAGCAGCTCCTGGCCGAACGAGCTGTGGCCGAACAAGCCGTGGCCGAATCAGAAGACCAGGGCCCGGGCGCTCGGATCGCAGCCATTCGGCTCGCCGGCTCAGAACGTTATCGACCCATCTTGATGACCACTTTGACCACCCTTTTGGGCATGATTCCGTTGGCCCTCTTGGGGGGTGAAGGCCTGGAGCTGCGCCGGGCGCTGGCGACCACGGTCAGCGGTGGATTATTGACCTCTTGGCTAGCGGCTTTGTTGTTGGTACCCGCTCTCTATCTGGCCCTCAGCGGGAAAGCCTCTGGCGGAGATCCAGATGTCGGTGGGAGTCGGACGGGCCAATGAGCCGAAACCAAGCGAGCGGGCGTTCGTCCCACGCCGTTTCGAGATGGGTCATCGCCGGGGTGATCCTAGTCCTCGGTGCGGTCGCCGCCATGCGGGTCGAGCTTTCCTACCTGCCGATCTGGACCTTCCCCGAGCTCGAGGCCCGCCTCACGCTAGGAGAATCAGGCGAAGTCCAAGACCTCACCCGGAGATATGTGGTGCCCCTGGAGTCGGCCATTCGCAGCCTCGGCCAGGTCAGGAGCCAGACGGGTGAGGTGAGCAATCGAGGGGCCGAGCTTCGAGTACGTTTCGACCCTGGGGTCGACCCTGAGCGCAAGGCCGCGCGTCTCGAGTCGGAACTCCAAACCCTGCGTCGCGCCCTGCCCGCGGGGGGCTCCATCAGCATCGAGCCCGTGCAGCAAGGAAGCGAGGGTGCGTCCACGGTGCTTTGGCTGCCCGGAGAACCGGGCGAGGTTCCAGGGCCTTTGGTTCGCGCCCTGGAGGATCTGGCGCAAGTCCAAGAGGTGCGGGTTGCCGGACGTCGGCGCCTTGAGGTGCGCCTGACCGCCGAGGCAATCCATGGGCTCTCGGTGCCGACCGAGCTGCGCCGCTCCATCGGCCGCCGAAGCCTCGGACCCGCCCCGGACGGCCTCTTCAACCGTCGAGTTTGGGTCGGCGCCTCCGAGCACGTCGATCCCGCGAACTTAGTGGTGGGTCGCTCGACGGCTGCTTTGCGGGTCGGCGCCCTGGCGTCGAGCGAGCTGCGCCAGGAAGAGCCGCGGCTCACCGCCCGCGTGGACGGCAACCCGGGACTCGTCTTGCTGCTCGATCGAGAATACGACGCGTCGCCGCTGGCCTTCGCCCAGGCCATTCGAGGTGCACTCAACGAGCACGGCGTGCTCGGCGACGCTCGCTTCTTGGTCGACGAGTCCGAGCCCCTGCGGAACTTGTTGCAGCGGGTCGGCATCGGTTTGGCCGCTGCCTGCCTGTTGCTCTTCGTGCTGCACGCCTGGGTCGTCGGCCCTCGGCGGGCGGCCTCGCAGGTATTGGTGTTGCCGTTGGCCACGGCGGCTGCGCTGAACGCGGTCTGGATCAGCGGCATCGCTTTGGACGTCACCACCATCCCGGCTCTGGTGGCCGCGCTCGGTGCTGTCCTACTGTTTCAAGTCTTGCGAATCGACTCACCGCGTCCGTGGTCCTTGATTTGGGTCGGCCTGTCCGCGGCTTGTCTGCCTGTGGCGGTGGTTTTGATGGGCGGGCCGTTGGGGGAACTCTTGGGCGACCCGGTCCGATTGTTTGCCATCACCGTACCCGCTGGATGCCTGGCCACTCTGGTGGTTCCGGCCCTCCAACCCCAGATGTTGCCTTGGACGAGAAAGCTCCTGCGATTCGTACTGCGAAATCCTTGGGCAGTGCTGCTCGGTGGATTCACGGCCGGTTATTTGGTGGTGATGGTATTCGGCTCGTCTCTGACCCTACGCTCCGGCCGTCTGGTAGCGCCCATGGCGGACATTTCGATCCAGCTTCGATTCCATGAAGGATCGACCCTCCAGGAAGCCGAGCGGGAAGTCGCTCGGGTCGAGCAGCACTTCAAGGATCTGGAAGAAGTCGTCGAGTCCTGGAGCCTGGTCTATCCCAGGTCCGCTTCCGTGGGCCTGAAGCTACGCGCGCAAGACCGTTCCGCAGAACGGATGCAATCCCTGGCCGCCCGTTACGAAGCACAGCTTTCTCACATCGGCGCATCCTTGATCGCCATGCCCTTGGCCGGGGCCGGCGGCTCTCGGCCCATGCGTTTCGACAGCGACGCGGAAGAGAAAGCGGAAACCGATCGCGAGGTCACGTTCTACCGCTTCGTGCTTCGAAGCACGGATCTGGATCGCTTGCAGGCGGGTTATCGGCAGATGGTCGAGGATATGGGCAGCCTCCATTTTCGTCCGACCTCGGAAATGATTCTGCCCGATTGGGGGGAGCCGTCCCCGCGGGTGGAGCTGATCCCCTTGCCCGGGGTGCCGAAAGAGAACATCGATCGAGCCGTGCAGGTCTTGCGCGAGCGCACCGCTTTCGGCGGCGCCTTGTCGGTGGTCAAGTTGCCGGGTTCCGAGCAAGAGGTGACCGTTAGGATCGCCGGTTCCGAATCCCCGGACGATGAACTCCAAGTTCCCGATCGCAAAGAGCTATTTCGGGCTCCCTTGAGCCAGGAAGGAGCGGCACCGGTTTCGCCCTTGGGGTTGTTTCGGGTTCGCGAAGCATTGTCGTCGCCGGTGATCAAACGGCAAGGGGGCTCCTTCGTTCTGCCGGTGACGGTGAGATTTCTCTACCTGGCGCGCGGCCAGCGCCCCGTGGCGCGCTCCGCATTGGCGCGCACCGTGCTCAAGGCCCGCTTACCCCCAGGGGTCAGTGTCGAGCGGCCCAAAACGAGCTTCACCCGCTGGACTCCGGAGCGTCGACGTCTGTTGGCGATCGCTTCTACTCTGCCTCTGCTGCTGCTCGGTCTAACGATTTGCCGGCTCAGCTCCGTGCCGTTGGGATTTGCCGCGCTGGCTCCTTTGGTGCTCGCCACGATCTTCTGTGCCCCGGCGGCCAGGGCGCTGCGCGGCTCCCTGGACGAGATGATGCTGCTGATTTTGGCCGCCGCCATGACCGCAGCCTTGCCACTGGCCGCGGAGGTGGCAGCCGCCGTCCGTGTCGAAAGGGCCGGCCCGTTGGCTGCGGCGCAAGGTTATCGCTGGCTCACCCTGCGTTTGCCTGCCGCGCTTTTCGCCGCCTTGGCCTGGTCGACGCTTTTCGCCTTGCCGACCTGGGGCCTCGACGCCGATCGATTCCCCTGGGTTGCCGCCTTCGTGCTCGCCGCCGTGGCCGGCCCGGTTTCGATCTTGACCAGTCTGCTCTTCCTTCCAGTGCTGCTGCGATCCATCGATTTAGTTCGCTTACGCGACAAGCAAGCCACGGAGCTTCGAAAGTCGCCACCGGCTTGGCGCGACACCTCGGCGCCGGTCAGTCTATCGACGCGCAATTTATGCAAGGTTTACGGCAACGGATTCCAAGCACTGCGCAGTGTGGAATTCCACCTAGAACCCGGAATCATTGGCCTTTTGGGGCCCAACGGAGCGGGAAAAACCACCCTCCTGCGCACCCTCTGCGGTTTGTTGGAGCCCAGCCGCGGGCAAGTTCTTTTCAGGGGTGAGCCGGTCACGCCGGAGAACCGAGCGCTTTATCGTCGATTGGTGGGTTTCCTGCCGCAAAGCTTCAACGCCTATGAGGGAATCACCGTAGCCGCCTTCCTGGATTTTTGGGCGTTGGAGATCGGCCTCAACGATACCCGGGCTCGTCGGATTGAAATTAATCGGGTCCTGAGCCAGGTCGGCCTCGACGGCAGCGCCGACAAAAAAGTCCGCAGCCTTTCCGGCGGCATGCGACGACGCATCGGCATCGCCCGAGCCCTCCTGGGCTCACCGCCGATCCTCATCGTCGACGAGCCCACCACCGGCCTCGATGTGGAATCCCGCAACCGCCTGCGCGAAAGCCTTCTGTCAGTGGCCGGCGAACGCATCATCCTCTTCTCCACCCACATCGCCAGCGACGTGGCCGCGGCCGCGTCGAGAATCCTGTTGATGAACGAGGGACAACTACTCTTCGACGGCAGCGCACGAGAGCTGATCCACCAAGCAGAAGGGCGCATCTTCGAAGCCCTAGTGGCCGACGAGCAGCTTCGGGAGTTCTCCAAAAAATATCGAGTCACCACCCGAGTGCGGACCCTCGAAGGAGTACGTGTCCGGGCCGTCGCCGGGGTCGGCCAAGAACCTGCCGGTGATTTGGTATTACCCAATCTTGAAGAAGCTTACCTAGCCAAATTGGACCTGGCCCCCAAAGACGTCGAGTCTCGGCAGACGGGTTCCTTGCTGGACCTTCACGGAGGCTGATAGGTCCGCTTTTTGCGTTTCTCCGATCCGCGTCGGTGCCGTTGGGGCGTCAAACCGCGTGGGTTAGTTGGCGTACGGATCCGATTTCAGCCAGCGACTGAGGTCTCCGGACTCGAAGCCGTCCGCGAAGATCAGGCCACTGCCGGTTACTGTCGCGGAACCCGGCACATCCTGGCCTTGGGCATTGCCGAATGACGGCGCCGGATTCCGCGAGAAACGAATCCAATCGGCAACCTGTCCGACCCCAGTGGGGACGACCTCTATCTCTAGGAGCAGGCCGTCGGAAAAAGGGAGCCCTGACAGCTCGGCGAGCAGGATGTCGAGCTCGGCGTCTTGGTCCGTGGCGTCGAAGCTCACGATGGTGAAGCCGGCGGCGCCGAAGGGAAAGCTGACAGCGTCGGGGATGCCATCGCCGTTGTCGTCGGCCGAATCGAGCTGTAGGGCGTCTAAGTCGAGATCTAGGGAGAAGGCGATGGCGGTGATTTCGTGGCCACCCCCGGTGAAGGTTAGGGGGACAAAAATCGGGACGCCGACAGTCGCCTCAATGCCGCCGTCCAAGATCAGCTGTGGCCCGGTGACACCTTTTTGCGCTATCTCCGCATTGGCTTGGAACAACCCGGTCGACAGGAGCTCCATCACCAAAACCAGCCGAAGGATGTGAGTCAATAGCTTCACGGCTTGATTCCTTTCGAGGTGAGAAAGGGCCGGCGTCTTGCCCGATCCTTGGAAGACGCCGGCCCGGCAAGGTTCAAGCTAGCGCTTCGGTCGTTGGACGACGACGGCTTGGCCGGAAATGCTCTTGCCCCCGACACTGCCGAAAGAAGCTTCCGGCGCGGTCGAGAATTGAAGACCCCTGGAGATCAGGGTTCGGCGCAATGCCTCGACCTGGATTTCCAGCACCACTCCGTCGGCCAATGCCGTGCCGCTCAGGTTCGAGATCAAGACATCCAGCTCGCCATCGCGGTCACCGCTGTCGAAACGAATGTTTGCCATGGAAGGTGTGCCCGCCGGGAAGCGCACCGCGTCGGGAATGCCGTCGCGATCCCGGTCGCTGGGGTCGATGAGCAGTAGCCGAGGACTGACGTCGAGGGAGAAGACCAGGCTCGAGATAGCCTGCCCACGGCTCTGGAGGCGTACCGGCAACCACAGCGACTCACCGCGGCGAAGCAGGGTCGAACCGTCGATCACCAGCCTCGGCTCTCCCTGGGTCAGCGTTAGCGAGCCGCCGCCCGAGCAGGTGTCTCCGAAGATCAGCAGGGTGGTGCAAGAGACGTCACCGGCGTTGATCGTAGTGTCGGCGTTGGCGTCGCAGCCTACCGGGCTGCCGACGAAGGTGCCGGCCCCTGCGTCGGTCCAGAGGGTGCCGTCACCATCGAAGATCTCCAGCGACTCACCGACGATGTCGGCGACGCTCAGAGTTCCGTTACTGTTGCAATCGCCGCGCGGTCCGGGGTAGATCTCCACCGATCCGTCCGTCTCCGTGCCATCGACGTCTTGCGCTTGGTCGTTGGAGTAGGTGGCAGTCGGAGCTGATGAGAAAGCCACCGTCGCGAGCTCGGTCGAGCCGAGACTCGGCGAGCACGTGGCGGTGAAGGTGGCGGTCGCCAGGGGACCGTCGGGCAAGGTCGCGAACGGCGGTGAGAGATCACTGATCAGGATGTCGATTTCACCGTCGGAATCGCCCAGGTCATGGAAGACTGTGACGTCGAAGTCCCCCGGAATCGACAGGGTCAAGCCGTCGGGAATGCCGTCGGCCGGGCTGACATCGGTGTCGTCAAACGTCAGGCAGGTCTCGTCATAGTCGACCGAGAAGGCGGAGGCGACGATCTGGCTGCCGTTGGCGCTGAAGTCGAGGGCCACGTCGACCGTCTCGGACTCGGCGCCGGGGATGGTGGTAGCGATCGAGAGCCCGGGGGCCGTCTGCAGGGTTGAGCTCAATGCCACGCCCCGGGTGAAAAAAGAGTCTCCGCTGACGGGCGCACAGGTGAAACCGCCGCTGCCGTCGTTGGTGCAGGCCCGGTTGATCTGGTTAGCGTTCGCAAAGACCGCGTCGAGATCGTTGTCGCCGTCCAGATCTCCCAGCACCACCTCATAGGCACCAAACGAGTCGGGATTGATATTCGCGCAAGTGAAGCTCCCACTACCGTCATTCATGCACACATGGTCGGGCCCAGGATCGTTTGTCAGGACGACGTCGAGATCGTTGTCGCCATCCACATCACTGAGCGTCACATCCCGAGTGTTCAAAACTTCGGGGCTCAGATCGGCGCAGGCGAAACCCCCGCTACCGTCATTAACGCAGATCCGGTTGGGATCGACCCAGCTCGCAAAGACAGCGTCGAGATCGTCGTCGCCGTCAATGTCGCCCAAGGCCAGCTCCATAGAGATGAAACTGTCGCCGCTGACGGCTGTGCATGCGAAGTTGCCATTGCCATCATTTATGCACAGGCGATTGGGCTGCCCCCCATTCGCAAAGACCGCGTCGAGATCGTCATCGCCGTCTATGTCACCCAGAGCTCCGCCGAACGTGCTGAAGATATCGCCGCTGAGGTTCGTGCACGAGAAACTGCCGCTACCATCATTCATGCATAGGCGATTCGGCTGGCCATTCGTCGGAAAAACAATGTCGAGATCGTTGTCGCCGTCTACGTCACCCAGAACCGCACCGATCGTGTTGAACACGTCGCCGCTGATGTCGGCACAAGCGAAAGTGCCACCGCCGTTATTCGTGCATAGACGATTGGGCTGTGCCTCATTTGAAAACACAATATCGAGGTCATGGTCACCGTCCACGTCGCCAAGCGCCAAACCTACACTCACGAAGGCGTCGCTGCTGACGTTTAAACAACTGCTGAATCCCCCAGCCCCATTCCCGAGACAGAGACGATTGGGTTGACCGTGGTTTGCGAAGACCGCATCAGGTAGGCCGTCGCCGTTGAGATCGGCGCGTACGGCAATGGGGGCGAGGGTCAAGAAGACGAGCGCTGTGATGAGGCTCTCAGCCGGGAACCGGCCGCCACGGCTACAGATCGTACCGACTCGGTTGGTATTAGATTTTTCTAAATTAAACATTTTTCTCCCTTTCTGAAACTGAGGTTTTTCTCGCGGCAGCGCTTCGCAAACCAACTCGCCTCTTTCACCGCTCCGCCGATCGCGAGCACCGCTTTCGATATTGACGAGGTTGTTGCTACTGTCGAGACACATCGCAAGCGCCGTGCCAGGGACCACAGGAGATCTAAAGAGAGGGATAAACCTATTTTTCCCAGAGCTTTGCGAGGCGCGTTGGCGTTTCGTGGAGGATTGAGGCGGGGTTGACTGGAGACGGTCGAGTTTGTCCTCAGACGATCTGGGTCGTCTGAGGACGGTCCTGGTGACTACTTGTGGGCCAGCTGGTCTTGGGCAGCTCGGAGATCGGGATTCTTAACAGAAGAGGCAAAACCTTAGGCTGGGAGGTGAAGCGATCGGAGGTACCAGGCTGGCCTACCAGGCAGTTCGTAGTATTCGAGGGAGCAGATCGGAGGTGCCAGGCTGGCCTGCTTGGCAGTTAGAAGGTCAAAGAATGGCAACTGCTGGCATGAGGATTGCGAATTCTGTGGCTCGATCCGTACTGATGTCTATCGGATCGCTCGATGGCAACCTCAAACAAGAGATAGGGAGAAGGACAATGACGACCAATTGGGTTCTAACACTTTCACTAACGGATCGACCTTCGTCGCAAAAGAATACCAACGCGGATTCCAGTGAAAAGCAGCTAAACTACTATTGGAATATATTTAATCAGAGCCCCTGTTCAACACTGCCTATCGTCATGAAGGTAAACGATACCCTGGCCATTCAGCTGCAGAAGGGTGGGTTTGGGCCGAACAAAACAGCAGTTCTGTCAACAGTCCAGGACAGTAATCCCCCAACTCTAGAGATGATTCAAATAGGAACCGGAAAAAATCCCTTGCCAGACCTATCTAACACAACAGGGGCCAACTTTCGCGACAACGGTTGGTGGTGGCCGGCATCACCTAGCCCAGGCAACTTCCCCATAGCTCAACCCAATTACGCCTTCCGCTTCAAGCTGAAGGTCACTGTGCCCGAGCAAGGAGACTACATCGTCGACCCCGAAATGGTCGTTGAACCAACAGGGCCCCCAGAGCCTTACGAACCCAACGGTTGACACCTATTTTTCGGATGCTCAACGGCCTTTGGATGGATACCTTAAAGCCAGCTCGTGAAAACGAAGGTCTTGGCGGAGATCCAGCAACTCTGGATCTCGTTGAATCTCTTCAAGAGAAAAACGCGCTTTCAGCGATGCTTCCAGGGCGGCAAGCGCGTCGTCGCGGCGCTCACATACTTCCTGGGCGACAGCCAAGCGGAACCAGGCGCGGCCATCGTCAGCGGGAAGATCCCCTGACTCGTCGATTGCGGCTAGAAACTGATCGCAATCGCCGGCTTTGGCTGCATAGAGGGCTATCCGTGTCCGCAGGGTCGAGTCTTGGGGCTTGGTCGAAAACTTTTCGTTCAACAGCTGGATGGCCCGGAGATACGCCTTTCGGGCCATCCCCTTCTGGCCAGGGGTCCAGCGGCGGGCGTCGCCCAGGTTGCCCCAAAGCAAGTAATTGTTTGAGCCACCATTCTCGATCGCTTTTTGGAAGGCGGAGGCCGACTGAGCGTAGAGCCCCTGGGTGAAATAGATCGTGCCCATGTTGGAGTAGATTGCAGAGTCCTGTTTGACCAAGAGAGCTTGTTGAAACCAAGTCGCGGCTTCAGTGATCGAGCCTTGCATGTAATACATCGCCCCAAGGTTGCTCAGCACCACGAAGTTGTCGGGAACCACCTGAAGATAACCTAGAAAGACGGCGATAGCCTCTTCGTATCGGCCAGCCCTGTAATAGAACATACCTAGGTGCTCGGCTTTTTTAGGTTGGATATCTCCAGCACGTAGATAGTGCTCCTCCGCTTGCTGGAAATCGCCTCGAATCTCGAAGACTCTTCCGAGCCCGGCCCAAGCTGAGGCGTTCGAGGGTTCGATCTCCAAAGCCTTCAAGAGCTCCCGCATCGCGTCGTCTAATCGGCCTATCTCCAAATACACCGATCCCAAAATAACCCTAGAAACGGCTAGATACTCGTCGATCTTAACGGCCTGCTCGGCAGCAGCTAGCGCCTGCTCCAAACGCTGGGAGTCCCTGCTTCCTCGAAAATAGTCAAGGTGGTAGGCACGGGCTAGGCCGGCGAGGGCCGGAGCGAATCTCTGATCTTGTGCCAACGCTTTTTGGAAGGCCGTGGTGGCTTTATCAATATTGCCCTTGCGATCGGGCCGTTCCAGATAAGCCATTCCCCGCTGATAGAGCTCGTAGCTCGTCAGATCGGCCTCGAGCGGGTGGCTGACAGCCGGGCCGCTGATCGCCGATTCCTCATTGGTCGACTCTAGCCACGATGTCCAACCCCACAACCCGACCGCAACGATCACCACCGTGACGCCGGCACCCCAACGAAAGGCACTCCCCTTGGTTTCCCGCGCTGAAATCCGCTCTAGCGTCTCAGCGCCCACTGAAACCCCGTCGCCTGCGGAAAGTGTCACCACTTGAGACAGCGGAACGTCCGCCTTGGTCAGCTCTTCGGTACCCGATTCAACGGACACTCTCTTCCGCGAGCCCGAGCGCAGTCGGTCGATTTCGGCCACTACCAGCCGGGCACCGCTCGGTCGCAAGGCCGGCTCTTTTTCCAGCAGGTGAGTCACGAGGCTCGAAACACCTTCCGGAATCTTCGGATCGAGACGGCGAAGGGGTTCCTCCTTAGCGCTGCAAATGCGGGTCAGGGTTTCGATCGCACTATCGCCCTTGAAGGGCAGAATCCCGCTCAACATCTCGTAGAGCAGGATGCCGAGGGAGAAGAGATCGGAGCGGGGGTCTACCTTCTTCCCAAGGGCCTGCTCCGGTGACATGGCCGTCACCGTGCCGACGACATTTCCTTCTTTCGTCAGAGTAGAGCTCGGCATCGCTGCCTCTGCCGTCTCCGAGTCCTCGAGCCGAACTGTCTTGGCGAGGCCGAAGTCGAGGATCTTCGCTTGGCCGTGAGCGGACCTGCTCTTGTAGGAGAGGATCACGTTGCTCGCCTTCAAATCGCGGTGCACCAGCCCCGCGTCATGGGCCTCGGCCAGGCCGGACGCGATGTCGCGAGCAATGTCCAGAGCGCGATCCGGCAGCAGCGGTCCTTTGGCGATCACCTCGTCGAGGGTGCGCCCCTCCACCAGCTCCATAACCAGCCAGCTCTGCCCCTCACTTTCCTCCCAATCGTGCACCTGCACGATGGCCGGATGGCTCAGCCGTGCCACGGCCCGCGCCTCACGTCGGAAACGCTGGAGGGCTTTTTGCGGATCGCGCGCGTCGGGGCGGATGCACTTCAGGGCGACGGGTCGGTCGAGCCGGTCGTCGTGGCCCCGCAGCACCTCGCCCATGCCGCCACGGCCCAGTCGACCGGTGACCCGGTAAGGGCCGATGTACTCGGGCAAAGGGGGGGCTGGGTCCATCGGGTGAGTACTTTAGCGCAAGCTCAGGGCTTTCATGCGCAGACGCAGCCCTTGCAGCGAAATCTCCAAGGCCCGCGCGGCAGCGGCTTCATCCCCATGGCTCGCGAGCGCCTGCTCGATCTCTTCCTGGTTCAAATCCGCCGCCTTGCGCACCCGCGGACATCCCTCGATCAACTGATAGAGCACCGAGCGGGACACACCGAGGGCCTCGGCAGCGGTGTTGAGCTGAAAATTCGCCGCTCGTAGGGCGTTTACCAGCTCATCTTCGTTGACCTCGGAAGCTTGGCGATACACGGGACGCCACTTGCCGGTCGGGGATCCGGAGTCGTTGGGCTGGGGTGGGACGGATCCGTCGGATACCGCTGGGCCGAGCGTTGCCTCCGGCGTGCCCGCTCCGCCGGAATCGGTCAGCAGAGATTCTACGAAGGGCTCGAGCTCGATCGGGCGGTTTGCACGGCGTGCAACGGCCAGGCGCCGAGCCACATTGGCCAGCTGTCGTACATTGCCCGGCCAATCGTAGGCGGCGAGGCGCGCCACCAGCGGCGCCGGTGGCCAGGGGCGTTCGGCGGCAGCGTCGGCGGCGGTCGACAAGGGCTCCATGCCTCCCAGCTCACGGTTCAAGAAGTGAAAGAGAAGCCGTCCGACATCGTCGCGACGCTCGGCCAGGGACGGTAGGCGGATCTCGAAGCCGGCCAGACGATGCAACAGCGGCGTACGAAAACGGCCCTCGGCAATCCGAGCTTCGAGGTCGGCGTCGGTGGCGGCGACGACGCGCACATCGACGCGCCGGCACTTGGCGCTTCCCACCGGCTGAATCTCACCGCTCTCCAAGGCGCGCAGCAGCAGCGGCTGCACCTCCATCGGAGTGTCGCCGATTTCGTCGAGGAAGAGGGTGCCTCCGCTAGCGGCGGCGAAGAATCCGTCTTTGCGGCGGTTGGCGCCGGTAAAGGCTCCCTTGGTGGCGCCGAAGAGCTCTGATGCGGCCAGAGACGGCGGAATCGCCGCCATGTTGACGGTCACCCAAGGCCCCTCGCGGCGATCACCGGCGTCGTGCACGGCGCGAGCCACCAACTCCTTGCCGGTGCCGGAAGCTCCCCGCAACAGCACTGGCGCGTCGAGGTCGGCGGCGAGGGCTATGTCTTCGCGCAGCCGCTGCATCGCCCCGGAGTGACCCACCAATCCGAAGCTGGGGCCCTCGAGGGCGACCGCTGGGCAGAGGTGGAGCAGCAGCACAGCTCGTCCGCCCAGCTCAAGCACGACACCGCGTTGGATGTCGTCGGCGGAGAAGCAGTGGCGTTCGCCGAGAGGCTCGCCGTTGATCTGGACCGGAGTCGAGCTGCCGGCGCGTTCGAGCACGAGTTCAGCCGGGCTTCCGCCTTCTCCTGCTCGACCCGCGATAAGCCGTAGCGGCTTGCGACTGAGGTAAGAGACGTCAAGAGCCCGGACGGTGCAGTCACCAGGGGACGAGAAGAGCGGTGTGCGCCGCGACAGGTCAACTGCGCCTTTAGAAGTCAGCGCGGTCAAGGTCACCCGTTCGCCGACACGGCGCACGTCGGGATGGACGAGCAGCGTCAAGGCTGGAACCTCAACAGCTGCAGCGAGTTTTTTAAAGCCGTCCGAGAATCGGGTCTCGGTCGTGATGGGGGCGTGAATCTTCATCTCCCGCGACGATTCCGGCAGGGGGCGAGCTAATCCAAATAGTCTAACATGCCCCGAGACGGCAGAAGCGTCGGAAGATCCTCGTCCCGATTGAGCCCTTCGCGTCAGGCAGGGATCTGAATGATTCGATCTCGGGCAAGGTACGCAGGTGTCAGATGGTTCTCGGGCTCTTCGGAGCCTCCCCCGGGCGCAGGCGAAAAGAAAGGGCTGCGGTAGCGAGCACCAACGCTCCGCCGATCCAAAAAGGCACTTGCTCGCCGATACCTTGATATACGGCGCCGGCCCAAATGGGTGCCAGCAAACGGCTGACGCCGCCGAAGGCTTGTTGCACGCCCACGGTTTGTCCGACCTCGTCCGGGTCGGCGTATCTCGTCACTAAGGACGTGGTGCAAGGGAAGAGCAGGGCGGTGCCGGTGGGCACTAAGAGCATGAAGCAGGCGAAGGTCAGGGGCGTGGTGGCGAAGGGAATGCTCGCTAGGCCGATCCCGAGGGTCGCGGCGCCCATGCGCAACACTCGCACCTCGCCGAAGAGGTGCACCAGCTTGCCGAGAATCATGCCGCGCATGAGCATCGACACGAAACCGACTGCCACGTAAAACCAGCCGATGGTCTGTTCGGTGATTTGGAATCGAAATTCCAGGTAGAGCGCCATGATGCCGGTCATGGACATGAAGGCCATCATGCCGGCGGTGTAGATCCAGATCAGCCCGTTGACGGTCAGGCCGGGATTCAACAAGACCTCTTTGACCTGACCGCCGATTTTCGGCCGCGGTTTCGTCCGACGGGCCACCGGGCGATCTCTGGCTTCCTTCAGCCATAGGAAAGTAAAAAGCATGTTGGCCAAACAGAAAGCCGCGGCGATGAGACCCGGTGCCGCCCTCGAATAACCGACCGTCAAGGAGCCGATCGCCGGCCCGACCATCACGCCCGCGCTGGTGCAGGCGGTGATCCAGCCCAGGGCTTTCGCTCGCTCGTTCGGCCCGACGGCATCGCTGACATAGGCGCTGACCGCTCCCAGGCTACCGCCGCCCACCCCTTGGAGAAACCGGCAAAGCAACAGCAGGGGCACGGAGTTGGCAAAGGCAAAAACGATGAAGGCGGTGGCCGAGATGAGCTGGGAGGCGATCATCACCGGCTTGCGGCCGATTCGATCCGAAAGCCGACCCCAATACGGGGAGGTCAACATTTGACCGAGAGCGAAAATGCCCATCAACCATCCGACGGTAAAGGCATCGGCGCCGAATTGAGTGGCGTAAAACGGCAGGAGGGGCACGATCAAGGCAAAGCCGATCATGTCCACAAAGGCCGTCACCATCAGCACCCAAAGTTTGGAAAGAGACAGCTTGCGGTCGTCGCTCACTTCTCGGCTTCCCCCCGACCCCAAATCAAAAACGCCGTCGCCGAGAACATCATCAAGAGCACCCCATAAGCGGCAGCAATGCCAAATTCCTGGACGCGGAGCGACGACGCGATTTCGATCGAAATCGGTCGGGTGGTGTAGGTATAAAGCACGACCGAGGTCACAAAATCACCCAGAGCCGTGATGAACGACAGGCCTAAACCCGCCATCAAAGCGGGGCGAACCAAGGGCAAAACCACCCGAAACATCCGCCGGCTCGAGGAAGCCCCGAGGCTCGACGCGGCTTCTTCCAAGGCCGGGTCCAGTTGACGCAATCCAGCGAGGGCCGAGCGTCCGGTGATCGGCAGGCAGCGCACCAAATAGGCCAGGGGCAGAATGATCGGGGTGCCGACCCACAAGAACCGTAGGGTCATGGGGGAATGGACGCTGAAGGCGGTGGCTAGGGCCAGGGCGAAGACCGTGCCGGGGATCGCCCAAGGCAAGGCGATCAACCCTTCAATCGCGCCACCCAGTCGCCCCCCACGTCGGGTGGCTTGGCGCGCCGCCAAGAAACCCAAGGACACGGCGCCGAAGGTGGCGACCGCCGCCATCCACAGGGAATTGGCCATCGGCCGCAGGCGTTCCGGTTGAGAGAAAAGATCGCGGTAGTTGACCCACGAAAGCTCCGGCGGCAAGAGTTCGGTGGTCCAAGTGCCGAGCGGCACGAAAGAGATCAGGATCAAGGTCAGGTGCGGCAACAACATGAACAGCGCCAACGACCAACCCACCACACCGAAGCTCAACCGCGCCCAGAAGCTGCGGATGGTCTTACGCTCCGGGGCGATGCCGTGGGCCGAGGTCACGGATTCTTCGCCTTGGAAGCGTCGGATGATCCACAGGACCAAGAGCGCCACGCAAGCCAAAACCACCGCCTCCACTTGGGCCAGGGCCTGCTGTCCGCCGACTTTCGACGCCACGATTTGGGTGGTCATGACCCGGTAGCCGCCGCCGAAAATATAGGGCGCAGAAAACGAGCCGAGGGAGGTCATGAAGGTCAGCAAGGCCGCCCCCAGGATCGCCGGGCGCAGCTGGGGCAGGATCACCTTGCGCAAGATTCGAAGCTTGCCCGCTCCCAACGACGCAGCCGCCTCGATCATCGAGCCGTCGAGGCGCATGAGCGCCGCGCGCACGAAGAGGTAGAAATACACATACATCGAGTAGGTGTGAACCAACAGAATGGCGCCAGGGCCAACCAATCGCCACGGCGCCGATTCGAGACCCAACGCCAACTTCAGGAGACTGGTCAAGATGCCGCTTTCGCCGTAGAGAAAGAGGAAAGCGATCACGCCCACCAGCGGTGGCAGGGCCACCGGCAAGGCGACCAACGCGCCGAGAATGCGTCGTCCGGGGAAGTCGGTGCGTTCGAAAACAAAGGCGAGCGGAATACCCACGAGCCCGGCCAGCACAACCGACGCCACCGAAATCCAGACGCTGCGCCAAAGGGCCAGCCACTCGTCACCCCGTTGGGCGAAGGTCTTGAAATGCTCCAAAGTCGAGCCGCCGCCGAGGGCCTCGATCAAGGTCAGCAGCAGGGGATATCCCACCACCCACAGGAGTAGGAAGGCCACGGCCAATGCGGTGGCCAAGCGGCGAGACTCGCCTCTCAGCCGAGCGCCGCCGAGCGGGGGGCTCAATCGAAGTCCTTTGCGGGGAACAGGGTTGGAACGGGGCCCGAGCTCCGAAGGTCGACCCGAACATGGGATCCCACCTCCGGCGGGTCCCCCTCAACCCAAACGTCGACGGGTTTGGGTTGGCCTGGGGATTCAAGTTCAACCACCCCATAGGTGAGGGCACCGGTGAAGCGGATCTCGACCACCTTGCCTTTGAGACCCGTCGAGGCGTTCAAGGAAAGTGCCTCGGGGCGGGCGACCAAGACCACCTCGAGACCGGGCTCGACGGTGACGTCCTTAGCTGGACGCCCGTGCCAGACCTCGCCGGCCGCCAGGCTGACGGCAACCGTGCCGTCGTCGCGGCCGGCGCCTTGCACCGTGCCCTTCAATTGCCCCGAACGGCCGATGAACGAGGCGACAAAAGGGGTTTCCGGTCGCCGATACAGGTCCATGGCCGTGCCCACTTGCTGTAGACGGCCTCGGTGTAAAACGGCGATCCGATCTCCGACGTGGAACGCTTCTTCCTGCTCGTGGGTCACCAAAACGGTGGTGATGCCCAGCCGACGCACCGCCGTGCGCAGATCGTCGCGGGTTTTTTCCCTCAGAGCTGGATCCAAGTTGGAAAGGGGTTCGTCGAGCAATAGCAGACGAGGCTCCGGAGCCAAGGCGCGGGCTAGGGCGACCCGCTGCTGCTGTCCACCGGAAATGGCCGAGACCCTGCGATCCCCGAAACCTTCGAGGTGCACCAGGGCCAACATCTCGGCGATGCGGGAGCGAATTCTAGGCTTTTCCCAAGCCCGAGATTCCAGGCCGAAAGCCACATTTTCGGCCACGGTCATGTGGGGGAAGAGGGCATAGTGCTGGAAAACCATGCCGAAACCCCGTTTTTCGGGAGCGGTCCCGGTCACATCGGCCCCGTCGAGCATGATCCGACCGCGATCGGGAGATTCGAATCCTGCCAACAGGCGCAACGCCGTGGTTTTGCCGCTGCCGGAAAGGCCGAGCAGGGCGAGAATTTCCCCCTCGTCGAGTTGGATGGAGAAGTCGTGAAGAACCAGGGTCTCACCGAAGCTCTTGGCGAGACCCTCCATGTGCAAAAAAGTCACCTCGAGATCACCTCAACGGCCCTTTCCGCGTACTTCTCGATCCCATCGATTCATCCATTCCGCGCCTTTTTCTTCGATCAGCTTCCAATCCAAATCGGCGGTCACCAACGCGTCCAAGGCTTCCCGCGCCCACTCGGGCAATTCCTCGGCGGGCAAGTCCGTTCGGGCCGGTAGACGGAAGGCTTCGGCGGCGGCAAGTTTTTGGGCTTGCACACTGCCGGCCCACTCGATGAATCGTTTGGCGACCTCCGAATGGGGAGCGCCTTTTACCAAACCCACAGAATCCTCGATCACCGGCGAGCCGCTGGAGGGGAAATTGTAAGCCAGGGGCGCCCCCCGTTTGCGTTGGAAAAGGATGTCGGTCAGCTCCCAGCAGGTCACCAGGCCTTCCTGACGTTCCATCTTGAGGTGCAGCAAGGCGGGGTTGTGGGCGTATTCCTTGGTTTGGCCGTCGAGTTTTCGCAGCCAGTCGAAACCTTCTGCCGTGTCCCCGGTTCGGGCTTGGGATTGGGCCAAAATCATGCCGAAAATAGTGCGCATGGTGCCACTGGCCAAGGGGTCGCGAATCAATACCTTGCCGGTCCATTTCGGATCCAAGAGATCGTCCCAATCCTTGGGTGCGTCTTCGGCGGTGACCGCTTGCTCGTTATAGACAAGAATGGGAGGGGTGCGATATAGGCTGAAGTAAAGGTCGTCCGGATGGCGCCCCGAGATCGGCACGGCTTCCGCCCAGGTCGGACGGAAGGCTTCCAGCAGACCGTCTTCCACGCCTCGGGCGAGAATCGTCGCTGGTCCGCCGAACCATACGTCCGCCTGGGGATTGACCGCCTCGGATCGAATCCGGTCGTAAACCTCTTGGGATCCCATGTCGAGCCAGCGGACGTCGACATCCGGATTCTCGGCCTCGAAGGTTTTTTCAAAGAGTCCCAACAAGTCCCGGCCGTGGGGGGAGTACAACACCAGCGGAGTCCGCCCGTCCCCCGAGCAGCCGACGAAGAATCCCGTGATCGGCAGCAGGAGGATCAGCAGCAAGACGCTGGTGATCCAGGGTGATCGACCTGCGGCCTTCGCAGACAGCCGGGTGGGGAAATTGCTTCGGCGAATAGATGAAAATTGGCGCATAGCTTTCTCGACAACACAAGCGGCGGGTCAATTATTTCTCGGGAGCGCAGCAGCGGATCGTACCCTATCAGTCTGGGGTGGTTCTCGGCCCGTCCGGCCCGAGCGACTCAGATAGTTGCGAAGCGGCCCGCCAGAGAAAAGGCAAAAGAGTATAATCAGACCATGTCGAGCTTGCCGAGAATCCATCGAGGTGTGGCGGAGATCCCCGTGGTCCATGTGCGCGGGGGTACTTCGACCGGAGTTGTTTTGTCCACGAGTCATTTGCCCACGGAGCCCAGATTGCGCGATGAAGTGCTGAGGCTCTTGATGGGCGCTCGCCCCGGGGCGTTGGCGACCCGGCAGATTTCCGGTCTTGGGAGAGGGCACCCCACCAGCAATAAGGTGTTTTTGGTGGAGAAAACAGACGGCGACGGGGCCGACATCGAAAGCACGTTGGCCCAGCTTGCCGCCGACAAGGCAGAGATCGATTGGCGGGTCAGCTGCGGCAACTTGACCGCGGCCTTGCCTCTTTTTGCCTTGGATCAAGGTTTGGTGGAACCGCAGGATCCGGTGACCCATTTGCGCATCTTCAACACCAATACCGGGGGCCGAATGCACGCCTCCGTACGCACTCCGGGCGGCAAGCTACCCATTCCAGCGGACACCGAAATTCCCGGTGTCGCCGGGGCCTTTCCCGGGGTGGAGCTGAGCTGGCTCGAGCCGGGGGGACAAATCACCGGTGCGCTGCTGCCCACCGGTCGACCCGTCGATGTCTTCGACGAGCCCGGATTGGAAGGACTCGAAATCTCCTGTGTGGACGTCGCGGTGCCGATGGTGATCGTCAACGCGGCTGATTTGGGGAAAACAGCCGATGAAGCTCCCGAAGCCCTCGAATCGGACGCCGAGTTCATGGCGCGCCTGAGGACGATCCGCAGAGCAGCGGGGCTGGCGATGGGTCTTCGGGATCGAGAGGGTCGTCCCATGACCGGAGACCAAATCGAAGCCAGCGAAACCGTGCCCAAGATTTGCATCATCGCGCCCGGTCAACGGGCAGGTGAGGGTTCGGTCGACCCGTCCAGCCATTTGAGAGTTCGATATTTCACGCCTCAAACCGCCCATCGCTCCCTCGCGGTCTCCGGCGGGTCCTGCCTCGCTGCTGCAGCTCTGATCCCCGGCTCGCTGGCGCATCGGATCAGCCTCAGCGCGCCGTCCCTAACCTCGCGGGAGACCGAGCACCAAATCCGCATGGCCCATCCCGCCGGCGTGCTGACGGCGACGGTGCGGGCTCAGCTGCGCTTCGGGATCGCTGAAATTCATCAGGTCGGATATACCCGTAGCGCTCAGATTCTCGTCCGAGGTTATGTCCCTCTCTACGGAGCCTCCAACGAGCTGATCGAATCCGTAGAAGCGCTCTCCACCTCCCGTGCTTGAGATTTGCGGGCTCCGTCTGGCGGGTGAGGGTGTAATTTTTGTAAATTTTTGGATTTTTGAGAAAAATTTCAGGGCGAGGGCGAAGTGAATTAAGCGAGTTAGATGGTGGTCGTTTAGTCGTGAGTCTGAGTGGCATTCGCTTGTTTAAACAGCCGGATTAGATGATCGCCATCAAGTGAACCCTGACAGTCCCATGGTGCGAACCCTTTTTTTCGTTGCCGACAAGAGTTCACTTCAGAGCCTCACTTTCCGATTTGCAGGCCTGCAATCTTGCAAAGCAGATTACATTTTCGGTCTGATATCTCTTAGACGATTAATCTCGACTTAGACTTTTATATTACATAGGTCGTCGAGGCCTACAGAAACCCTTCAACCGTTCATCACAGAGTTGGATTGCGGTATAGTTGACCACTCAACAGCGGCGGATCATCCCCCCCTCCCAGGCCATTCACATCGGCCGAGAGATCTGCCATTAGTTTGGGATTGCTCCTTTGTGGGAGGTCCCGCCAACCTCGAGCGCCGGAAATTCGCTGCTTGCGATCTTTCTCTCAATCCGGCCTCGGTCTTTCCAGGAGATTCATTTTGAGCAACCTTACCGACGTCCTCGCCAAATCCATGGAGATCGAAGGTGCCATCGGCGCAGCCCTCGCCGACTACGAAAGTGGCATGTGCCTGGGCACCGCCGGGGGGCGCGCCGGATTCGATCTCGAGGTGGCTGCCGCGGGAAACTCCGAAGTCATTCGCTCGAAGCTAAAAGTGATGAGTGCCCTTGGCCTGGACGACAAGATTGAAGACATCCTGATCACCCTCGGTAGGGAGTATCACTTGATGTTCCCGCAACAGGGCTCTTCGCTCTTCCTCTATATGGCATTCGATCGCAAGACCGCGAATCTGGCGATGGCCCGTCACAAGCTCGCCTCTCTCTCGAAAGATCTGCAAATCTGAGCAGCAGCGCGGAAACCCAAATCTTCAAGCCGGGAAATCTATGGCGATCCTAGATCCAGAAACCGACAACCTCGTCTTACACGTCGTTTATGACGGCGCACCCCGCTCGGGCAAGACCGAATCGATTCGGTCTTTGGGTCGCCTACTTGGCCGGCCCGTGGCCACTCCTCGGGAACGAGATGGGCGGACACTCTTTTTCGACTGGCTTGAATATAAAGGCGGGCTTCGCCTAGGGCGCCCAATTCAATGTCGGGTGGTGGCGGTGCCGGGTCAAGCAAGACTCGGCCGCCGCCGTTCCACAATCCTAACGGCTGCGGATGTCGTCATCTTTGTGGTTGACTCCACGCCGGAAGGCTTCCCAGGTTCTCTTCGTCAGTTCAAGAATTTGCAGAAGCGGCTCAAGGCCCGAGATCGAGAAGTGCCGATCTTTCTACAGCTCAATAAGAGAGACCTTGAGGGTGCTTTGGATCCGACCATCATTCTCAACAACCTCGGGGCAGGATTTCGAGGGGTACACCTCACCACCGTGGCGACGGAAGGTGACGGAATCCGTGAATCTTTCGTATTCGCTGTGGGTGAGGCGCTTCGGTGTTTGGAAGAGACCGGAGCGCTGTACGACAAGGGCAACGAGTTCAGCACCCAAGAAGTCGGGCTTCCAACGCCGGATCAGCTGGTCAACATCTTGTCCGACTTGGATCGACCGTGTCGCCTGAGCGATGACGGGGCGGATATTGAGATTTCGGACGATGAGATCGTCGCGGAGTCTCTTCGAGCTTCTTGAGAGTTTTCCAGGCTCTCTGAGCCGGCTTTCCGTGCTCGGCGCGCCGCGCCTTCTAGATCCTTGAGAAGGCCAAAACTGGACGGACTCTAGGGCCCGTTCAGAAATGCGATCGCGGGCGTCGGCCGGATGGCCTCCGGGCGTCGCTCCGACCCACCGGAATCCATTCCGGGATGGGCCCTAGCTAAAGTTATAGCCTAAGAAAGGCGCGGAGTGCGGCGAGAGGTCGTGTCTCCGCGTTTTTGTTTTGTGGGTACTTTCCAGTGATGTGAGCAGCACAGAGTCAACCAAAAATATGTCGTAT
Source organism: uncultured bacterium (assembly GCA_965366625.1). Lineage (GTDB taxonomy): Bacteria > Acidobacteriota > Thermoanaerobaculia > Multivoradales > J023 > JAUIJL01. Next base: position 32,381 of record CBDUGP010000037.1, read on the forward strand.
TGACATTTTTAGCGAGTAGCCCTATGCTTATTTCACAAAGTTAATCTTCTTAGGAGACTTCGACCATGCGGCTCAACCATCTTTTTCGGCCCGGCTATCGCTCCCAAGCGTCGGTAACCGGCCTCGTAGGTATCGCCTTCCTGCTGATTCTGACGGCAGCTCCGGCTTCGGCTTTCATCGGTGATGTGACGTTTGCGGTGAGCCCCGGCGCTCCCACGGCGGCGGAGGAGGTGCTGATTCAGATCTCTGGCATTTCCACGCCCACGGCTGCGGTCGGCGAGGTGGTGGTGGACGGCCAGGTGATTACCGTCCGCATCGACGACATTTGCCTGGGGCTTTGCCCAGCGGAGGTTTTCGAATTCGACGTTTTGGTGGGGCCCCTGGCCGCGGGCGCCTATGAGGTCGACGTCACCGACCAGTACGGCACCACGGTGGCATCGACCACCTTTGACGTGAGCGTGGCTCCTCTCGACGGCTTGCTGACCCGTGCATTCGTCGAGCCGGTAGCCCCGAACGACAACGAGCATCTGCGGATTCTGGTCACTGCGGTGACTTGTGAAGACATGGAATTGGTCTCCACGTCGGTCAATGGCGATCAGATTGAAATCCGAGGCCTTGTGGCGAGTTCCGGATGTGGAGCCTCGGTGGCCGAGACCAGCGCTTTTTCCGTGGCCATTGGGCCCCTGGATCCTGGCGACTACGAGGTCCGCGTGCTGCTCCAGGATTCGGCCAATCCCGACGCCGGATTCCAGCTCGCGTCGACTCGCCAAGTTCGGATCGGCGATGCCCCTGACACGGTCGCCTTGCGGTCGGGGCGATTCGAGGTTCGAGTCGATTGGAAGGACCACGACGGCCTTACCGGCGTGGGACGCCCCGTTCCCGGTGCCAGCGAAAGCACGACCCTGTTTTCGTTCTTCGGACGGGACAATTGGGAGCTGATGGTGAAAGTGCTGGATGGATGCGCGCTGAACGACCACTTCTGGGTGTTCACTGCGGCTTCGACGGATGTGGAATACAGCCTCGAAGTGACCGACACCAGCACCGGTGAGGTGCGCACTTACGCCAATCAGCTCGGTCAACGGGCCCCGGCGACTACCGACGTAGAGGCCTTCGAGACCTGCTCCGACTGATCCGGTCTAATGAAGACCCCACTCCAACTGAAGACACACTTCAATAGAGATCGGGTCCGAGAAGCTCTTGTTCGGTTTTTGTCCGGATGCTCTCTGCGCGGTCATCACTCCTCCTGATCGTGCCTTGTCAGCCCCGGCCGCGCGTCCCATTCGAGCGTGGCCGGGGCTCTTCTTTCAAGAGAAACCCCCGCTGGGAGCGCCGGCATCTTGCCTGCCTGCTTGCTCCGGCCGCCGGGCAGGAAATAAATCAAAGGTGATGCGATGAGCAATAGCCAACATCAGCAGGGCCATGGCCGGCACCATGTACCGAAGAATCGAAAGCACCAGCGTGGTCATGGCCCAAAAATAGAGAACTACGAGCAGAATGAACAGGCCGGCCTCCCTGTGTCGTCCTTCGGCCCGGCACAGGCTCCAAAGGCCGAGCACAGCCAACAGCAAATAAGGCAACTGATAGAGCAGCAAATACTTTTCGAAGCGCAAGGATTCCGTGGCGTACCAGGAACGCGACGCCTGGACCCACAGCATTTTGGCCAAGGTAAGACCGGAAGCGTGGTCGAGCATGAATTCGACGGCGTCCACGGGTCCGCGGATGATCCGGCGCTGCTCTTGGATTTGCTCCATCAATGCCTTGACGTCCGCCGGCACCTCAGGCCCGTGCCGTTCGGGTTTGGCCGCCAGGGTCAGGCCGTCGATCAGACTCAGACGTCCGCCGTCGCTGACGGGAATCCATTCGCCGGTTTGGCGATGGGCCCACAGCTCCCATGGGGTCAGCACCAAGACGTGACCAGCCAGCAAAGCGATGACCATCAAGATGCGGCCGTCACGGACCCACGGCTTCCGCTCCAGAGCCCAAGCGAAGAGCCAGGCCAAAACCAAGGGCAAGCCGAGCAGCAGGGTCACCGGACGAAAAAGAGTAGCCAAACCTAAGAGTCCCCCGCTGACTAGGGCCAGAACCGTGGATCGACGTTCTGAAGCCGCTGAAAAACACCAAAACGTCGCGAAAAGCGCGACCAAAAAAGGCATCTCGCTATTCGGCTGTTTGCTCAGCCATAAAAAAGGCAAATAGCTGAGCCATAAGGCAGAAGCCCACAGCGCCCCCGACGGGCTCAACCAACCACGGGCGGTGAGATGGTGGAAGACCGCCCCCAGCATCGCCAGCAAAACATTGGAAAACACTAGCCAAAAGTGTCGCCCGCCGGGCAAATGGTCGGCGATGCCGAAGACCGCTGCTAGGAAGAGCGGATAGCCGGGCGGGTATCGGACGGCGGGCCGGCCTTCCGGGGTCAGCCAGGGCTCTCCCGCCAGCATGGCGTTGGCCACCGGCTCGTAAAAAGTAACGTAGTCGGCATTTTCGTTGATTCGATGGTGGTCAGGCAGCACCGCCAAGAAAACCAGCTGAACGGCAAGTGCGGCGGTCGCCACCAGCCCGAGACCGAGCAACAGCCCGAAGCGGGGAGGGCGACTGTCGAGCCAATGGTGTAACCGGCTGATGGAATCCCTGCTGATGGAATCCCGAAAGGAGCGGAGCCATGAGCGGTTTTCTTTCAAGGCTCGGTGGGCCGGGCTTTCACATGCTCGGCGACAAAAGCCAAGGTGCTGCCGTCCGGTGAGATCGCCATGCGAGTGATGGTCTCGATACCGTGCTCTGCCAAATCCGCCACCGGCCACCAACCCTCACCGCAACCGGGACACCAGCGAAAGACCTTGGCGCCGTCGGCCATCCAAAGCTTGCCGTCCGGTGACCAAGTGAAATCTTCCCGTTCGTCAAAAGCGCGGATCAACGGGCTGATCTTGTCGGTTTTTACGTCGAGTTTTTGGATCCACCAACCGGATTTACCGTCCACGGCCTTGTGCACGAAACTGAACGCGTCCTGGTCGGGAATCTTCTTCAGCCCCCGGCCGATGTCCTTAGCGACGATGCGTCCCAGGTTGGAGCTTTTGTCGGCCCGCACTCTCTGCAGCTCGTGGGGCTCGCCCAATACGAAGAGCACCAGTTCGTCCTCTGCCCAAGCGTGATAACCCACGGGCGCTACGTTGTCGAGAATGCGGGAGGGTTTTTTGCCGTCGAGCGGCATGCGCCACAGCTTTTGGCTGCCGTCCGCCTCGACCCGGATCACCGAAAGCGCGTTCTCCCCCGGAATCAGGGTGGGTGAATATTCGCTCTCCACGGTTTCGAATAGCGGTCCCGGCTCTTTCTTGTCACCCTGAAGTTCGATGCGCCAGATGTCGGTTTGGGCCTGCTCATCGGATCCGTTCTGGCGGGTGTAATAGAGCACCGAGCCGTCCGCTGAAAAGGCGGGTTGATTGTCGTAGGCATCGCGGGTGGTCAAGTTGCGCACTTCCGTCAGCCCGAGCCCTTCGTCGGTGGTCACAATCGACGCCAAATAAACGTCGGTCGCGCCTTGGGCCAAGGCCGGGGAAAGGCAGACCGTCCAGCAAGCGACGGCCGCCAAAAGGCCGGGCATGAGTCGACGGAGCCAGGGTCGGGACGCAGCAGATACCGAAAGCTTGTTGAGCACGATCTTCGTTCCTCGCTTGGTTGGGGTGAGCGGGATTCTACACAACGAGATCGTGGGACGGGCTCGTAGGGTCGAGGGCTCGCGATAGAATGGCGGTTTCCGAGATCCCGCTGTTTCCTAGGAGGTCTTCATGGCTTGCGCCCCTCGCCGAATCCGCTCTTTCGACCTTGTGGGGCTGATCGGTTCCGTGTCCATCGGCTCCGTGCTCATCGGTACCGTGCTGATCAGTTGCTGGATGTTGTGCGCCGTGGCTGCGGCCTCGGCTCAGGGTTCGTCGGGCCAGACTCCATATGTCGACGTCTTGGTAGAAGGATTTCAGCGGCCGGCGGTGTTTCAATGGTTGGCAGCCGGCGATTCCGGGCTCGACCGGGTTCGAGCGATCGAGTCTACTCGCGCACAGCTCGCTCGGGTGGAGAAGGAGCAAAACGAACTCGCGGACTTGCTGGCGGCGACCGAATGGCAGGCGCGGCCGCTCTTTGAGCTCCAACGCCTGCTGAACGGCGTGGCAGTGCGTCTTCCGCGGCATCGTCTCGCGGAACTCCAACGGCAGCCCGAAGTGCGGCGGGTCCGGCTGTTGCAAGCCAAATATCCCACCAACAGCACCAGTGTCCCGTTTCTCGGCGTGCCGGCGGTGTGGCAAGGCCTCGGCTGGACGGGCACTGGCATCCGGGTTGGGGTGATCGACTCAGGCGTTGATTATTTGCACACTGGATTCGGCGGCTCGGGCCTCGCCGGTGATTATGCCGCCAACGATACGACCTCCATTGGCGACGGATTCTTTCCCACCGCCAAAGTGGTCGGCGGTTGGGATTTCGTCGGCGACGCTTACGATGCGTCGAGCGGCGATCCGTCCCAATTCACCCCCATGCCCGACCCCGATCCCATGGATTGTGAAGGCCATGGCAGCCACGTGGCGGGAACCGTGGCAGGTCTCGGGGTCAATGACGACGGCACCACCTACGGCGGGGGGTACGACCTACCGATCGATTTCGACGCCCTGCGCATCGGGCCTGGCGTGGCGCCGGAGGCCTTCGTCTACGCCCTGCGGGTTTTCGGCTGCTCGGGCACCTCGACGGTCATCGAGGCCGCCCTGGAATGGGCGGTGGACCCCGACGGCGACGGTGACTTCTCCGACCACCTGGACGTGGTCAACCTCTCCCTCGCGTCCCGTTTCGGCGGCGCCGACGATCCCACCGCCGAAGCCGCGAATCGGGCGTCGCAAGTGGGCGTGGTGGTGGTGGCGTCGGCGGGCAACGATGGCGACGTGGCCTTCATCAGCGGCTCGCCGGCCACCGCGGACGGCGCGATCTCCGTCGCCGCGGTGTGGGACGGCGACGATACCTTCCCGGCCCTCGGCCTGAGGATCGATTCACCGGCCCTGCCGGCCTCCAGCCACCAGGTGGGCGGAGCGAACTTCGGGCCCGCGGTGGGTGAGCCCGGCATCACCGCCGACGCCGTGATCACCGAGCCCCTTTCGGCTTGCACGCCGTTGACCAACGGCGCCGCGGTAGCGGGCAAAATCGCCCTGGTCTCGCGCGACGACGGCTGTACCTTTGTGACCCAAACCCGCCATGCCCAACAAGCGGGAGCGGTGGCGGTGGTGATCGTCAACGACCGTCCGGAACTCCAGGGAGTGTTCAACGACGGCACCGGGGGAGACATCGTCATCTCGCCGGTGCTGGTGCGCCAAGTCGCCGGTCAGGCGGTGCTCGATGCCCTGGCCTCAGATCCCATCGTCCTGCAAATCACCCGCATCTCCCTGGCGGATATGCAGGGCCTCTTCTCCTCCCGCGGACCGCGACGCGGTGACGGCGCGGTCAAGCCGGATTTGGCGGCCCCGGGTGTGGTGATCACCTCCGTGGGATTGGGCGATGGGGCTTCCGGCGGCACGGGCTCGTCGCTCAAGAGCGGGACGTCCATGGCCGCTCCCCATGTGGCCGGGTTGGCGGCTTTGCTGCGCCAAGCCCGTCCCCAGTGGTTGCCCCATGAAATCAAGGCCGCGTTGATGAATACCGCTCGCGACGTGTCCTTCGATCCCGAATCCACACCTCCCCGGGTGGGTCCGGCCAGGATGGGTGCCGGCAGGGTGCAAGGGCAGCCGGCGCTGGCCACCGAGCTCTTGGCTTTCGACCACCAAGCGCCGGAGCGGGTGGGTGTCACATTCGGTCCGATCCCAGCGCTGGGAGTGACGATCGAAAACCGATCCGTACGGGTGGTCAATCGAGGATCGACTTCGGTGTCAGTGCAAGCGACCTTGGATTCCCTGGCCGACCTGCCCGGTGTGGAGTTCGAAATGCTCGATTCGCCCAACTTTTCCCTGGCAGCGGGGGCGGAGCGGACTCTTGGCCTGCGTGTATCGGTGGAGCCCACGGCCTTGCGCCATGCTCGGGATCCAGCCCAGGAGCCGGCGCTCTTCGGTTTCGAACGGCATTGGCTCAGCGCCGAAACCGCTTACCTCGTCTTGACCCCCAATGTCGGCCCAGCGCTGCGGGTGCCGATCCACGCTGCGGTCCGACCGGCCTCGGATATGGCGGCTGCCGGCCCCTTGGCGGTAGGACCGACCCTCCAGGGAAGCGCTCCCTTGCAACTCCAAGGCCTCGACGTCTCCACCGGCTCACCGCCGCCGGAGCACGAACGCAGCCTGGTCACGGTGCTCGAGTTGCAACACATGGCCCCCAACCTGCCGCAGATCGCCGACTATTTGGAGCCGGCTCTGGCGGGCATCGGTCCAACTTCCTTAGACGGTGAGCCCGCGTTGGTGTTCGGCGTCGCCTCCCACGGCTCCGTGTCCAGCCCCAGTGAGATCCGAATCGGTATTTACCTCGACGTGGACGAAGACGGAGCCGACGACTTCTTGCTCTACGGCTCCGATTGGGGGACCTTCACCTTCGGCAGCTTTGCCACCGACGGATTCGTCAGCGTGTTGAGGAACCTGGCCACCCTGGAAGAGGCGGTCCAGGCGCCCCTAGGCCTGTTGCAGCCCGTCGACTGGAATACGGTGCCGTTTCGCTCGTCCTTTCAAACCCTGGCGGTCAAAACCGCTGAGCTGCTCGGGTTGGGCGCCACCCTGACCTGGAGAGTAGAGATCGTCGACGCGGGTGTCGGCAACTTGATCGCGACTCCTGGGTCAGCAGCGCCCTTCCCCTGGCAAGAGCACCCCTGGCCTGTGGTTCCAGCCGTCTTGCCCAAAGGCTCCTCGATCCGGGGAGTCGCCCCTAGCCCCGTCTCGACCTATGAGCCGGGACGACCCGGCCTACGCCCTCAACCGGGGTTGGACGGTTTGCCGATCTTCTTCGATCTCGACGGAGCCTCGGTGCTCGTGGACTACGATCTGGAGGCTTTCGCAGATCACGGCTCTCTCGGAATCTTGTTGTTGCATCACCACAACACCGTGGACAACACCGTGGATCCGAGTTCCGTGGGTCAGACCGGAGGTCTGGCCCCGCAGGCTCAAGCCGTGGCGTTGGACGGCCCCTTTGCGGACCTAACGGTGAGCCTGGTAGGCAGCCCGGATCCCGTCTCTTTCGAAGGCGAGGCCACCTATGTCGCGACCCTTCGCAACACAGGCGCGCAAACCGCCCAAGACGTCGAGCTACGGGTGAGCCTCGATGCCCGCCTGACCCTCGATCCCGCCTCCCTGGCGCCGGGCTGCGCGCTCGACGAAGACTTGCTTCAATGTTCGGGCTTAGGAGATCTCGTGCCGTCGGCGGAGCTGCCGATTTCCTTTACCGCCCAAGTAGCCGCCGTTCCCGGTGATTTCCTCCAGCTCGAAGCCCGAGTGGCCGTGGGCTCGGGCCTGGAAGTGGACTTGCTCGACAATGGAGCCAGCTTTGAGCATCGGGTTTCAATCCGCGCGCCGGTGGAGGTGCCGACCCTGGGCTCAGGGTCGATGGTGGTGTTGGCGCTGCTTCTCGGGCTCTGGGCCTGCCATCGGCTGCGCCAAGACCGTCGGCCGGGTCAGGGCCCCCGTTCGACGGCGATCTGACCGCTCGCGAAAGCTTTCGCCAAGAAAAATTCGGAAAGCGCGAAGGATTTCTGCGCCATCTCGGGTCTTATGTTCGAAAGCCCCCTGTGCTTCCTAGGCATACTTCCTAAGTATCCTGCTTCCTAGCCCCCTGCTTTCCTAGGCCTAAAGGTCCGCTATGTCGATCCTCTACCTCAAAGACAAGAACCTTACCCGTCGCATGTTGAAAGGCGACGAGCGCGCGTTCAACGAATTTTTCGATCGCTACTTCACGGGGCTCTATCGATTCGCCAAAACCCGGCTCGGGGACGACGCCAGCGCCGAGGAAGTCGCCCAAGCCACCCTGTGCAAAGCAGTGCGCAAGCTCTCCACTTATCGGGGAGAAGCGGCCTTGTTCAGCTGGTTGTGCACCTTCTGTCGACGGGAAATCAGCGATTATCTTCGATTGCAGCAGCGAGCCCCCCAAGCCGTAGGTCTAATCGTCGATCGTCCCGAGGTTTGGTCCACCCTCGAGACCCTGGAATGGGCCGAGGTCGAAGGGCCGGATCAAGCTTTTCGACGTCGCGAGCTGGCCCGTTGGGTGAGGGTGACCCTCGATCACTTGCCCGAGCGTTACGGCCAGGTTTTGGAGTGGAAATACCTCGAAGATTTGAGCGTCAAAGAAATTGCCGAACGCCTGGGCATCGGTGCCAAAGCCGCCGAATCCGTTTTAACCCGGGCCCGCACCGCATTTCGGGAAGGATTTTCGGCCCTTCAATCCGCCGCCGCGGCGCCTGCCGCAGGAAATCCCGTTGGGGCTACCGTAATCGACGGAAAGGGCGGTCTGCCGTGAGCCAATCTATGTTTGAAAAACCCCAAGCTCCAGATCCGGTCGCCGACCTCATCCGTCTCGCCGGTCCCGGGGATCCGGTGCCCGAAGACGCGATCCAACGATCTCGAAAAGCCGTGCACGGCGCCTGGGCGGAAGCCGTCCAACAACGCCGGCGACGTTCACGGGTGAGCTGGGTCCTAGCCGCCTCGGTTCTGCTGGCCGTTTCCGTGCTCGTCTTGGGCTCAGAATGGAACACCCTTTTCGGACCCGCGCCGACCGTGGCGACCTTGGAATCCGTGACCGGTGCGGGTTTGCGACCGAGTGGATCCGCGCCCGTACGATCCGCTTCCGGGCGACCCGGAGAGATCTTCAAAGCGGGAGACGTCGTGGCCACCGCCGACGGTTTGGCCGCCCTGAGATTGTCCGGCGGCGCCTCCCTACGGCTCGACGCAAACACCCGCGTGTCCTGGATCGCGGAGCAGGAGCTGAGGCTCGAAGAGGGCGCCGTCTACGTGGACTCCGGTCCCCAGGACGCCCAACTCACCATCCACACCCCCCTCGGCATCGTGCGCGATATCGGCACCCAATTTGAGGCGCAGCTCCACGGCTCGGATCTGAGGATCCGGGTGCGGGAAGGGGAGGTGGAGGTCTTGAAAGGGCGTCGCCGATCCGTGGCCAAGCGGGGCGTTGAGATGACCCTCGAAGCCGACGGTGAGGTCCGTCGAGACTCCGTCGAACTCCACGGTGAGCCGTGGCTCGCCTACCAATCCGTGGCCCCAGCCTTCGAATTGGAAGGAGGCACCCTGGCCGACTATTTCCGTTGGCTGGCCCGGGAAACCGGTTGGACCCTGACGTTCTCCGACAGCGCCATCGCGATCGAGGCCGAGTCGGTCGTTTTACACGGCTCGATCGACGGCGTGCCCGTTGATGAAACGCCGTTTGTGGTTCTGCCTACGTGTCGTTTGGCGGGGTCCCGTCTAAACGGAACTCTCGAAATCCGCCGCATGCATGAGGAGGCCTACTGATGTCGAGCCGAAGGATCCCGGGTTTTGTTGGAGCGGGTTTGGCCTGTTGGCTGTTGTGGATCGGGGTTGCGGCGGGAGCGGCCGAGACTGCCGGATCAGAATCAACGGCCGAAGTCGACGGCGACCGGGCCTCCAACCAGGCCTCCAACTACGTGTGTTGGGCCCTTCCCGAGGTGCTCGACGATCTCAGGCAGAGGGTCGGCTTGCCCCTGGTGTGGAGCAGCCATCTAGTCCACGAAGAGATGCGGGTGACCTCGCCGGAGCCGCGCCAAGAGGGCGAGCCGTTCGAGCAGTGGCTGGGCAAGCTCCTGGCCCCCTTTGACCTGGGGTTGCGCACCACCCGCGACGGCGGATCGTGGTTGGTGGTGCCTAAGTCCAGTGGGTCGGTTAAATCCTCGCCATCGGTTGAAAGCTCGGAAGACATCGAAGCCCTGCTTCCCCGTTGGCTGGACCGTTCGAATCCCCCCGAATCCCGACGTTTTCCCGGTGACTGGCAGCCCCTACCTCAAGGAACGACTCATCTAGTCGTGCAAGTCGCCACCCTGGAAGCCGGGGCCGATCGCCAACAGCTCGCCTTCGAACTCAAAAAGCGGATTGTCGACGCCGGCTCTCAGGCCAAATCGTGGGCGGTGGATTTACAGGTGGCCCTGGAGGGCTCGCCGGCGGATCTCGAAGCCCTCACCGAAGAGGGATTGGCTCCGTACATCCACGGTTACGTCTACCGCGACTCTGCCTTCATTCCGTCCGCCGACACCACCGGGCGCTCGTGGCTGCGCAGCCACATTGGCGAGCCGGCCGAAATGCTCAGCACCCTTTTGGCCGCCGCGGATCGTGGCGATCAATGGGTGATTTTCGATCGCCTCACCGCAGATGCCGAGCATCGTGCGTTTTTGTCCCGATTGATGGTCACCGCAGCGGCGAATCTGAGCACCCAGCCCGCCGTTCAGGGCATTGAGCCAGAGCGCGCTCGATTCTTCATCGATCCGGAAACCGGCGATTTTTATCTCGCGGTTTATGCCCACCCCGACGGCAACGAGCTGAAGTTCGACTTGGCGGAGGCGGGAGAGGTCCAACAGATCTTCCCCCGTCAGCAGGCCTTGTCGGTCATTCGATACGGCAAGCAATTGAATCTGGTGGTCGGCGGCGAGCCCTATCAGCTGTTTTGGCTCAAGGCCTATGGCCTAACGGCGGACCATCGCGACGTGGACGTGGCGTCGACGCGGCTGGTGGATCCCTACGAAGAAGTGGTCAAGAACCAGGTCTTCCAGCGCAAGCAACGGGAGAAATTCGAGTCTTTGGACGTCATGGAGTATTTGTCCTCCGTGCCCCAATACGCCGGCGGCGACCGGGTGACTTGGGAGCATCGGATCCTTCAGCGCAAAGGCAAATACTCGGAATACCACCACCTCGGATTTCGTATCAACGGCGCGTCCTACCCCGGCCATAAATTGCTCAAGGGCAGGCTTTTTCGAACCGAATCCTTGATCCAATTCCAGCCGCTCGAGGTCGAGCTCGACGAAACCTTTGCCTACCGCTACCTCGGCGAGACAGAAATCAACGGTCGGCCGACCTACCGAATTGCCTTTGACCCGCTGCCCATCGAAGGAGTCAGCCGCAAACATAGGGTCAGCGGAGAGGTGTGGCTGGATCAAAAAAACCACGCCCATCATCGATTGCGCACCTACCAAGAAGGTCTCGACGGCATGGTCGTCTTCATGGATCGCACCTACGACTATGAGTGGATTTATGACGACGGTCAGTGCTTTTGGGATTGGCGTCGTCGTCGCGGCTCCTATGTTGGAACTTCCTTGGGGCAGCAATATGCGGTGTCCTCGGAAACGACCCGAGAAGACTTTGACTACAATCGCCCGGATATCGACCAAGTGGCCCGTGAGGCCTACGACAGCGATCTCATGATCCACGTGGAAGTGCCGCCGGAGGGACATCGGTGGTTGGTGAAAGAACACGGAACCCGTCGATTCGAGCGCAAGCCCAACCGATGGGACCCCTATCCCGCCGACGGCCTGGTTTCTCCCCGGGCCCAAGAGATTGTGAACGCCGATCGAGCGGCGAGCGCGGGACCCTCCGCCCATGCCGCCGACTCGTCCAACCCGCGGGTGCTGGCGGACATCCATTCCTTCGGCATGCGAGCGGGCTTCTGGATGGGGGGTTACGGCTCCGACACCAGCGACGAAGTCGACTTCTACCCCGGGCTGCTCTTTTCCCACAGCGACCTCTTCCGCCGGGGTTATACCGGCTCCTTGTCGCTCTTCGAGCAATTCGGCCGTGTTTCTTTCGGCAATCCGGCCCTCTTCGGCTCCTCGGTCGCGTTCACCACCTCCGCCGAGATCGACTTTGATCGAGCGACCGCCACCGACGGTTTTACCGACGAAAACGGTATCTACCGCAACCTGAATGTCCGTAGCCTCCATCACTCCCTACGGTTCGCGCTGGCCAAGGCTTTGGGTCGGCGTTGGTCCCTAAACACCAGCTACACCCTGCGGGACCTCGACTTCGAACCCGCTGAAAACGCAGACCCCGCCTTCATCATGCCCACCAGCACCTCCGAGCACGTGGTCGAGGTGGAAGTGGTGTTCCGGCGTCCGCGCCTGCAGCTGAGCCTGGGTTTGGAAGTGGGCGAGCGATCCGACTGGCAACCCTGGGGATTGAACGGCCAAGAGCCCTTGGAACCGTCCTATTCGGTGGCGCGGGTGATGGTGGAAACCTTCCACCCCCTGCCCAAAGACCGCATGCTCGGCGCCGCGGCAGCCTATATCCGCGGCGAAGACCTCGATCGCTTCTCCCGCCGCCCCGGAGGTCGATCCCGAGCCGGCCTAGTGGGATTCCCCGACGGCTTCTCCTTCGACGAAGGCCTGTTCAGCAGCGTCGACCTGGGCTTCAGCATTGCGGGCCGGTTCCCAGTCGGCTTCCAAGTCGACGCCGCCCAATCCCGCTTCCACGGTCAATCCGATTGGGACGCCCGAGCCGGAGTCAGCTTCCGCTTCCTAGTCCACGGCCCCTTCAAAACCGACCTCTGGCCCTCCATCCGCACCGGCATCTACAGCTCCGTCTCCGACGACGACATCGGCAAACTCTCCTACGGCCTGGTGATTCGTCGTTCCTATTGAGCGGTAAACAGGATCATGGAGACGGTCCAACGGGACCTTCTCTGTGCCTGCCCGCGAACAGAAAATACGTCTTGAGAAGAAAACGAGAGCCGAGGCGAACGCTTTTGTAGAATGGGCCACGCCCTGCCGGGCCAGGAGGTGACGGAAATGGTAGTCCCAGCCATCAAAGAACAAATATTGAACGACTTAGATCGTCTGGCCCCGGAGCAACAGAAACGAGCGGCCGAGTTCGTGCACAGTCTGGTGCCATCGTTGCTCCAAGGCGCGTCGGTCGAGGATTTGATGAAAGTCGCCGGCACCCTGGACGATGAGTCGGCGCGAGAAATGATGGAAGCCATCGATAAAGGTTGTGGCCAGGTGGACCTGGATGAGTGGTAGGTATCTCTTAGACACCAATATCGCGATTCAGGTCGCAAACACCAAGCGTCGTCCTGGCGTAAATATCGCGAAGTTCTAGAACCAGTCCCTGTCCCAAGAAATCTACGAATGCACGGGCGAGAGTTGCCCAAGAAACGCTCGATCCATCGCCGCTACACCAGCGAATACCGCTCGTGCTTCGAACCCAAGGCGCCGGCTGCTTTCGGATCAATCCCCAACAAGTCCGAACGCACCGCCTTCCACGACGACGACAACCCGACCCCTGGCACGGCCGCCGTGAGCAGATCGGTGACCACCGACTACACAGCCACTGGCGAGGGGCCTGCGTCACAGATGTGGGTACAGATCAAAAACAGTCCAAAGGTTCTCTACTGGGAGCGCCGGCTCTTCTGGCTCTTCTGGCTCTTCTGGCTCTTCTGCTTGGAGTGGACGAACATGGAGCCCAGGCCGCAGAACGCGATAATCTGAGGGCATCCAAACCAAAACAGCGGGAGAGCGGCAAGGTGGACGAAAAAATGGGTATGCAGCGGCAGCGGGCCAGCGCAAAGTTTGAAATCGGTGGGTTTAGAAACCTCGGGCTCATGGCTTCTTTGACGGCTCTTTTGTTTATGGTTGCTTTACCCGCCTCGGCGGCGGAGGGCGCGTCGCAGATGAAAATCGACCCTGAAGCCTCGGTTTTTGCGGTGGTGACCCACAAAGCGGGTTTGGCGGCGCGGTTGGCTCACAATCATTTGGTGGTGGCCGGCGACTTTGAGGCTAGTCTTGGCTTCGATCCCGAAAATCCCAAAGCCACGACCTTTCGTTTTGAAGCCTCGGCGGCGCAGCTGACGGTGGATGACCCTGCCGCCCAAAGCCGCTGGTATGCGCGCATCGCCGAACTCGGTATTTTGTCGGAGCCGTTTGGCGAGGTGTCCGAGGGAGATCGGGCGAAAATCCACAAATCCATGGTCGGCAAGAAGCAGCTGGATGTGGAGCGCCATCCGAAGATCCGGGCCGAGATCGTATCCGTGACCAAGGGTGGCTCCGCACAGCCGGAGGGATTTCCTTTTTCCGTCCGGTTGCGAGTTGAAATCGTGGGTAAGTCGGTGGAGAAGACCTTGGCCGGGCGCTTCGAGCACCACGGAGGGCGTTTGGCTTTCGAGGCCTTTGGTGAGTTCGCCTTTACCGACTTCGGCATTGAGCCCTACTCGGCAATGCTCGGGGCGGTGAAAAACGACGACCCCTTCCACATCTACGTGTTCTTTGAAGCGGACCAAACCGCAGCCGGTCGCCCCTGAGTTTCAGCGCGGAACCGTGTCGATTTCGTTTAGGTACTGCGAGCTGCACGACGGGCATAGGCCGTGGCTGAAGGCGGCTTCGCTGTGGTCGCTGATGTAGGTTTCCACCCCTTGCCAATAACCTTCGTCATCGCGGATTTTTTTGCACCCCGCGCACATCGGCAGCATGCCGCGCAGGGTTCGGACGTTGGCGATCGCTTCTTCGGCGGTCTGTTGCAGCTCGGCTTCCCGTTGGCGCAGGAGCCGAACCCGCCATTGCTGGGCGAGCAGCCCGAGGGCAATGAGGGATATGGCGGCCAGGCCGTAGAAAGCGCGCGTTTGGGCGAAGCGTGGCAAGACCTTGAAATCGAAACGGGTGCTGAGACCGTGGAATTGGCCCTGCACATCGCTGGCTTCGAGTTCGAAGACGTAGTTGCCGGCGGGCAATCTCGAAAGCTCGATGTGTCGTCGGCTGCCGAGGTCACGCCAGGTTTCGTCCAGGCCGATGAGCCGTTGGCGGAATCGAATTCGTGACGGGGCAGCCAAGGTCGTGGCGGTGAAAGAGATGGCCAAGAGTCGATGGTCCGGGGCCAGTTCGAACTCGGAAGCTTGGTCCACGGCCTGACCGTCGACTTGGATTTCGCGGATTACCACCCTGGGCGGCGGTGGGGTTTGGATCGCCGCGGGATCGATGCGCACCATACCGTCGAGGGTGGCGAACCACAGATGGCCGTCCGTGGCGCGGATTCCGATCGGTTGGCCACCGTAAGCCTCTGCGCTGCGCATGCCGTCTCTGACGTCCAGGCTGAGCACGGGCAGGGGCTCGGACAAAATTTCCGGTGCCGGGCGCTCGAGCACCTCCCAGGGTAGGCGCGCCAGCCCGCGGGTAGTGGCCAGCCACAAATGACCTTGGGCGTCGTCCACCAAGGCGGTGACGTCGTTGCTGGGTAGGCCGTGGGAAGCATTGAGCACCAGATCGATACGGCCTCCGCGCAGCCGATGAAGACCGCCGCCGAAGGTGCCGATCCAAGCGCCGTCTGTGGCGTCGGGCAGGATCGACCAGATCCGATCGTTGTGCAGGCCGTCCTTGGAGGTGAAGCTGCGGAATCCCTCCTGTTCCGACCAAACGGAAAAACCGCCGTTGGTACCGATCCAAATTCGACCGTTCGTCGAACCCCGAGGCGGCTCGGCGAGACAAAGGGTTTGATTGTGGACCAAGCCGTCGTCGGTGGTGTAATTGGTGATCCGATCTTCGTGCAGGCGACCGAGGCCGCTGGAAGTGGCGACCCAAACATCCCCATGACGGTCTGCCAGCACCGCGAGCACCCGGCTCGATCCAAGGCCGTCGGCAGAGGTCAGGGTCGTCGCTTGACCCTCTTTGGCCAGATGATCGAGGCTGGGTGAGAAGGTCGCCGACCACAGGGAGCCGTCGACGCCGAAGTCGAGGCCCCAGGAGCCGTTGTGGGACAACCCTTGGGCGGTGGTCACGGGGGCTAACCAGCGATCGTTATGTAGGCGCTGAAATCCCGAATCGCGGGTTGCGATCCACAAGACCCCTTCGGCATCCTCGTCGAGCGCCACCGCTTGGCGGGCCCCAAGACCTTCGGGCTCGCCGATGGGCAGAACGGGGCCATCAAAGAGCTGAACCAAACCGCCGCCGAGGGTGCCGATCCAAAGGTGTCCTTCGCGATCCTCAAAGAGATCCCAGACAATGTCGAGCTGGCGGCCCGCGGCCTGTGACAGCGGCTCAAAGGCGCGGCCGTTCCAGCGGCCGACCCCACGGCCGAGGGTGCCGATCCACAGATTGCCGTCGCGATCGAAGCGCAGGGCGTTGATTCGATCGCCCGGCAGCCCATGTTGTTTTGTCAGGTGTTGCCACTCGCCGCTCGCGCCGCCGGACGAGTTGTTGGGCGAGTCGCCGGTGGTGCGGCGGGTCAAGCCGAAATGGCCACCTACCCAAAGAGTGCCCTCCGAGTCGATCGCTACCGCCCGTGCCATGTCCGACGGCAGGCCGTTCGTCGCGTTGATCGAGGTGACCTCCCCTGCGGGATCTCCTCCCTCGGGATCGATGTGGAAGAGGCCGGATCCCAAGGTCGTAACCCAACACGAGCCTTCAGTGGTGGTGGCCAATCCGTGGACGGCATGGGCCGGAATGCCTTCAGAAGGTCCCCACGATCGGAAATTTCCGTTTTCGAGCATCGTGACGCCGGCATCGTCCGTGCCGATCCAGAGCCGACCCTGGGCGGCAACTAGGCTGAGGATCGAGTTGCTGGGAAGGCCCTGGGGATCTGAAGCGTCAAAGTGTTGGAATTTGCGGCCGTCCCAAAGCAGCAAGCCGCCGCCGTTGGTGCCGATCCACAACAATCCTTGGTCATCCACCGCCAGGGCATAAACGTGGAAGCTTTCGAGCACCTCGTGACCGGCAACCCGCTCGAAAGCGACGCCGTCGAAACGGGTCAGACCGGCATGGGTGGCAATCCACAGGAGGTCGTCCGGCGTTTGGGCGATCGCTCGAACCGTATTCTGGGGCAAGCCCTCTTCGATGCGCCATTGTCGGTAGGCGTGCTGGGCGGCGCTGCGGGAGGGATCCAGAGCGGTGGCCGCGGTGCATAGGAGCAGGCTTGCCAAGCCTGCCACCACCCATGCCGGCATCCTTAGCTGCGCGGTTCGCGAAACCGGGGAATTGTCCATCAAGACTTCCGGAAAACGTCTGGTCGGCATCGGGGTCCAGAGGCCCTGCCAACGCAGACGGATATCAAAAATAACAAGTGTTCGAGCGTATCTTGGTCGCCGAACGCCCTCGACAACCTATCTTAGCCTCCCACGGATCAAGGCCCTCCAGTTGGCGGATTTCTTGGTGGATTTCACCGCTTGGATTTCACCGCCGCCTAGGGCGACGACGAGTTCCAGGCAGAGATGTCTCCGCTTTCGAACCCGTCACCGAAGACTAATGACGACGGAACCACCGCGACCCAAACGTCCTGGTTACCTTCCCGGGAGTCCTGGTAAAACGGGTAGACCTTGCCCCCGGAAGCGGCAATGCCGTTGTAGTCGCCGATAAACGAAGCGGCTTGGTTTTCCCAAGGCAGGACCGGGTCGAAGGCCGTCCCGGTGATGCGCACGTTGGGGCCCCACGAGCCGCCGGCGTCGCTGGAACTCGCCATATAAACGTCGATTTTCGAGCCGTCGAAGCGTTGGTCGTACCACACGGCATGGGCGATGCCGTCGTCGCCGAAGGTGACCCAGGGGAAGAATTGATTGCGCCCGCTGCCGTCGTCATTGACCTGGATGGGAGCGCTCCAGGTATCGCCCCCGTCGGTGGATCGCACGCTCAAAATGTCGGGGTCGCCGAATGCTTCGTCGTTCCACAGCATCACCAGGGCCCCGCTCACCGGATGGGCGGCGGCGGTCGGCAGGTTGACGATCCGAAAACCCGGCGGAAAGCTCGACGGCAGGGGGTCCATGGGCGCAATCGATACGTCCTTGGACCAATTGGCCCCTTGGTCCGTGGATTTCGACATCCACTGAAATTGTTGGAAGCTGTCGCGCCAAAAGACATAGTAATTGCCACTGACGTCGATCACGGGCACGGCTCCGTTGCCGGCCGTGGACTCGACCGCCAAGATGGTGTCGGCGCCGAAGGTCAGGCCGCCGTCGAGGCTGCGTGCGGCTCGAACTTTTGACGGGCTGAAGCCGAAATCTGCCCACGCCACCAACACCTCATTGCCGCGGGCGTCCATGTAGGGTTTGTCGTCAAAGGTGGTATTGCTCGTCACCGCCACCGGATCCGACCAACTGACGCCGTCGTCCACCGAGCGACGCACATAAACCTCGAAGTCGCTGCCGCCGGCTCCGCCGCTGGCGATGTAACCGAAATACCATCGGTCGCCACCGCCCGCCGCGACGATCGGGTCGCTCATGGTGGTGTGGCCGCCGAGTTCTTGGGAGTTCCAGGTAGCGCCGGAATCCGCGGATCGAGCCACCCCTTGCAACAACGAAGCGTCGGTGAATTGATTCCAACCCGCCACCACCGTCGCGCCGTCGGCGTCGATCGAGGTCTCGTTCTCGGTGTGGCCGTCGTCGGGGCCGAGCCTTGTTTCCGGAAACGCACTGCCCCGGGCCAGCCTGCGCAGCGCGTCGATACGCAACGACGACGGGCGCTCGACCTCCGGACGGGCGGCTTTCGGGCGCCGGATGTCGAGGGGTAAAACATAGCCGTCTGCGTCCACGGTACCGTCTTCGATGACCTGTCCCGACGGTGAGATCCAAGTTCGAGGGGAGCCGCTTTCCATCGAGTCGGCTCGGCTGGTTTCGTGGGGGGAGCGAGTGCCCACCAGGCCTCCTACGGCAGGGGCAGGAGCCGCTCGGTTAGACGGATTTTCGGTGGCTGGGGGAACCTGGTCAGGGCGCGAATCGACGCAGCCACCGAGCCAGGCCAAAGCCACGACGGGCAAAAGCGAAAAGGGGGTCCGACGGAGGAGGGGAAGTTGAAAAATAAACATCCGCGAATTGTAGCGTGATGCCCGAGTGGGTGTGGACTCACCGGCTCGGCGTTCTGCGTGCGTCGGGTCGGACCTTCCCCCCCGGGACTCAGAGGCGCGCGTCGGGTCGACCTCTCGGGTCGGACCTTCCCTAGGCGCTAGATCGGCCACTGCGAAGATGAGCCGAAGCCCGTGCGCCGGCCCCGTCCCGGCTCTGGAAGGTCCGTCCCTCCTCAATTCTCCAATTTCCAGAAAGCGGGAAGGAGCGTCCTAAGGTGTGCGAGCTGGATGGGAGTTAGCTATTTCCCGAAAGGGTGGTTCGCAACCAGGTACGGACCTTGCGGTCTAAAGCGTTCCAATCGTCGCCGGGCAGGCCCAATTGAGCCGCCAACGCTTCGGGGCCGTCACTCTCGCCCTCGGCGATGCCCTTCAAATAGGCCTGGAATGACCGCTTCCGTTTGGGATCCGACATCAAATAGCGGACGAAAACCGCCCCTTGCTCGTAATCTCGTGCTTTGGGATCCCGGTCGAAAGCTCGGTTGTCGAGCCCCACGACCCGGCGCAGATTGGGCAATGTGTCTACTTCCAACACCCGTCGCGCCACGGCTTCGGCGCCTTTCAAGCCCTGGCTGGAGCCCAATCCCGTGAGGCTCGCCGGATCCCCCAAGCCGTCCGCCAGACCTTCGGAAAGCCATCGCGGCAGGGGAGCGCCCAGGGCTCGACGGTTGAGCAAGTGGGTAATCTCGTGGATTAAGGTTTGAACCACCCGTTCGGCGGGTTGATCCCCCGCGTAAAGCACCAGATATCCGTCGGCGCCGCGGGCATGGCCGGCGTAACCGGTCGCGTTGGGTCCGTCGGTCGCCGCGAACGCGCGAAACGCCTCCCGGCCACGGAAGAGGATCAGGGTTTCCCGGGATTTGCCCACGGGTTTAACGCCGTACCGTCGGGTATAGGCCCGATCCAAATCCGATACCAAGCGACCACAGGCTTCGAGCACGGGGGAGGACCGCACGTCGGTGAGCAAGGTATACGGACCGCAGGTCAGCTCGCGACCGCCTCCGCTGAGATGCCGTCGAGCGAGGGCGAGGGCCTTGGCGTCCGCGGTCACAGACGGTTGCGGCGGGCTTCGGGTCGCCATGATCCTCAGCTCTCGGGCTTTCGGTCCGCCCTGAACCCAAGCCCGTCCGCCGTCGAACGCCACGTGGTAGGACCCCTTCCGCTTTTCCAGCACTCGCAACACTTGGGACCGCTCGGCAATGCGTACGACCGAACTCGAAGGGTCCGGTCCGGTGCGCATCACCACCCCTCGATCGATTCGCAGATGCAGCTCGCCTTTAGGTTTTGGGTCGGGTTTTTGAGCAGGGCTCGGGTCGGGCACGCGACTTTCGGCTACCGACTTCGGCGGATTCTTGGATGGGGTGTCGTCCCTGGCGCAGGCCGGCGCCAAGACCAAGAGAACCGCCCAGACGACCCGGTACGAAAGGTGGGTCGGCAGGCGGGTGATAAAAAAGTTCACATCTAAATCCAGCCTAAAAGCTTGCATGGGCAGGATGTTATCGGACCTGTAGGGTGAATCCGAGATTGCAGCGAGTCGCGCCAACGCGTAGGGTTCTGTTGGCCCGACATCCGCTGCCCTCTTCAGGGTGGCCTCGGCTCCGGCGAAACCGGGGCCGAGCCTGATGATTTTGTTTTATCGCTGTTTTCCACTGCCCAACTCTTATCGCCTTATTTCCATTGCCGCCCTGGCGGCGACCTCGAACAGAATGCGTACCGACTACCCTTCCTTTACCCAAGCCACCGAAAGGCTGCGGGAGTTCTTGGATCGCCACCGCTGGCCGGTGGAAATCCGCTGGTTGCGCCCCGGCACCCTGCTGACCCGAGGCCCAAAGCTGGTTCTGCATCCCGCGGCCTTCCAGCCCACGGAAGAGATCAGAACCTCTTATTGGTATGCCGTGCCCAAACAGCTCGGCGTTCTGCTGGCGGGCCTGTGTCGAGATGCGGACCATTCCTACTGCCATCTTTGGGCGCCGTCGAACCAAGACGAAGCCGAAGCTTTTCTCATGCCCGACGGCTTGAAGCTCAGCCTGCCGACGGAACCTCCAGAGGTCCACGTCACCTCCGGATGGGGTTTGAGATGGAACCGCTGGCGGGCGAAAGAAGTCCCTTTGGGGGAGCTGATGATGCAATATCCATCGTCTTCGGATCACCAACGAATCCACGTTTGACCTGGGCAGGGCGAGTTCTACGACCCCCTCGTCACGGGCTGGACGACGACCAGGAAGACACGTCGCCCGACTCGAATCCGTCGTCGAAAACTAGGCCCGCGCTGCTTTCGCTTTCCAGCCGCGAGACGCTATCCCACTGATTGAGGTAGATCTCACCGGCCTCGTCTTCGCCATAACCCACGGTGGAGAAGGTCGGTAGGTTGTTCCAAGGGTTGGTGGACCAAACCCCCGGGCTCGTCTGATGGCTGAAAAAGGTCTCGCCCGAGCACCAATCGTGGAACAGCACATAACCCACTAGATCGGGAATCGCCGATCCTCGGTAGACGTAACCGCCGATGATCGAGCAAGCTCCGGTGTTGTGGTTGACCTCGTAAAACGGTGCCTGCAACGTCTCCATGCCGGTGCAGAACTGGGTTTCAAAATCGGCGTTGCCTTCCTTGCACGGCCAGCCGAAGTTCAGGCCACCGACCCCGGCGGGCCCGAAGCTCATCTCCTCCCAGGTCCCTTCGCCGACATCGCCGATCAGCATGTCGCCGGTGACCCGATCGAAGCTCCACCGCCACGGGTTGCGCAAACCCGACGCCCAAATCTCGTCCAGGGCACCGGCCACGCCGACGTAGGGATTGTCGGCGGGAATCGCGTAGGGCGATCCGCCATCGACGTCGATCCGCAGCATCTTACCGAGCAACGTGGAAAGATCCTGGGCCGTGTCCCAGCCGCCGCCGTCGCCCATGCCGATGTACAAATAACCGTCGATGGGGCTGAAGTGGATATCACCGCCGTTGTGATTGCCGGCAGTTTGATCGATCTCCAAGATCGTAAAATCTGAGTCCGGATTGGCGACGTTGGGGTCCCCGGCGGAAACCGAGTAGCGGGCGATCACGGTTTTATCGAGCGGCGTATCGGGGCTCGTGTAGTTGACGTAAAAGAAGCCGTTCGAGGCGTAGTTGGGATGGAACGCCAAACCGAGCAATCCCTGCTCACCGCCCGACACCACCAACGAGCTGATGTCGAGAAAAGGTGTCGTCAAGGTCGTGCCGGCGCTGTCGACAAGTCGAATAATGCCGCCCTGCTCGACCACGAAAAGGCGCCCGGAGCCGTCGCCCGCGTGACGCATGGCCACCGGCGAGGTCACCCCGCCGGCAAACGGCTCGACCATCAGATCGGTCGGGGGCTGGGCCGCACCGGGCAAAGCCGAGAAGAAAACTGAGAGTAGTGTCAAGGAGAAGAGGGGCCTGGAAATGGCGGGCATAGGGGGATTCTCCGGTAACAGTGGGAGTACGGCGTCGAAGTAGGGTGCAGATTATATATAGCGAAACATCTATATATCAAGGGTCTCGCGACCTTTCAAGTTCAAGGTCCGCGAGTGCTCCCCAGAACAGCCCTGGTTTGCCCGGCCATCGGGCTCATGGTGTTATCCTCGCCGTCCCCTGAGGAGGCTCTTTGGATGCTTCCAAGACCCCCTTCATTGACCGAGCAGAATTCCAGCCGCCGAAGCGAATCCCCATGAACCAGCTCAAACCCCTCTTCAATTACTTCCGCCCCTATCGTCGGAATTTGTGGTTGGGAATCCTATGCGTGGGTGTTTCCGCCGCCGCCGGTCTCATGACGCCGTTGATTGTCGGCTCCGCCATCGACGGATTGCGCGATCAATTGAGCACCACGACGCTGCTGGAATACGCTGCCCTGCTGCTCGGGGTTACCCTATTCAAGGGCATCTTCCACTTCCTACAACGGGTGATCCTGGTGGCGGTGAGCCGCCGGGTTGAATTCGATCTGCGCCAGCGGTTCTATGGCCACCTGCAAAAATTGGACTCGGGGTTTTTCTCATCCCACCCGATCGGCGACCTGATGGCCCGGGCCACCAATGATTTGGAGGCCGTTCGTCAGCTCTCGGGGCCGGCGATCATGTACGCCAGCAACACGGTCTTCACCGCTCTCGGCGCATTGATTTTCATGTTCGACATCCACCTCGGCCTGACCCTGTTGGCCTTGGCGGTTTTGCCTCTGGTGGCGTTGGTGACCCACTTCTTCGGCAAGCGGGTTCACATCTACTTCCAGGCGGTGCAGGAGCAATTCTCCACCTTGACCTCCAAGGTCCAAGAGAATTTGAGCGGCGCTCGCGTGGTGCGCGCCTACGTGCAGGAAGAATCCGAGCGCCGAAGTTACGACGACATCAGCCAGGAATACGTCCGTCGTAATCGCATCCTGATTCTGTGGAATTCCGCCATGCGGCCGTCGATCCAAGTGCTCATGGGCCTGGCGGCCGCGAGCATCCTGGCCTACGGCGGCCTGTTGATGGTCGAAGGGTCCATCACGGTGGGTGAGTTTGTGGCCTTCAACATTTTCTTGGGCAAAATGGCCTGGCCAATGATCGCCATCGGTTGGGTGGTCAATCTGGCGCAGCGGGGCGCGGCCTCCATGGTGCGGATTCAGAAAATCATCGATACCGAGCCCCTCATTCGTGATCGCGAGCCCTTGGACGAGGTCTCCCACATCGACGGTGCCTTGGAGCTGCGCAAGCTTTCCTATCGCTACGACGGCACCTCAGAGGACACCTTGTCGCAAATTGATTTGCAAGTGGCCGCCGGGTCGACCGTCGCGTTTGTCGGTCGCACGGGCTGCGGCAAAACCACCCTCCTGTCTCAAATCCCGCGGGTCCTCGAGCCGCCCGACGGCGGCCTGTGGGTAGATGGCCGCGACATCCACCGGATTCCGCTCGAAACCCTGCGTGGGGCGATCGCCATGGTGCCCCAAGAGACCTTCCTCTTCTCGGCCACCCTGCGCGAGAACATCGCCTTCGGGCGTCCCGATGCGGATTTGGAGGAAGTACGTCGAGCCGCGACCTTGGCGGGTTTAGATGCCGACATGTCGGGCTTCCCCAACGGTTTCGACACGGTGGTCGGCGAACGGGGAGTGACCCTCTCCGGGGGGCAAAAACAACGAGTCGCCCTCGCTCGCGCCCTGCTGCGCGACCCGCAGATCCTCTTGCTCGACGACTGCCTATCCGCGGTCGACGCCCAAACCGAAGAGCGCATCCTGAGCAATCTGCGCACGGTTTTCCCCGGGCGCACCGTGTTGATGGCCTCCCACCGAGTCGCGGCCGCCCGCCTATGCGACCAAATCGTGGTTTTAGACCACGGCCGCGTGGTCGACCAAGGCACCCACGACGAGCTCGTCTCCCGTCCGGGTTTCTACGCCGAACTCAACCATCGCCAGCACTTAGAAGAAGAGCTGGCCGCCGTCGTCTGAGGCGTCGGGCTCCAGCGGCCTCACCCCCCCAACCCCCTCTCCCGGGACGGGAGAGGGGGAGCCAGAGCGGCCGCCCTATTTGTTGAGGCGTCGGGCGGGCATTCGTCACTCATTCCCAACCGCCCGTCCAAATTTTTGGCCCTTTGCCGACGGATGGGGCAGTATTTAAGCTCCGGGCATCGCCGCCTCGAAGAAGCCGCCTCCAGAAAGGACCTCCATGCTCGTCCCAGCTCCATCTCGCCGAGTCCACCCGACCCTCCTCTTCTTGTCGGCAGTCCTCTTCTTGTCGGCCGTCCTCTGCCTTGGCTGGGCAGGCCCGGCGACCGCCCAGCAAGCCGTGGGCGCGGGAGACGAAACCGTCTGGATCACCCTCGGCGCGGATGCCTTTGAAACCCTGCGAGCCCGTCCGGACCTGAGCTTCGAGTCCCACGTCTTGAAGGCGGAGGCGCAGCGTTCGGAGGTGATGCTGACCCGGGTCCACTCGCGGGATTTGGAGCGCATCTCCGCGATCCTGCACGAAGCGCATCGGCGCTGCGGCGGTTTCATGGCCCACCCGTCCTTGGAGCGCGCCCAGGACGCCCTGGCGTCGGCGGCTCTGCCCGAGGTCAAGGCATTGCCCAAAGCCTTCCAAATCAACCAAGGCACGCTGGTGGGCTCGCTCAAAAGCAAGCTCGATCGCGACCGCATTCGCAACACCATCGAAGCCTTGTCGACCCAATTCAACAACCGCTTTTATCTGCACGCCGCCGGACGCAACGCTTCGGTGTATATCCGAAATCTGTGGCGGGGTTATGCCAGTCAACGGCCCGAGGTCACGGTCGAGCTTTACGAGCACCCGGGCTGGACCCAGCCGTCGGTGATTCTCACCCTTCCCGGCACCACCCTGCCCAACGAGGTCGTGGTGCTCGGTGGACACCTGGACTCGATCACCGGCGACAACGCCAATCCCAATTTCTCGGCGCCAGGGGCGGACGACAATGCTTCGGGCATCGCGGTTTTGAGCGAAGTCATCCGGGCGACCCTGGCCAACGGCTTGCGGCCCGATCGCACTGTGCAATTCATGGGTTATGCCGCCGAAGAGGTCGGTCTGCGGGGTTCCCAAGAAATCGCCAACGCTTACCGGCAGAGCGGCGTCAATGTGGTCGCGGTCCTGCAGTTGGATATGACCGCCTTCCGCGGATCGGTCAACGACATCGTGTTGATCAGCGATTTCACCAACGGCCCGCTGAACGGTTTCGTCGGCCGGCTGGTGGACACCTACCAGCCGAATTTGAGCCGCACCTCCTCGGCCTGTGGATACGCCTGCTCCGATCACGCCTCGTGGACCGCCGCGGGTTATCCCGCGTCCTTTCCCCACGAAGCCAAATTCGGCGAAGGCAACCCCACCATCCACACCACGGCCGATACCCTGAGCGTTTTCGGCAACAACGCCAACCACGCCATTAAATTCGCCCAGCTCGCCGCCGCGTTCATGATCGAAACCGCCTTCGAGCCGGTCCAACCCCCGGATCCGCCCACCAACCTCACCGCCGCGGCAGCTTCGAGCACTTCGATCGACTTGCAGTGGTTCGACGCTTCCGAAACCGAAACCGGCTTCGACCTCGAAGGCCGCGTGGGCACCGCCGGCGCCTTCCAACCCATCGCCACGGTCGATGCGGACGCCACGGACTACACGGTCGAGAACCTGCCGTCGGGCACCCAACACAGCTTCCGTGTGCGGGCCGTGAATTCGGGCGGAGGGTCCGCTTATTCCAACATCGCGAATGCCAAAACCCAGGGCGAAACCCCGCCGGCCGATCTCATCGCCACCGCCATCTCGGCCACCGAGGTGATCCTGACCTGGACCGATCGCTCCACGGGCGAAAGCGGCTTCACGGTGCAAGGCAAGCGCGCGTCCGCCGGCACCTTCCAAGATCTCGCCACGGTCGGCGCGAATTTACAGACCGCCACGGTCGGCGGATTGGACCCCCAAAGCGACTACCTCTTCCGCCTGCGCGCCATCGGCGGTGCCGGCGAGTCCACCTACTCCAACGAAGCCGCGGCCACCACCTTCATCGGCGACCCGGAGCCGTGCGTGGCCGGTCCTTCGACCCTCTGCTTGAGCGGCGGTCGATTCAAGGTCGAGGTCGATTGGCAGGTGGGCGACGCGTCGGGGCAAGCCCAGATCGTGCCCGGCAGCTCCGACGACTCTGGCCTGATGTGGTTCTTCGGCTCCGATAATTGGGAGCTGTTGATCAAAGTGCTCAACGGCTGTGGCCTCAATGACCATTTCTGGGTCTTCACCGCCGCCACCACCGATCTCCAATACGAGCTCGCGGTCACCGACTCCTGGACGGGTTATCGTTCCACCTACACCAACACCGCCGGCACCGCGTCCCCAGCCGTCACCGACATCGAAGCCTTCGCCACCTGCGCGGCGGTCGAACCCCAAACCTCCACCGGAGATAGCCAATGATCCTCGTCACCGGCAGCGTGCTCGGACGCGAAGACACCATCAACGAGTTGCTCGAGCTGAGCCGAGAGCACGTCCAACGAAGCCTCACCGAACCCGGCTGCCTCGCCCACGGCGTCTACATCGACGCCGAAAATCCCTTGCGTTTAGTCTTCGTCGAGCAATGGCAAGACCGCGAATCCCTAGGCCTGCACTTCCGAGTCCCCGCCTCCGGCGAATTCGTCGCCCACCTGCGTCGCCTAGCCGCTGAGCCACCCAACCTAAACGTTTATGACGCCATGCCCATCGATATGTAAGATCCGTTGCGTGATGGATCGAATCCGATAGGAAGCCAAACATGAAAGTGTTTTTCTACGGCCTGTTCATGGACGAAACCTTGCTCACCGAGCAAGGCCTTCAGCCCCAACACTCAGAAATCGGCTTTCTAAAAGGTTACCAACTCAAAATCGCCAACCGCGCCACCCTGATTCCCCGGGCCGAAAGCCGAGCCTACGGCGTGGTGATGGAAATCACCCCCCAAGAAGCCACCCAGCTCTACGCCGAAACCAGCGTCGCGGACTACGTGCCCGTGCCGGTCACCGTCGAGCTCTTGACCGGTGAGCAAATCAAAGCGTCCTGCTTCGTCCTGCCGGAAGGTCATATCCAAGGCACGAACCCGGCCTACGCGGCGTCGCTTCTAAAATTAGCGACGAAAAAGGGTTTTCCTGAGTCGTATTTGAAAGAAATTCGTGGTGCAAGCTGTGACGACGGTGAAGGCATTCCGCCAGGGCCTGTCCGTGCGCCGAGAAGCTTTTCTGAGATCCACCGGGATGTTTGGCGACTGGTGTTGCAGAATCCAATAATTTTCGTTGTGTTGCCGGCCGTCGTGTGGCTGCCCACCAACTATTTTCTAGAGTTGTGGAGCGCGGTGGATGGGCTCGACGAGTGGCAACAGACCCGACGTTATCTAAAGCTGTCCCAGGTCGCCAATGGGGTGGTCGGAACCTTGGTCAGCGCGGTGGGGTTGGCCGCGCTCGGTGAAATCGGCCGCGGCCGAGCGGTCACGGTCGGGATTGCGCTGAAAAAAGGTTTTGATTTGTGGATCGGCCTCGTCCTGATTGCCTTGCACATTGCCCTTCGGGTGGGTCTTGCTTTCTTGCTGCTGGTGCTACCTGGAATCTACCTTGCGCTGCGCTACGCGTTGTCGGCCCCGGTGGTGGCTTTCGAGGATATCGGCGGTAAGAAGGCCCTGGAGCGGAGCGCGGCGCTCATGCAGGGGCACTATAGACGAGTCTTCTTGGGTGTCGGTGCGGCTGGGCTGTTGTACGTCCCCATCGGGCTTCTTCCTGTGCTCTTCGTGCCCGATGGTGGAGGGCCGGGGCTGACCGCGTTGGCCGGCATTCCCATGTCGGTTCTAGTGTCGTTTGTTACCCTCGGTTTGGCTTTGATCTATGCCGATCTTCGTGTCGACGCGGAGTGGGCCGCCCCGGTTGGGCAGGTCGACCCAAGCAACGATAACCACGGCTTCAGTCCGCGAGGGACCTCCGGCGTCGGGGGAGTCGCGCTTGCCGTCTCGATTTCGGCGTTCGCCTTTTTATCTTTTGTGGGCGCCGTTTTCTATCAGGAGCATTTGATAGAGAGAGCCGAGGAAGCCTGGCAACAGGAGCAATACCAGGAATCGTTGGAGTTTTACCAAAAAGCGGAAGCTTGGGGAGCTGAGGATCCCTACCTTCAATACAGCTTGGGATGGGCGTTTTATCAATTGGACCAACCCGAAGAGGCCGAGGCCCGCTTTGCAAGAGCGGTGGAGATGGACCCGGAATCGTCCTACTATCGCTTGGACCACGCCAGGGCCTTGATCACCCTAGAACGTTTCGAGGAGGCCAAGCGGGAGCTGGCCCAAGCCAGATCGTTGGGCTTCGAAGATCTGGAAGTCTTGGAGCAGCTCGAGGCGCTGGCCGAGCCGAGCACCCCCGAAGGTGACCCCACCGGAGAGACCCCCTCCGAGGATGCATGAAGCGGTCTCACAGCAACATCGATGGATCCTGGCGTCGGCGTCGCACATCGCGATCGCGACAACGCATCAAGTCGACTACCTGGCCACGTGGAACTGTTCGCACATTGCCAACGCGATAATCTTGCCCCGAGTGGCGGCGATTTGCGAGCGGTTCGACTTGCTCCTGCCATACGTCTGCACCCCCGAAGAGCTCTTAGGAGATCCCCAATGACCATTGATCCAATAATCGACGAGCTTCACCAGCAGCGCGCGGAAGCGATGGAACGTTTCAATTTTGATTTCGAAGAGTTTTTTCGCCATCTGAAAGAAGAGGAGAAGCTTTCCGGAAAACCTTTGGTATCCCCAGCTGAGACGCCGCCGAACCTTGCGGTGCAGCGGACTCGCACTGCTCGCCGCTGACCTTGGGCCGTTCGCCAGCCGTGGAGTTTCTGCGTCGATTTGCCCTGCACGTGCCGTCGCTCGGTTTGTAAGGATCCGCTATTTCGGATTCCTGG
Organism: uncultured bacterium; assembly: GCA_965366625.1. Classification (GTDB taxonomy): domain Bacteria; phylum Acidobacteriota; class Thermoanaerobaculia; order Multivoradales; family J023; genus JAUIJL01. Next base: position 61,492 of record CBDUGP010000037.1, read on the forward strand.
CCAACCGGAACCCGCCGCAAGGCAGTGGCGACCTGCCGTGAGCAGCTCGGTGGGCAGATCGTCGATGAGGCGATCCGCAAGGTCGAAACAGAGCGGCTATCGGCCGGGCCGAGATGCCCGACCTGCGAGCAAGCAACGCTGGTCGAGATTCGAGGGCTGCCCCGCGAGCCACCCCATTCGAGAGGTCCGCCGCCATGAGCCGCCTCGGCAAGTATCCATCTCTGAAGCTCTCGCGCAATCGAGAACACGGGAGAGATGCGCCCGTCGGGGCCAAATCGTCTATACTACTGGGCAAGACACCCGTGGCAGGGTCGCAAATAGGAGCCGTAACGGTATGGGACGAAGGGATGAAGACCTTCCTGGGCCGCCGCAAAGCCGGGTCGATGCCGTTTCCAGTGGCTGGAAGGTTATTGAAATTCCATAGGGCATTCTCTTAGCTTGCGGCTTCGTCCAACCTGTTGTATCCGAAACCTGTGGCAAGGATCTCTTGAAGTGGAAAAGATTTGCGTGGGGTTCCGGATACAACCCTTATTGGTTCGCCGACTGAGTGGGCCGCCTTAGAGATCCAATGACTAGCAAGAGAGTTCATGTTCCGGAGCAGGTCGTTGCTCAGGTTCTCACTCGGACAGGTCGAAGGTGTCCGTTCTGTTTCGGTCTTGAAGGCGATCTCGCCGTCAAGAAAGGGCAGATCGCCCATGTCGACCGCGACTCGAAGAATAACAACGAAGACAACCTCGTGTTCTTGTGCCTCCCGCATCATGATGAGTACGATTCTTCGACTAGCCAGAGCAAGGGCCTGCGAGCCAGTGAACTCAGATTCTACCTCAAGAGGCTTGAGGCTTGGGTGGCCCAGGCAGGTCATCGAGTGGTTAACAATCGGCGACCGCGAGATAAGGAGTTCGGCCTACCGAAGGTCTTGATCTACGAGGACTCCGCAGTTGCCAAGCAACAATACGCCAAGGTGCTCGCAACAACTGCTGAGATTCAATTTGGTAGCGAATCTTTCGAGGTCGCTCAAGATCTGCTTGGATTCGATCCTGATCTGATTATTGCCGATCTCGTACTTGCTGGTGGTGCTGATAGCGGCTTTCAGCTTATCCAACGCATATCGCGTATTACGAGTGCTCCAGTTGTGGTGTGCTCGAAGTACATTGGCCCTTCACTTGCGGGCGAATCATTGAAAAGCCGCCTTCGTGCCCTCGGCACAGTCGCGAAGCTTCTTCCGAAGCTCCCGTTCCCTTCTGCCTCAGAGATCTTAGAGCCAATAGTTAATGAAGGTGACAGCGATACCGGCGAACCCAGCGGCTCCAGCCGCACGCGCAAGGCGCGGCGCTGAGCCGCGGACGTTATACCTCCCCAATCGGAACGGGCATCGATTCAACAAGGGTACCCAGCAGAGGATCGCTGAAGAATGAAGAGACTCGGCTTTCAAGTAGATGTTCGCCTGGCAAAGTTACTTTCGGAAAACTATCGTTCAAGCGAGAGTGCTCTGAAAGAATTGGTAAACAATGCATGGGACGCCGATGCTGAGGTGGTACTGATAGATCTACCGGAGCCTATGACGAGCCAACCGATTATTGTTCAGGACGACGGTTCGGGAATGACTGAAGAGGAGCTGAGAAGAGAATACCTCTTCATTGCCAGTGATCGACGCCAGCGCAGAGGCAAATTGACGCCAAAAAAGCGAAAGGTCAAGGGGAAGAAGGGCATAGGTAAATTTGCCGGCTTGATGGCTGCTAGTACAATGCAACTGGAGACTTGGGCACGTGGGCAAAAGGCGTCCTTTAGACTGACAGGAGATGACTACCGAGCAGTCGATGATATCGAGGAGGTTCCAATCGAGCTAATCCTTGAGTCAGATGATGAGCTGGCGCACGGTACTAGGATCACCTTGTCAGATTTGAATCAGGGATTGGCTTTTCCGGACCCTGAAGCCCTTAGGGAGCTGCTACTTCGAGAGTATGGCAGGGAAGACAGCTTTCAAGTTAGTGTGAACGGAAAGTTTCTGGATGTCGACGATTTCAAGGGAACCTACACGGAATATGAAGCGAATCTAGGAGAAGCGGGCGATATCAAACTAAGATTCACTATTTCGAATCAGAAACGGAACATTCGACTACCAGGCATCTCTATCCGTGTTGGCGGTGAGATCATAGGAAAACCAAGTTTCTTTGGGCTCGATGAGGCCGATGATTTTCCGCCGAAATTGCTCAAGAAGCTGTTTGGGGAAATTGAAGCGGATGGCCTAGTTCAGCATGTCACAGCGGACAAGGGCGCTTTGGTTGAAAATAGTGAGCTATTGGAAGCCGTAAAGGCTCATGTTCAGCCGATTATTCGTGAGCAATTTAAGGAAGAGTACGGCCGCGAAATCAGCTTGGCGCAAGCTCGATTGAAGAAACAGATCAATCGACGATTATCAGAGCTCCCTGAGTACAAGAGAGTCTATGCAGACAAGGCAATCAAGGCGGTCTTAGGGAAGTATTTCGGAGAACCTGAATCAAAGGTGGAGTCAATAGTCAGCGTTCTTTTGGATGCCCTGGAGCGTTCAGATTATAGGGCGATCCTCGACTACATCCATGAAGCGCCGCCTTCAGATATTGCGAAACTTGCCGAGATATTGTCCGAGTTTGGTCTGGCAGAGCTGGCAATTGTTGGAGAGCAAGCGACAAGTCGCCTTAGGTTCCTCGATCAGATTGAGCTGTTATGTTCCGACAAGTCGACCTTAGAGAAGACGGTTCATGAAGCTCTTGAAAGGAGCCTCTGGGTTTTCGGGCTGGAATATTCCTTTTTTAGCAGTAACCGAACCCTCAGACGGCAGGTGGAGGAACAGCTTGACAAGAACTACTCCGGAGAACGTGGAGAGAAACGGCCGGATCTTCTTTTGAGCATCGACTACAACAATGCATATCTATTGATAGAGTTCAAACGCCCCGGTCACACACTAACCTTCGCAGATTACCAACAAGCTACGCGCTATAGGAATGATTTTGTCCCTTATAGCGATGCGGAGATGTACGTTCTTGTACTCGGTGGGAAAAGGGGGCGTGATCTTCCGCCTCAAAGGAACTGGGAACCCAATGTCGAGATACTGGTATTTGATGAGGTGGTTTCTAGAGCTCGGAATCAGCTCAACTGGCTGTTGAAAGAGCTTGGTGGTGAGGCGCATGCCTAGGTGGCATAACCTGCCCATCCACCGCACAGCTTCCGCGCTCCAGCTGGTGGTGATGGACGTTACGTTCTGCGACGCCAGGCAGGTCGATCACAGTTGCAACTGAAACGCTAGAGATTAGATCGAAGGGTCCCACGAGCCGTGAAAGTATTCCTAAGTTGGTCCGGTGAAAAGAGCAGGTTGGTGGCCAGTGCTTTGCGAACCTGGATTCCAGATATCATTCAGTCGGTAGAGCCTTGGATGTCCGAAACCGATCTTCAAGCTGGGGTACGATGGAGTCACGAGATTCAGAGAGAACTCGGCGAGACAAACTTCGGGATCATCTGCACTACTCGCGAGAATCTTGCGGCTCCGTGGCTTCTCTTTGAGGCAGGTGCTCTAGCGAAGACTCTTCCCGAAGCTCGAGTCTGCCCCTACCTCGTCGACCTCGAACCGTCGTCCCTTCCTCAAGGGCCTCTGGCTCAGTTCCAAGCTAAGAGGGCATCCCGCGACGAGACTCTCGATCTGATAGCAGCGATTAACGACTCACTGGGTGACAGTTCTCTTGACAGGGAACGTCTCCATCGCAGCTTCGGAAGGTGCTGGCCAGATCTGGAGGAGAAGCTGAACAGCATCCCCGAACGTTCGCCGGAGGCCGGTGAGCGGAGTCCTCAAGAGATTCTGGAAGAGGTTCTTCTACTCTCGCGAGGGTTAGAGCGGCAGATGAAGGCTGATCTTGCGGCCGTTCGGCATGATGTCAATGTCCTTGACCGCTTCAACATTTGGGAGCGAGTCGAAGAAAGATTCTCCCGAATTGAAAAGGCTCTAGACAATATTGACGGCTACACGGATCTGGATGCTATTGATTCGAAACTCGACGACTTGGAGACAAAGATCGAGAACCTAAAGCCGGAGCAGTGATGCCACTCGGGAAAGACTCGCAGAACCCAGTCGGTCGAGCGCACGCGCAGCGCGGCGCTCACCGGCGCCACGGTGTGCGAGAGAGCCGCCTCGGCACATGAGATTAAGGTGAAGTTATCTGAAGATGCGATTAAGTTCGCACGGACTCACGTGAGAAAATTCTACGACTCGGACTTCTTCCCGAAACCAGTCGAGTTTTCCGCGATATGGTCACAATGGGGACCCGTGGCTCAAAGATTGGCAGAGCTTGATGTCGAAGAAGTTGGGCAAGCACCGAGCCTGCTCCTGGCACCCAAACCAAGAACAGGGTTCCGAGTTGTTCACCAGCCGTACCCAATAGATACCTTGATCTATACTGCACTTGCTTACATGGCGGCACCTCAGATCGAGCAACGCCGCAGCCCGGCCGAAGACGGAACAGTGTGCTCGTACAGGATTCAGGTCTCAGATCAGGCTGGGGAATTCTTCGTGCCAACAAGAGACGGGTTCTCGATGTTCATTGACCGGTCAAACGACTTGGCTAGTCAATATGGGTGGGTGCTGGTTTTTGATATTGCGGATTTCTATAATCAGATAAATATTCATAGAGTCGAGAACACTCTGGACTTGTGTTGCTCCGAAACGCCAGGACTCTCCAAGGCGATTGAAGAGTTTGCGATGAATCTCAATCTCCGAGGCTCGCGGGGCATCCCCGTAGGACCGGCCGCCAGCATCGTCTTCTCGGAAGCTAGCCTCATTGATCTCGACAACTTCCTTTCGACATACAGCGGCGCGAAAATTGAGTACGTGCGATATGCGGACGATTTTAGGGTGTTCTCAAATTCTCGCGGCAGCCTTAAGAATGTCCTGCACGATGTTACGAAATATCTCTATGCAGAGCACAGGCTTGCTTTGGCTGGTGGCAAGACGAGACTTATGGAGTCTTCTCGTTTTATCGACGAAGAGCTGAATCCGCCAGAAAGGCTTGAGACTGAAAAGTTGCACTCCCGAATCGAAGACTTTTTGAAGAAAGTTGCCGCCAGCTACTCTAGTCCTCAGGATGACTCGGAATCAACCGACGAGGACGATGACGAGCCACGCTGGGAAAATGCAAGTACAGAGCAACGAAAACTGATTGTGAAAGATCTTCTCGATGCAGTGCTCGAGCGAGACGTCCTAGACCTGGGCCTCGCCAGACATTTGCTTCGCCGTGCACGCCGGTATCGTTTTCGGCTGTTGGTTCCTCATCTTCTCGAGAACATCCATTTTTTTGCACCGGTATTCCGTGACGTGGCTCTGTACCTTCTGCAAGTGCAGTCGGAGGCATCGGTTTCTAGAAACCTGGAGCTCTACGAACAAGCAATCAAGGATCATCCAGAAACCGTGTCAATTCCATTCATCCGTTATTGGTTGAGTTGGCTGTTCGGAACACAGAAGGCTTACGGTGAGTCTGAAATCGTGAGGAACTACATGATGCACCACCTCACCCCGATCAGACACCAGGCGCTCTTCGCTAGCAAGAATACACTCACGGGATGGATCAAGAATCACAAGTCTTCATGGCAGTCGTTTGGAAGTTGGGACCGAGGAGGTATTCTAGCCGCTGCCGAGAGTCTTGGTGGAACCGAGAGGAGGATTTGGATGGATAATGTAATTAGGGTAGGTGACTACCTCGATCAAATAGTGGCGAAGCATGTCAGAGCGCAGTGAATACGATTCTAAATCGCACAACCCCGTATGAGGCCCCGGTTGCCAAGGGAAACCTATCCCAGATAGATTCCGGGAATCTACGATGGACGAAAACCAATAGATCACGAGGTGTCGAAACTGCTTAGTTTTCGGTCAGGCGCACCAAGTCGTCTGCGCCAAACACGTATTCAGGCTCCGCCGCCACCAACAGATGGCGTGTGAAGACAGCGTGTTCTCACGTCCTAGAAATAATTCTGTGCCCTCGTACCGTCCTACTTGAGCGATTGGCTCCGGGCAGCAGTCGAAGAGTCGATGGCTGGCAAGATCTCAGGGAGATGGATCCGTCTTGCCATTATCCGGTCTCCGCGACTTCTTATTGGATGCCGCAATGGACATAGCTTGGGCTGGCGACCTATCCCGGCGATGCAACACGGATCGAGCTTCGCTCGACCGCTGGTGGCCATGGAACTCGACAAGAGATCAAGAGAATGACGAGCGACGATAGCAAGGTACGAAAGCGTGGAGCGATGGTTCGCGTGCGTGCAGTCGAGGAGATCCTACGTCGGTGGGACCCGATTGGCGTTGAAGCTGGCAAGCTGGCCCCGCTCGACGAGTACGACAGCTACGCGCCTCAAATCGTATCGCTGGTAGCGCAACGATGCTCAGTGGATGAGTTGTCTGCGCATCTGCACACGGTTCGAACTGAGGTGATCGGTGTTGGGGCGCGTCCGGATCGCGACGTGGAGGTTGCAGCCGATATTCTCACCGCTCTGCGCGAAAAAGAGGTCTAACCCGAGTTTGCAGACGGACGGGCCCTCGGCCCGCCGCTGAAACCCATTCCGTTTACGCGGCCTTGCCGCCAGCCGTCACCTTGAATGAGATATCGGCACCCGCATGACCGAGCATTTCGATCAAACTGTCGACGCTAAAGCGATCGACCTTGCCTCGTACAAGATCGCTGACTCGGGGCTGCGTGACCTTGAGTAGGGTGGCAGCGGCTGTCTGAGTGAGATCTCGCTCTTCGATCAGCTTCGAGATTTCGATCATCAGGTCGGAACGTATTCTCAAGTTCAGCGCCTCTTTGGGCTCGAACCCCAGGTCGCTGAAGACATTGCCGCTCGATTCCTGAATTCTTGTTGCCATTCAGATCTCCTTCCTTGCGCTTCTGATTTGCTCGAGGTCTCTGAGGCGATTCCTTGCGGTGGCGAGATCCGTTCTTCGAGTCTTTGGCTCTTCTTCTCGAAGGCGTGGAGGATGTAGATTGCTTCGGCGAACTTGGCGACGTAGAGACCCGATGTTCGAACTCTCCCCGGAGCCGGATCTCCATCACTCCTTTGCCCACAGAAGGCATCGCCTTCCAGTCTGTAGGCATCAACCCTTGTTGTTGGACCCTGCGGAGCTGATAACCAGTGGCTTGACGAGCCTCGGAAGGAAACGCGCGAATGTCGGAAAGCGAGGTGCCTAGCCATGCAATGTCGGCCACACAGCGAATATACACGTGCTTATATAATCGCGCAAGCGCTGCCGAGCGCTGCAGGAAGGGAAGGTACTAGGAAGGTTCAATTCCGAGAGGCGGTGAAACCGAGGGGGGTGGGTCACTTCTCACAAGTATCGGTGGGTCACTTTTGAAAAGCGCTCAAGCTCTTACTGGCATCGCCAATCACCTGATGCGAGGCTGCGGGCGATGGAGCTGATGAAAAGAATCGGGCTGTAAGGTGCCAGCCATTTGGTGGGCCGCCTCTTGGACGGCGGTCCCTCACGCGCTACGGGCCGAGGTCTCGGGCACATCACTCCCAGGCGTCGACGTCGCCGCTTTCGAAGCCGTCGGCGAAGATGCCGGCGGTGGGAGGGACGTTGATCGGTCGTCCGCGGATGTCCCAGGACAGGGGACCGTCGAAGACCCAGGCCGCGAGAGCCGTGCCATCGCCGACTCCTACGGCCGCCGCCAGTCGGCGAGGGGTGCCGACATCTGAGAGGACCACCGAAGGACCGCGGGGAACACCGGAGGCGTCGAACCGTTGCGTCCACACCGAGTTGGGGCCGTCGGCGAGCAGGTTCCGGGTCCAGACGACGAGGAAGTCACCGTTGATCAGCTGCACGACATCGTTCAGATCTCGATCGGCGGGATCGTCGACCTCGAAGTGGATCTCGCCGCCGATCGGGTCGCCACCGGCCGTGAAGCGTCGGGCACGGAGATCGATGTCGATGGGAAAGACGATCGGGTTCGGTCCGACCTCGTAGAACACGAGGAGGCGGTCGGAGGTTTCTGCGAAGACGCCGCGGAGCACGAGCGTGATGTTGGAAGGGTCAGGATTCTCGGCGACGAGGAAATCGGGCCCCGAAGGAGTGCCGTCGGCATCGAAGCTCCGGCCGCGTAGATCGACCTCGGAGATCCAGACCACACTGAACCGGTCGCCTCTCCGCATGGTGAGAGCTGGGCCGAACTGAGCTCCGACTTCCTCGGTGTTGACCTGGAAGTCGTCCCCGAGTGGCGCTCCTCCGGACCCGAATCGCCGCGCCTGGATGCTCCAGGAAGAGTCGTCCCCTCCCGAGGAGCTTCTGCTCTGCCAGGCGACGACGAAACCGCCGTCCCCTTTGGCTCCCGCGACCGGCCCCGTCTGATCGTCGCCGGTGGTGGTCTCGAGCTGAAACTCGTCCCCGAGCGGCAGGCCGGTCGATTCGAAGAGCCGTGCCCGCGCCGTGCGCGTGGGCTGTGAGTCGCCGGCGTCCACGAACCAGCTCCGCCAGGTCACGAGCACGTCGCCCGAGGCCAGAACGGTCGCGCTGGGGAAGGTCTGGTCGAAGAATGTCCATGTGTTCACCTGGAGGTCGGTGCCCAGGGGCACACCGGAAGCGTCGGTCCGGCGGAGCTGAACGCTCGTCCCGCTGACCGCGCCACCGATGTCGTCACCCGGCGATCCGTCACTTTGCCAGACGACGACGAAGTCGCCGGACGGCAAAGCCGCAATGCTGGGAAAGGCCTGCTGGCTGGTGGTGTACGAGTTGAGCTGCAGCACCGAGCCCGTCGGCACGGTGGTCGTCGAACCCCTGACCGGTCCCGACGGCTCGGCCTTCACGGTGGTGAGAACAGCGCCGGCCCAGAGCGTCGTGATGACGACGACGCCGATCGCGGTGAGTGGGCTTGCGGGCCGCCGTGGAAGGGTCATGCTGTTGCTCCGTGGTCGGTGGGTGTCCGCCGCAGTATAGCCTCTTTATGCTGTTGTAGCAATAATGCCCGTGCGCATCTATGACGGGTTGGGGCTTGCGTCACAGATGTGGGTACAAATCAAAAACCGTCCAAAGGCGCTCCCAGCGTGGATGGTTGAGGTCGGAGCCGTCGTCGGACTGACATTGCCATCAACTCCTGGTCCGTCCCCGGCTCGTGGGCACTGAGCCCGGTAGCCGCGCATAGACCGATGAAAAGAAAAAGGCGGCGTGTCGATTGACACGCCGCCTAAACCCCGGAATGGGGAACGCTCGGTTCAAGCCCTCAGATCAAGGGGTGCAAACGGGCGTTTGGTAGTAGTTGTTGCCCCAGACGAAGGCGGTCTGGCCTGCCGAGGCGGAGCCGACGTAGCAGTTGGCGCCGTCGTACCAGGGTTGTACCCACTGGTTGGTCCAGTTGTTGTAGACCTTGTGCGGGCAGGGTCCGTTGGGGTGCCACACCGGCTTGTAGTACCAGTTGTTCGACCACACGAACTCTTCCACCCCGGGCCAGCTGAAGAGGTAGCAGTTGGCGCCGTCGAAGGTGCCGGCGTAGGGGCAGGGGTTGGCGCAATTCTGACAGGCCGCTGCCAGGTAGTAGTTGCCGCCCCAGATGAACGGGTTGGGTCCAAAGTGGCCGAGGTAGCAATTGGCGCCGTCGTAGTTGGCGGGGTAGCTGACCTGGTTCCAGTTGTCCTCGCCCGCATGGGGGCACGAGCCACCGGGGTGCCACACGGGCTTGTAGTAGAGGCCACCGTTCCAGATGAACGGATCGTTGCCCGGCACCGACCACATGTAGCAATTCGCTCCATCGTAGACACCGCCGTTGGGGCACGGATCCTGGCATCCGCTGACCACCGCGCCGGCCGGCACTTGAGAGCCGAGGTCGGCGATTACGTCGTCGATCGGCACGCCGCGGTTCGGGCAGTTGGCGCAGTGGTGAAGGGCCACCACCAAGTGATCATCGTAGCCCAGCACCGGCGAGCCCGACGAGCCGCCCTGGGTGTCGGCGTAGTAGCCCACGTCCGGACCGGGGCGGCTGCCGCAGCCGGGCTCGGTGACGCTGTAGATCTCGGTGTAACCGGAGCCGTCGGACCAGTGGTCGGAGGTCACGGCGATGCGTTTGCCCCAGGCTTGGGGGTGTTGGGGCACGTAAATGCGCTCGTCCACCGTGGGTCCGGAGCTGCGCATCTGCAAGAAGCCGTAGGTGCTGGTGGGGTTCACCGGCAGCTTGAGCAGGGTGTAGTCCAGGTTGTAGTTGGTTTTCACCAGGGTCGCGCTAGTGGCGATCACGGTGCCCGGGCAGGCGCCCCAGGAGGTGCAATTGGAGGAGCAGCTCGATCCCTCGGCCATGATCTCGTAGTTGGTGTTGGCCGCTTGTGACGCGGTGCTGATGCAGTGATTGTTGGTCATCACGTGCCCTTCGTTGCCCACCAGCCAACCGGTGCAGGCGCCGGTGCCGCCGATCATCAGCCGCAGCACGGCGCGGCTTTTGTCGTAGATTTGGGGCTCGCTCGACTGGTAGCACTTGGCGTTCTTGGTGTCGTCGGCGCCACAAATGGCTTCCTCACCCCCGGATCCGTCGTCGGGAAAGCCCCAGGCGTAGTAGTCGATGAGCACGACGTCGCGATCCAGGGGCACGCGGGAATAAAGCTCGACGACGGCCTTGGACCCCGGAATATAGGTGCCCCAAAAGCCGCGCTCACCTTGGGGCATGTCCTGGCCGTTGCCCGTGTAGGTCACCCGCCGGACGGAATCGTATTCGCGTTCGCTCTCGGGCCCGCGGACGACCAGCCAGGCTTCGTCCGGCAAGTTGATGTTGCCGAAGTGGGGCGCGATATAGCTCGCATCCGGCACGCTGAGCACGGTGGACCACACCGGGGCCTCGCCCTGGTTGGCCTCTTCTGCGGTGATCGCGGGCGAGCCGGCAGACTCGTAGAGGATTTCGCCGATGGTCACGGGGCCGCTCTCCTCACCTTTTTGACCGTCTCCTTTTTGAGCCCAAGACGGAACGGCGACAAGGCAGGCCGCCAGGCCGATGGCGAGGGTCCAACGGCTTGAGGGACGCGTGAAAGTTTTCATGGAATGCTCCTTTGCTGATGAAGGGGGAAACGACGGAACCGCACCCAGATCGGGGGGCCCGTTTCGTTGGGAAAATCAGGTTCAATATCCACAAGTAGCAAAGGGCGTGCCAGTTTAAATGTTCAAGAAAAAGTAATTCTCTCCTGAAAATCTCTTCATGGGAGAGACATGGGCCAGGCGTGGGGTAGTGACTTTCCCGCAGTGGGCAGACGATTTCCCAAAACCTCTGCAAATATTTACCCGCAGCAAACACCCGACACGCCCGCGTCAGGCTCGACTGCGGGCGGCCTGCGCAACTCGCTGCGCTCAGACATCTTCGACCGTCCCGTTTGACCCGCAGAGCTCTAATGTTGGGTAAAATCAACGTTCTTGAACTCAGCGGGCTCCGC
>CBDUGP010000038.1:0-70759 GCA_965366625.1 uncultured bacterium
CGACAAGGTTGGAACGACAAGGTTGGAACGACAAGGTTGGAACGACAAGGTTGGAACGACAAGGTTGGATATTGGTGGGTAGATAGTTTCGGCCATTGAGATGTCGGCGCGCCGACATTAAGATCGGGTGGATTGGGTTGGGCTATAGCCTCAACTATTGAGATGTCGGCGTGCCGACATTCGAGATCTACCATTGTCGGCGCGCCGACAATGTTGGGCGATATTGTTTGAGGTGATCGCCTTTGCCATTGAGATGTCGGCGTGCCGACATTCGAGATAACCCATTGAGATGTCGGCACGCCGACATAGTCCGTCGTATCTCACCTCAGTTTCCTACAAATAACCAGCGCATGTTGAATCGAATTGGCAGGTCGCCTGACAAGTGGGTCGTTTCCCTGTCAAGATAGGTCGCTTCCCAGTCAGGGTGAGGTGAGAGGACCAGGGGCGAATTTTATAGATATTGCCGAAAACATGGGCATCTATCAGGCACGCATATTTTTAGAATAGAAACAAGACTTGAATGTAGATTCTTGCCTCCATAGACTCCCATTCGATCATGATTATTGCCATCACCAATCAGAAGGGTGGAGTGGGTAAGACCACGACCGCCATCAATCTATCGGCCGCTTTAGCCTCCAAGGGTTTTCGGACATTGCTGATCGACTTGGATCCCCAAGCGAACAGCTCCATGTCGTTCATGGAGGTTCACGAACTTGAAGCCGCGATGTATGAGGCCCTCACTGAGCCTGACATACACATCGCAGACATCATGCATGAGTCGACAAACGCTCCCAACCTCTTTGTTGCCCCGTCGACGATTTCACTCGCGAAGATTGAGGCCAAGCTGTTGGGCGAGCTCGACAGCCATTTTCGTCTCAAGGATGAAATTGATCTGATACGAGATCAATTCGACTACATGGTCATCGACACACCGCCGACTTTGGGCATCATCACGGTGAATGCATTGGTTGCAGCAACACATGTTTTGATTCCAATCCAGTCGAGCTATTTCGCTCTCGAAGGCACTGACGACCTGCTGGAGACCGTGGACAAGATCAAAGTGCGGGCAAACCCGGATCTTCAAATCCTGGGAGCGGTGATCACCCTGTACGATAAACGGACGGTGCTCGCACGGGACATCCGAGATCAGATCGCCGATGTGTTCGGAGACCGCCTCTTTGAAACGACGATTTCTAAGAGCGTTCGGCTCGAAGAGAGTCCGGCCTATAAAGAAGCGATCTTCAGCTTCGCCCCTCAATCGAGTGGCGCCTACGAATACTACAAATTGTCGGAAGAGATATTGGCTCGTGTCTAGCACCAGCGCCGCAAAAAAAAGAGGTTTGCCGAAGAAGGTTCGTATGCGGCACACGAGCCACTTCGTGGAAGAACTCGCCGGCCGAAGTGAAACTCCCATAGGGAGAATGGTTCCACTTTCGTCGGTGATTCCCGACCCCAAACAACCCCGGACCACCATGGGGGATCTGGGGGAGCTAGCGGCATCGATTAAGGATAAGGGAGTCCTAGAACCTATCCTGGTTCGCCCCAATCCAAATCAACAGGTGGGCTCGGTCGACGGGGACAAAAGCTCCGAAGTCGCGTCAGCGCCATTGATGATCATCAGCGGTGAGCGCAGGTACCGGGCCTCGATGCAGGCTGGATTGTCGGAAATCCCGGTGATCGAGATGGACGTCTCTGAGGAAGAGGCCCTTGAGATTGCCCTGATTGAGAACCTTCAGCGCAAGGATCTGACTCCCTTTGAAGAAGCTGAGGGTTATAAGGCGCTTTCCGATCGATTCGAATACACCCATGAGAACATCTCAAAAGCGGTGGGGAAGTCCAGAACCGTGGTAACTGAGAGCCTGGCTCTGCTCGCCATTCCGGTACGTGTTCGCGAAACCGCTCAAGCCTTGGGCATCGGCACCAAGTCGATCTTGTTGGAGATCTTGAAAGCAGAGACTGAAGAAGAGATGATTCGTCTTTTGGAGCAGGTAAGCCGGCACGGCCTGAGCCGGGACGATCTACGGCGTCAAACCCGGACAGACAAGACGAAGTCGGGAGCCCCAAGGCGACGTCCATTTGTGTTCAGCTTCCGGCCGGAAGATAAGAGTTACAGTCTTTCCCTAAAGTTTCGACAAAGCTCGGTGTCGAAAGATGAGCTTATTAGCACCTTAGAAGGAATTCTTGAAGGTCTTCGGACAAATGTTGATCCATCGCTTTAGGAATCTGTTATAGTATCCATACAGAGCCTGCCTAGTAGGTTTCCTGTAACGCCGAGCCTGTCCAAGCTTGGCAACCAGCCGCAAACTTTTATCCATGACCGGTGTCAGCCAGCCGGTCAATTTTTTTTGCCCTGAGATTTTTCTCCCGAGGAATCCACACGCCAACCATGTAAGACAGGGCACCTACCTTAAGATTTCCGAGCGGCCCCGTTAAGGACGAGGCAGGAGTATCCTCGGGATTATTTGGTCCGTGGCGTCTCGGGTCGTCGGAACCTGGCATTCTGAGTAAGATCGTGGACACCCTCGGAGATTCTTCCTGTGGCATCGTGGCGCTTAGAATTGGTTCGGGCGCCATTCTTAGGAACCATGAGATGTTGGCCACAGCCTGCTGGCATCTTGAAGCACCGCGGAATGCCGGGTGCGCGTGCTTGGCGGATTCCGCATTTCCAGAGCAACACCCTGTGACACAGGCCGCTCCAAGACACAGGCCGCTCCAAGACACAGGCCGCTCCAAGACACAGGCCGCTCGAAGCTGAGAACAGACCTCAAAACTCAAGTGGATATAGATAGCAGCGGACGACCTTTGAACGTAGGGCGCTGTACATAGGCATCGTATTTTGGCGTGGGTTTCGCTCGGCAGGTGATCACACGCTCGGAGTTCCGCGGACGGCTATTGAAGGGTGGGTGAAGAAATAGTGGAAGAATATTGACAGCATACGAAGTAGACATAACATGTCTTATCGGACACAGAGTCAAAATAGTGCAGTGCAGCAAATCTGATCTAGCTCTGGTATTTCCAGAGCCTTTAGGAGCCTATGGGACTATAATCGGCAGCCCATGCGCCGACTCGACCGATACATCCTCGCTGAAGTCCTCGGGCCCCTGGCCCTCGGTTTCCTCGTCTATACCTTCATCCTTCTGATTCAGGTTCTCTTTAAGTCGGCTGAGCTGCTGATTGGCAGCGGCGTTGCACTTGAGACAGTTGGACGCCTGTTGCTGTTGTCCTTGCCCTGGATTGTGGTCATGACCATTCCGATGTCGTTGCTCTTCGGCATCTTGATCGGAATTGGGCGGTTGTCCACGGACAGCGAGCTGATCGCGATCCGAGCTGGGGGCATTAGTCTCTTCTCGCTGTATCGACCCATCTTGTTGCTGTCGGCAATGTTGATGGGTCTCAATATCTACCTGATGTTGGAAGTTCTGCCGGCGGGTAACCACGCCTTGCAGCAATTGCGGGTCGAGATATTGACCCAAAGCTTGACCGAGGAGATCAAGCCACGCATTCCCCACACCGGGTGGCAAAACAAAGTTCTCTATGTCTTCGAGGCGCCACCGAATGAACGTCGGTGGCGCGGGGTCTTCCTCGCCGACTCGATCCCTGGGCGTGAGAACAGTGTGTGGGTTGCTGAATGGGGACGAGCTCAAGCTGACGACAATACGGGGCAAGTGCTCTTGGAGTTGGAGGACGTTGTCACCCACGGGGTCGATCTGGATCGGCCCGACGTTTACCAGGCTTCGAGGCAAGACAGCTACAACCTTCTGCTGGCCTCGCAGTCTCAGCAGAAGTCCATGTCCGTTTCCAAGAGTTTGCGCGAGCTATCCTTGAAGGAGCTGCAAGCCAAGGCCCGCGACAAGAGCAGCCCAGAAGATCATCGAATTCTGGCCCGGGTTGAAATTCACAAGAAGTTCAGCTTCCCCGCCGCCTGCCTGGTGTTTGGCTTGCTCGGCTTGCCGCTGGGTTTCTCCAATGCCCGAGGTGGCCGCTCATCGGGTTTCGCGCTGTCAATCGGTGTGGTTCTGGTTTATTACCTGATTTTCAATTCAGGCGAGGAAGCGGCTAGAGACGGCGCCCTTCCGGCCTGGCTGGCGGTGTGGTCGCCAAATGTTTTGATGTTGTCGGCGGGTCTCTTTTTGCTGGCGCGTAAGAACCGAGACAAGAGCCTGCTGCTCCAACATGTCGACCGCTGGATCCAAGAGCGTTTTTGGGGACGCATGCTTCAGGTCAAGGCCCGCCGCGAGGCGAAGGTCTTGGCGCGCCAAGAGCAACAGCGCAAACAGCGGGCACGGTCGTCCTCAAAGACATCCGGTCGCCATGCAACCCAATTGGTGCTGCGTTTGCCGGAGCTGCGCCTGCGCTTCCCCAACACCCTGGACCGCTACATTCTGATTCGCTTTTTCAATGTTCTGTTGGTCGCTCTGTTTTCCGGTCTGTCGGTCTACCTGGTCGCGGACCTGACCGAGAACGTGGAAGACATTCTCCAGAATAAAATTGCCTCCAGCGTCATCTTCGACTACTACCGCTATAAGAGCTTCTCGATCATTTACGAGATCGCGCCGATCATCGTCTTGGTCACGACCCTGACGACCTTCGGATTGTTGTCGCGTACCAACGAGGTTACTGCCTGCAAGGCAGCGGGCATCAGCCTGTATCGAATGTCGGTGCCGGTGCTCGTAGCGGCTGCGTTGCTCGCGTTCTTGGCCGGAACCTTGCAGTCTGAGGTCTTGCCGGCTGCCAACAGCCGGGTGACCGAACTCAAGGCGGTGATCAAAGGGCAGGAAGGTCAATCGATCCTGCACCCAGGGCGACGGGCCGATCGACTTTGGCTCTACGGTAAAGGGAATCAGCTCTACAACTATTCCTTCTACGACACCAAACGCCGAGAGCTGCACAACCTTCAAATCTTCAAATTCGACCCCGATTACAGGATGGTCGCCCGGCTTCGGGTCGAGAAGGCCACCCACATCGAAAATGGCTGGTGGACTTTTTCCAAGGGCTGGGCCCGGACTTTCGAGGGGCGGGAGATCACTGGCTTCTCCACCTTCGATACGCCGGTCAAGTACCGCCTTCTGGAGCCGCCTGAGTACTTTGCCGGGGGGCTGAAACCTCCCGATGAAATGAACTTTGCCGAGCTGCGGGAATACGTCAACGAACTCAAGGCCAGTGGTCAAGAGGTACCGAGCCTCGAAGTAGAGCTCTACAACAAGATCGCCTACCCCTTCATCTCTTTGGTCATGGCCCTGGTGGCCTTGCCCTTCGCTTTTCGCTTGGGACGCCACGGCGCCTTATATGGCATTGGGATCTCGCTGGTGCTGGGCATCATCTTGCTGGTTGTATTGTCGGTGTTCACTGCGCTCGGCAACAATGCGATCCTGCCGCCTCTGGTGGCCATATGGAGCCCTGCGGCCATCTTTGCCGTCTTTTCCCTCTATCTCTTCTTGGGGGTTAGAAGCTAGTACAGGCGCACAGGCCTCATGAATACGAAAACGCCGGTGAGGGATTACTCCCCCACCGGCGTTTCTATTGGAACCCTGTGATGCGGATCAGCCGACAGCTGATTTGAGGTCGTCGACGTGGTCGAGATGCTCCCAGGTGAACCCCTCTTCATCGCGGCCGAAGTGGCCGTAGGCGGCCGTCGGAAGGAAGACAGGACGGCGCAGCTGAAGGTGATCGATGATGCCCTTGGGCGTCAACGGGAAGATGTCGCGCACGACGGCTTCCAGGCGACGATCGTCGACGGTTCCGGTGCCGTAGGTGTCCACCTGGATCGAGACCGGATCGGCGACGCCAATGGCGTAGGCCAGCTGCACCAGGACCCGCTCCGCGAGTCCGGCGCCGACCAGGTTCTTGGCGATGTGGCGTCCCATATAACTGGCGGAGCGATCGACTTTTGTCGAGTCTTTACCCGAGAAGGCGCCGCCGCCGTGAGCACCCATGCCGCCGTAAGTGTCGACGATGATCTTGCGCCCGGTCAGGCCGCAGTCCCCTTGGGGGCCACCGACGACGAATCTGCCGGTGGGATTGACGTGAAAGATGACGTCGTCGTCGAGCAAGTTGGCCGGCACCGTCGGGCGAATCACCTTTTCGATGATGCCGTTGCGAATGTCGTTTTGGCTGACGTCGGGGTCGTGTTGGGTGGAGATGACCACCGTGTGGACACGCTTCGGGGTGTTGCCTTCATATTCGACGGTGACCTGACTCTTGCCGTCGGGCCGCAGCCAGGACAAACCGTTGGCCTTGCGCACAGTCGCCAGGCAGCGGGTCAAATGATGAGCAAGGGTGATCGGCAAGGGCATCAGCTCTTCGGTCTCACGGCAGGCGTAACCGAACATCAGACCTTGATCACCTGCTCCACCCGGGTCGACGCCCATAGCGATATCCGGGCTTTGAGGGTCGATTGCCGACAATACAGCGCAGCTGTTGTAGTCGAAACCCGTGGCCGCATCGGTATAACCAATGTCTTTGATGGTCTGCCGTGCGATGCCGGGAAAATCGATGTAGCCGTTGGTGGTGATCTCACCGGCCAGCACGACCAACCCGGTATTTACCAAGGTCTCACAAGCCACTCGGCTATGGGGATCCTGCCTCAGGGCTTCGTCGAGGACGGCGTCGGAAATCTGGTCGGAGACCTTGTCGGGATGGCCTTCCGTGACCGATTCAGACGTAAAAAGATAACTGCTTGCCTCTGTCATAACACAGACACTCCTTCGGGAAGGTCATCAAGTGGGGCCAGTATTCGGGCGCGGAAGCTTGAAACGCGTGGTGATGCTTGGGCCGCGCCGGCGGTGAATCTCGGATTGAACCCGAGACTTGGAGCTCGCTTTTTTGGGATTTGCGGTCTCGCGATAGGTGTGCAAAAGACACCGTTGAGGGCGGGATCCTACCAGACGGTCAAAAATAGGGTCAATCGAATTGGTCTAAGGATTGGCTCAGCTGGAAAAGCGCGGGTACAGAAGACTGCATAAGGCCAAAAAGACCGCTTGGCTCGAAGTGGTCCGGCGATTTTCGGCGTTGCCGGTGATGGCTTGAACCATGCCCCGTCCCCGACGTGTACTCGGGAAAACCAGGGGGTGTCCCGGTCTACCGGCGGCGTGTAGGACAGAGTCGGGGATTTGGACTCCCCCGCTGCTACCCCAGGCTTGTTCATAGATTGGGGCAGCGTCCTCGTCAGAACCGAGCATGTCGATCACCGCCCAGCTCTGGACCACATGTCTGATGTCGGAGTGGCCGGCTGAGGTGCGGCCGGCTGAGGTGCGGCCGGCTGAGGTGCGGCCGGCTGAGATCTCCGAAAGTCCCTCTTCACACGCGACGATAAATAAGGTGCCAGGCTCTTGCTGCCGAGCGATTCCAACCAAATCCCGCGCGGCATCTAGGGTCTCGGAATCGGTCATGGGCAGCTCTGGTCTGCCTTCTAGCTGCAAGAGCCGAACCGTGAGCGGTGGATCCTTTTCGAGCACGTCGTGCAGGTAGCGTAGGAATCCATCCCGCACCCCGAGGCTTTTTTCCGGCGAATGCCCACGTACTGCCACGGTGACTTCCAATCCGGATTGGAAACGATGCCAGATGCCCTTAATATCGTCACCCATGATCAATAGCCGACAAAATAGATGGGTGAAGGATATTCGCCGCCTGCGTCGAAGTAAAGGACCGCGGGTTTTGCTGGAAGGCCCACACCTAGTGGGCGAAGCTCTCTCGGAAGGGCTTGATCTCGAAGCGGTTCTGGCCACGCCGGGGTTTCTGGAGAGTACCCAGGGCCAGCGTTTGGCCGAGGGTTTGGAGCGCCCGCCTTTGATGATCGACCCGCGGCTTCTGGACGAGCTATGCGATAGCGATTCCCCGCGTGGAGTTCTCGCCATCGGGGTCTTGCCCAAGTCTGACCTGGCAGAGATCGACCTTAGGCAGAACGGTCTTTATGTTTTTGCCGACGGATTGCAGGATCCAGGAAATCTGGGGGCATTGGCGAGGGTCGCAGAGGCGGCCGGCGCTGATGCCCTGATTACCGGCCCCGGCACTTGTTTCGTCGGCCATGCTCGTGCCCTACGGGCATCAGCCGGCAGCTTGCTTCGATTGCCCCATGCCACGGGCATTGAAGCGGTGGAGCTGTGTCGGCATCTCGTGGACCTTTCCCCAACTTGGGCCACCTTATCTCCCAGAGGCGGCACCTCGATTTATGATCTCAGCTGGCAAGAGACCATGGTCTTGGTGGTGGGAGCCGAGGGGCCGGGAGTTTCCGAGGCGGCTCTCGAGTTGACGAACCTTTCCGTCACGATTCCAATGGCGGGCAATGTCGAGTCGCTCAATGCCACGGTTTCCGCGGCCGTGGTTCTATTCGAGAGACAACGTTGTTTGGCTGAACGTCGTTCGGCTGAACGTTATTTAGCTGAAGGCTGTCTGAGTGCTGAGTAGCTGTCTGAGTGCTGAGTAGCTGTCTAAATGCTGAGTAGCTGTCTGAGTGCTGAGTAATAGTAGCCGTCGGCGAATGTCGGCGAATGTCGGCGGCAATGTCGGCGCGCCGACCCAGAACAGAGGCGGTCTAGTCGTCCGCGGGCACGAATTTGACTTGGAACATAAGAGGCCAGAATTTTCCGGTAAGCCAAAAGGTCTCGGAGTCGGCGTCATAGGCAATGCCGTTCAGCACGTCGACCAGCCGACTCTCCTCCGGCTTCAGCAGCCCTGACGCTCGGATCACCGCGTTGACCCGGCCGGTTTCAGGATCCAATCGCACGATCCGCTCTTCGCCCCAGACGTTGGCGTAGATCTGACCATCGACATATTCCAGCTCGTTGATTCGCGGCAGAGGCCGGCCTTCTAGGGTCACCTCCACCGTCCGAAGCCAGCGAAAATCCTCGCGATCTCGGAAGGTGATCCTGGGTGAGCCGTCACTCATGATCAGCTGCCGGCCGTCAAAAGTGAGCCCCCACCCTTCTCCGTTGTATCCCCACTCGTCGATCGGATTCAGGGTTTCCGGATCAAAGACCAGTGCCAGTCCTGCTTTCCAAGTCAGCAAGACCAACTTGCCGTCGACCAGGGTCAGACCCTCGGTGAAAAGGTGACGTTCCAGGTTGTGGCGAACCAGAATCTCACCGGTTTCCGGCAGCGTGCGCCGGATGCTCGACTTCCCATAGAGCCCGGTCGACTCGAAGAGTTCGCCATCGTGCCATTGCAGCCCCTGGGTGAAGGCTGTTGGATCATGGGGATAAGAAGCCAAGACCTGAATCGAAAGCTGCTGCACAATTTCTCCGGGAGACGCCTCGACGGCGCCAGTGCTCTTTCCGGGCGGGAGGCTTGTAGGCCTGGGGCTCGAGGGACTCGAAACGGATTCGGAGTTGGGCGGATCTGAATCGCGGGTGGTGGGCGGGTTCGAGTCTTCCCCTATTTCATCCGTTTCAGGCGCCGCGGGGGCGCAGCCACAGGCACCGAGGATCAATATCGGCAAGATGAGACCGACTGCACCTATCTTAGTACTAATCCCCTTGCCACTAAGGCTACGGCTCCAAAACCCCGCCGCCCGCGGCCTTGGCCGGCTCACGGCTCGTTCTCGCTGAATCCACATCCGAGCCCATGGGTCTTGGTGCGGCCGGGGGCATCGGACGAGCTGCCGATGGGGCTACCCGGGGGAGACGGAGGGGCGCCGCCAACTTGCAAGTCCGTGTCGAAGGGACGATCCGAGAATCGATCGATCGTTGTGGCCAGCCACTTCTCGTGTCCTCCGCCGCCGGCCAATTGATCGCTGAGCTGCTCGAGGTATTGGTCGACCCGGAATCGAACTTCACCTGAGACCTGATGGTCGGCGCTCAAGATCATTAGGTGATGGAGAAAGAGTCTCTGGACTTCTCGGCGAATTCCGGCCTGCCGGGATGTCTCTTGAGCCGGCGCGAAGACCTGCTCAGAAATTTTCGAGATAATCTCCCAAGGGCCGGGCATCATGGGTTGACGGCGGTTGAAATCCGCTGCCCGCGCCAAACGCTCGGGATTTAAGAGCGCAACCAACACTTGGTCAGCGGCGGTAGCCGCGGCGCCGAGCGGGTCGAAAATCAGCTCCGAAGCACCCTGAAACATCTCGCGGTTGCGTGGGTAGCGGAACGGCCGCGGGGCCATGAGCTCGATGATTCGATCCGGAAGGTCGAGATTCTTGGGCTCCAGCATGCGCAATACGACGTCCAGTGCACGCTCCTGGCGTGCCGCGGAAATGGGCGTCGTCACCGCTTGTCCGTCGCCGTTGATGGCATAGGAATATTCCAGGCCACCGACGGTCTTGACGGCGGCATCGAGCTGGTATCGATGGTACAAATAGACTGGCGCCAAAACCTCCTGCAGCAAGGCAACTGGCTGTCCTTTCGCTAAATTATCGAGGCCGAATCGGTCCAAGGCCCGTTCTCTCACGATTAGGATTTCTTCCAGCGCTTCCACGGCATCAGACCCGTTGTCCCACAGGCTGGCGCGGGGATCCGACGCTCCGGGAGGCCTAGCGTCTTCATCGGTGAGGAAGAGCAGACCTTCATTCAGGGATTCTTGGACAATGGCATCGAGGCTCTGCTGCTGCTCGGTGCCGGCTCCGAGTTCGCTGTAGCCGTAGCGGATCGAAAGCACGTCCCACTTCCCCACTCCAATCCCGTAGGCCTTGGAGGCGTCTAAGCTTCCGTCCTCAGAGGCTTGAATCCACGGGGCTGGATAGTCCATGACCGATTCCCGATCGCCATAAGTCGAGGCTGCGAAGTTGTGGGTCAGGCCAAGGGTGTGTCCGACCTCGTGGGCTGCCAGCTGCCGAATTCTCGCCAAGGCCAGCTCCAATGGATCGTTCGGACCTCCTTTGCCGGTCTCACCGGCGCCGAATAGGCCTTCGAAGATCAACCGATCTTGGCGCACACGCAACGAGCCGAGGCTGACGTGACCTTTGATGATCTCACCGGTCCGGGGGTCGGTGATGGCGTTGCCGTAAGACCATCCCCGAGTCGATCGATGGACCCACTGGATCACGTTGTATCTGATGTCCAAAGGATGGACGTCTTCGGGCAAGAGCTTGACCTGGTAACCGTCGATGAAACCGGCCTCTTCGAAGGCTTTCGACCACCAGCGGGCTCCTTCGAGCAGCGCGCTCCGAATCGGCTCGGGCGCGCCGTGGTCGACGTAATAAATGATCGGCTCCACCGCCTTTGATTTGGCGGCTCCCGGATTTTTCTTGATGAGTCGATGGCGTGCGATCCATCGTTTCTGAATCGGCTCGGTCAAAGGTGCCGCATAATCCGCGTAATCCGGACCGAAGAACGCCATTCTAGGATCGGCTCGGCGCGGCTCAAAGCCATCGTCCGGCAGGCGGATCAAGGAATGGTGTTGGACCAAGCTAAAAGACCCACCGGTGGGCGCGGTTTGTTGGATCAGCTCCCCCGGCTCGTCGGCATCGAGCTGGTAGGTCAAAAGGGCTTCCAGCTCAAGGTTGTCGGGGAACGATAGACAAGCTCCAAAGTCCACGGCGGACCTATCGACATCCAGGCTGTAGCGTCCCTGTTCCGTTTCGCGGGTGGTGGCTTCGACTTGGTGAGCATCTCGGATCAGGAAGGGGGCGATGTCCACTAGAACGGAGCCATCCTCATTTTTTGCCGCAACTGCCCCGGCCCACAGCACCGAAGGCGCAAAGCTTTCGGCGGTCGCCAGCCGTTCGCCGGCTTCTGTGGTGTCGGCACGAAAGTCGAGATTGGCGGCTTGAAAAAGGACCCTATTTCCCAGGACTCGAATGTCGATGATGTAGGTATTCTTGATTTGGCCTCGATCGAGACCGACGGGATTTGAGCCTAGGCCTGTCCTCAGGCCTTCGACATAAAGAATCCGTTCACTCACGTCGCCTGCCGCTGGGGCGGGCAGGCGCAGCCAATAGCTGCCTCGATCCGGATCGGGATAGGTCGTTAGAAAACCGGCCTTGGCACTCAGACCTCGGGTTTTCTTGTCGACGGTCGGTAGATCGTCATCGCTGGGGTCACTCTCGTCAGAGTGGCTTTGGTCCTTTTTTTCGGGTCCCGGTTCTGCTGAGGAACCCTGGGCAGCCGGCGGAATAAGCCAGCTCCAACCGAGACACAACAGCCCAAAAAGAGCGACAAGGATAGATGACGATGAATGGCGCGGCATGAAGCTTCCTCCAGCGGAATTTCGATGGGGTTGCGGGATGTTGACCCGCGGGCGCAGCATATAACGATCTGTTCTCATGTAGGCTTGGCAGGACTTTGACTCATCCTACCTGCCGCTAAAAACTCCGAGGAACTCCAATGCCTTGCAGCCGTCTAATTACCCGTTCTTTCGCTGTCTTATCCATCTTATCCATCCTTTTCCGCTCGAGAATCCCACGCGTCGGGGTGGTCGTCGCTCTCTCGGCCCTGGTCGCGGTCTCCTTCCCTCTCAGCCTCAAGGCCCAGGACACGCCCCAACCTCTAACCGGAGAGGGTTCGGCCCCGGCCGAAAGCACCGAGCTAGCGGAACCTGAAGTAGAGGTTCCGCCGGAGCTGAGCACCGCCCGGGCGACCATGAGGACCTTCTTGGAAGCTTTCGATCCCGAGAAAGCTCCTGAGGGCTGGAATCCACTGGATCGGGGCGCCTACTGTTTGGATCTGAGCTTCTTGGGGGATGACCTGCGGAAGAACCAGGGGCGTGAAGCGGCGGCCCAGTTGAAGGAAACCCTCGACCGCACCGCTTTGATCGATTTCGCAGAGATTCCAAACGAGCCAAACGGAGAACCCTGGAGTCTTCACATTGTCGAAGACTATGAAGTGAAAATCGCCCCGGACGAGCATGGGCGTTGGCTCTTTACCAGCAAGACCGTCGAGCAATTGCCCGCGGTACTCAGAATCGTTCGAGATCGCAATGTGGTGGAAGGGGTCAAGGACGCAGGGCCCCGAACCTTCTCCCAATGGATTCGCTCCAAGATGCCGAATTCCATGCTCTCTGCACCCTTCATCTTGGAGACTTGGCAATGGCTGGGCCTGCTGTTGTTGATCTTGCTCGGTCTTGTGGTGGATCAATTCATCACCCGATCGGTCCAAGCAGCGATCCAAGGTTATCTCAGCCGACGAATGGAGCAGATCGATCCGGAAGAGCTTCACCGGGCCCTTAGACCGCTGGGCCTCTTGGTCGCCGGCCTGGTTTGGTGGCCCGGCCTTTTCTGGCTCGGTCTGCCGATTTGGTTGTTGAAGATCTTGGTGGTGGCGGTGAAATTCGTCGTGACGATCGCCTTTGTTTGGGCGGCCTATCGAATGGTGGACATCGTCGCCGCGATTTTTCAGGTGCGGGCAGAGCGCAGCGCCAATCGGTTCGACGATCTATTGGTGCCGCTATTTCGCAAATCCTTCAAGCTGATGGTTGGCGCTATTGGTTTTGTGTTCATCGCCGACAACTTGGACGTCGACATCACCAGCCTGGTGGCAGGCCTCGGCATCGGGGGCCTGGCATTGGCTCTGGCCGCCCAAGATGTGGTGCGAAATGTCTTCGGCTCGCTGACGGTGATTTTGGATCGCCCGTTCTCGGTCGGAGATTGGGTGGTGATCGGCGATGTCGAAGGCACGGTGGTTGAGCTGGGCTTTCGATCGACGCGGATTCAGACTTTCTATGATTCGACCATCACCTTACCCAATGCCAATCTTATTTCCGCGTCGGTCGACAACCTTGGTGTGCGCACTTATCGTCGATGGAAGACCATGTTGTCTCTGACCTACAACACGCCGGCCGACAAGGTGGAGGCGTTTTGCGAGGGAATTCGAGAGCTGATTCGGCTCCATCCCTACACCCGCAAAGACTCCTTCCACGTCTATCTGAATCAGTTCTCTGCTTCATCGATCGATGTCCTGGTTTATATGTTCTTCCACACTCCGGATTGGGCAACGGAGCTGCGGGAACGCCATCGCCTGGCCCTCGACATCATGCGTTTGGCCCGAGATCTGGGCGTGGAATTCGCCTTCCCCACCCAAACGGTCTACCTCCAGCGCTCCGGCGAAGCGGAGACTCTTGGGGCAACCGATGGTTATGGCCGGTACCTGACGGATGTCCGAGCCGATGCGCAGACACGAGCCCGTGCCCTTGTCGAGGGGGCTCTCGAGGGCAAGACTCCCCCGCCCGTTGGGGTCGAGGAAAAGTGAGGACTCGATCGAAGAGCAAGCCGAGTCAAGCGATTCAGGCCCAGCGGATCGAGCCCAGCGGTTCAGGCCCAGCGGCTAGGTCGATTTGCCGGCCGCAATCAACTCGGCGATCTCTCTTTTTAGGTCGCGGGTGCGGTAGGGCTTCTTGAGGAAGCGTGTGTAGGGGTCGTCGGTGGTGCTGAAGCAAGCTTCGTTGCTGCTGAAGCCGCTCGACAGCAATACCGGTAGCCGGGGCCGGATTTCGCGCAGGCGAGCCAGGAGTTCATCGCCGGTCATCCGGGGCATGGTGATGTCGAGCAAGAGGGCGGCGTAGCGGTCCGGGTCCTGCTGCAGCACATCCCAACCTTCTTGGCCGTCCTCGGCCAAGTCGACCGAATAACCGGCCATTTTTAGGGTCGTTTGAGCGATGCCACGCACGGCCTCTTCGTCATCGATCACCAAGATCGTACCTTTGGCGGGAGAGGTGGGCTCGAATTCAATCGGCTCCATGTCGGAGGTGTCGGATTCAGCAGGTCTGGGAATCGGCAGAAGGACTCTGATGGCGGTGCCGCGACCCGGCTCGGTATCCACCATCATGAATCCGCCGTGACCGAAGATGATCCCTTGAACTGCGGCCAGACCGAGCCCTCGTCCGGTCAGCTTGGTGGTGAAGAAAGGGTCGAAGACCCGTGGCACGACCGAGGGTTCGATGCCACAGCCGTTGTCCCAAACTTCGACGAAGAGATAGGTGCCGGTGCTCGGTTTGGTTTGGAAGATGGCGCGCTGCAAGTCCGGCGTGTCGATGTGGGCCACTCCGGTTTCCAGACGGATCCGCGGTTGCCGGCGCCTAGTGTTTGGGGCAGCGTCTTGGGACGTGGCGTTAGCGGATCCCGGGCCCAGGGCTTCGGTTGCATTGAGCAGCAGGTTGGTGATCACTTGCCGAATTTGGGTTGGATCTCCCGACATGGTCGGCAGCCCGGCCGCACCGCTGACCTCCAGCTCGATCTGCGATTTTTGGATGGTTATGGCCCATTGCGCAACGTCTCGGGTCAAAGCGGAAAGGTCAATGCTCTCGCTGGTGTTTTTGCCCTTGCCGGCATAAGCGAGCAGATTGCGAACTAGGATCGCCGCGTAGTCTGCGGCATTGGCGATTTCCTGCACGATCGGAGCAACTTGGGAATCTTCCGGCAGTTGGAGCTTGGCGACATCCACCAGTCCGAGAATCGCGGTCAGCACATTGTTGAAGTCGTGGGCCAAACCACCGGCGAGGATTCCCAAGCTTTCGTTTCTCTGGGTGCTGCGCAGCCGTTCCTTGAGGGCTCGACGTTCCTCCGCCGCCAAGTTTTCGACGGTTAAGTCATGGACGAGGGCGCTGAAGAGCCAGGGGCTGGGATCCTGGCCCTCGACGCTCTCCCGCTCGGCGAAGACAACGGTATGGCTGTCGATAGCGCGGCCGTCCGTGGCAGTCCAGGTTAGGCTGAGTTCGGGATTCTTGGATGCGTCACGGCTGCTCGGGTCCGAGCCGTTCGAGGTCGGCTTTTGGCTAGCGGTAAAAGCGGTCAGGGCTGCGCGCAGATTTTCGAGGTCCTCTGCCGCCAACAGATCCTCGAGGTTCTTGCCCCGGGCATTGGCGGAGTCGAGGGCCACCATGGTCAACCAAGCCCGATTGCCACTTCGAATGGTCAGATCCTGTTCGAATCGCACGACCCCTTCGCGGATTTGGTCGAGCAAGGCACGGGAAAACGATACCTCTCCGCCTAGGCTCACTGCATTCGCCTGGGAAGGCATTGGCTGGGTATCGATGGTGGATGTTGGGCTCTTCACGATTTGCTCAGCTCAATGGGAGATAGGCTCGGAGCGAGCCGGTGCCCATATTGGGGTTCGACCTAAACGGGGGGGATTCTTTGGGTGCGTCGGGGGGCAGCGAGTTGAGACCGTTGTACCAGAGGTGGAGACAATCAACAAGGGGGGAGGCTCGCACCTGGCTCCTCAGATGACCCCA
This sequence comes from uncultured bacterium, assembly GCA_965366625.1. Classification (GTDB taxonomy): domain Bacteria; phylum Acidobacteriota; class Thermoanaerobaculia; order Multivoradales; family J023; genus JAUIJL01. The sequence goes on from CBDUGP010000038.1 coordinate 16,096, forward strand.
CCAGCCGGCTCCATCAGATACGCATCTGCTTCAAATTCGTTACCATTTGCTTCTTAGAGTAAGGCCTGGGCACCGTCTGCGTAAGTCTTAATCAAGGGGGTGGGCCGAGCCGGCAAACCCTCTCCACGATACACGCCACATGGATAGATACGCGCTCGAAAAGGAAAAAACGCCATGAGCTTTGATTTGGACTCCTCAGACCCAGATTCTCGCAAGACTGCCGGCATACGTTGGTGGCCCGGTTTGTTAGTGGGTCTACTGACCCTGGGAGCCTTGATCCGCGCCCATCTCGGGGAAGCGACCGACCATCAACAACTTTTTCTCAAAACGGTCACTTTCTTGGCGCTGGGTGGGTTCGGTCTGCTGCTGTGGCTCCTGCTGCTGTCCCGACTTCCGGGTCGGGTCAGGCTCAGAATCCTCATGGCAACCATCGTAGTGGTCGGCGGGTTCGTGGGCCTCTTCAAAATTAAAGGAGTGTCTGGAAACTTAGTGCCGATCCTGGAATTCCGTTGGGCCGGCGAATCTACCTACGAGGAAGTCCGAGGCCGAGCTCCTGCGGAAGTCTCCCCGGATGACTTTCCACAATTCATGGGCCCCAACCGCGACGGAATCATAAGCGAGGCCCGCCTGGCGCGGGACTGGCAGAGGCAACCTCCCAAGGAGCTGTGGCGAATCGAGGTCGGCGAGGCTTGGTCCGGTTTCGCAGTGGTCGGCAATGCCGCGGTGACGTTGGAGCAGCAGGGTGAGGTGGAGGTGGTGTCGCGCTACGATCTCGCTACCGGCGAGGTGGTTTGGACCCAGGGCATTCCGGCCAAATTCGAAACCGTCATCGGCGGAAACGGGCCGCGGTCGACCCCGACGATCCACCGCGGCACGGTCTTTGCTTTTGGCACGCTCGGGGATCTGCGAGCCCTGGACCTCAGTTCGGGAGAGCTGAAGTGGCATCGCCGGTTGCAGGACGATCACGGCGCCAAGGCGCCGGATTGGGGCTTCACGTCTTCCCCACTGATCGTCGAACGCCTACAAGAAGAAAGCGATCTGGTGGTCGTGTCTACCGGCACCGACGGAAAGTCCTTGGTGGCCTACGACGCAAACTCCGGAGAGCCGGTCTGGGCAGGAGGCGACGATCGGGTGGGCTACTCGTCTCCTTCGCTTCATGAGCTTGGGGGCGTTCCCCAAATCGTAATTTTCAATGGAACCACCGTGGCTTCCCACTCCTCCACCGACGGCCGAGTCTTGTGGTCCCTCGATTGGCCGGGTGACCATCCCCATGTGGCACAGCCCGTAGCGTTGCCGGGCGATCGATTGCTGATCTCGAGCGGATATGGTCACGGCTCCAAGCTGATTCGAGTTTCTCGGCAAGTTTCGGAGGCCCAAGGGACGGACTCAAATGAAACCGGTTCTGGTGAGCCCCAGACCCTGGAGTCCGGGGATTCAGAAGCTGCCGAAAAGGATTCCGAGTCGTCAGTGACTGAGTCTTCAGAGACTGGGTCTTCAGAGACCGAGGGTGAGACCACCGTTTGGTCCGTGGAAGAGCTTTGGGAGAGCCGCGGGCTCAAGGCAAAATTCGCCAATTTCGTGAGCTTCGAGGATCGGATTTATGGCCTGGATGACGGGATCTTGGTCTGCCTCGACCCGGAAACCGGCAAGAGGTGTTGGAAACGGGGTCGATATGGTCATGGCCAAATGCTGCTCGCCGGCGATTTACTGTTGGTGCAAACGGAAAAGGGCGAACTCAAGCTGATCGAGCCCAATCCCGACGAGCTGCGCGAGCTGGCTGAGCTGAAGGTCTTGGACGGCAAGAGTTGGAACACCATGGCGCTGTCCGGCAATCGTTTGCTCTTGCGCAACGCCGAGCAGGCGGTTTGTTTGGAGCTGCCCCAAGCCGAGTGAGGGCATCCATCAAAGCTTGGCGCCGGCGGGACCCAGATTGGGTACCACCCGTTGGGTCAACAAATGGCGAATTTGGCTGACGCTGCTGGTGGTCATGAGCTGCTGGAGCTCCTGGCCGTCCAAGCCGGCATAGGTCGAGGAGCCGTCGAAGGTCTTGAGCAAAGTCGACTTGAGGTCGGCTAAGGTTTCATGCAGGGATTGGTATTCCTGCTCCAGGTGCTGCCGAGCCGCTTCCTCTCCCAGCTCTTCGACTAAGCCGACCTGGATTTCCCTCAGGTACACGTTGTCGGGGTGGTTGAGCTGGTGATCGAGGCAAATCAGCTCGAAGGGGCTGCTGTCCTCGGCCTCCTGGATCCAAGAAACCAACCGGCGAGCGGCGCCGCCGAAGCTCGAAAGCACGAAGACCGGTTTACCTGCGCGGTGCATTTGGCAGATCCCCTCCAACACCCCGGAGGCGAACCCGCTCCAGCCGTAGGGCTTCCCACCCAAAGCCACCATGGCTTCGGAGTCTTCGGCGATCCTGCGGCGCATGGCGCTCAAGCTCCGGCCTCGCCAGAGGGCTCGTTGCGATTCAGTCATCTGATCTTGGGACTCGCCTTCGGATAGGTCTTCGGCGCGCACGTCATGGAAAGTGCAAAGACCGTGCAGGTCGGCGCGGGTGGCGGTGTCGGTGCTCTGGTAGAAATCCCAGGCTTGATAACTGTGGACGAAGGTCTCCGGTTGAGCTTCCGACCGATGGGAGACTTCATGGCTACCGGAGAACATCATGCCGGCCGCGTCGAGCACCGAGACCAAAAATTCCCGGGTTTGGGTGCGCAACAACACACCCCCGTATGAGAGCCGGGCCCGGGCTCCGATCAAAGCAGTGGCAAGCCGATACACGGCATCGTCGAGGTGCTCGGGGCCATAACCCAGGGCATAGAGTTCGTCGAGCTCCGGATCACCGACAGAAAGGGCGACCATCGGAGCACGGTCCAGCTGAAGCTCATCGAATTCCGGATCTTTGCGCAGGGAAGTCGGCTGGTGGTCGGGGTTGCGAAATTCCATCGCCAGCTCTTCCACCGACATGAATTGAACGGATTCTCCCCAATAATTTTGTAGGCGCAGCTCGTCACTTTGGGCCAGACCGTGACCGGGGTAGATCACCAAGGACCTATCCAGGGGACTCCGAGTTTTGGCCTTGCCGTCGCTCTCTTGGGGTTTTCGAGCGGGATAGGCCCATTCCATCAGGGTATAGGGATCGGGAACCCAGGTTAGGAAGTGGACCTCCAGCTCTTCTCCATCCGCAGCCTGCCGATGGCGTCCCGTGTGTCGGGCCAACAGGAGGGCATGGCGAGCCTGAATCTCCGCCCGCAGGGCTTCCAACATGACTCGGTCGAGGATCTCGGCGATGGCCTCCGGATCGTCTCGCCAACGGACGATCGGCGTGCCAGACATCTCCGGCAGCAGCCGGCTCCAACCCTGGCCCAGGGTGTCGACAATGACTGTCGGCTGGATCCACCAAATGCAATCCAACGCCCAGGCCTCTCCGGCAGTCGACCGATTCGGCGGACTCTGCTCGGGGCCGCCCGGCTCGGGGCGAAACACGGTGCTGATCTTTCGAGGATGCCTTGCCCGGCGGATTTCCTCCCGGCACCAATACCTAGACGCGTAGAGATCCCCGAAGATGGCGATGAACGCGGCCGTGCGCTCGCCGGCTGCCGACACCATGGGATCTTGCCAATGGGCGCCCCAATCCAAATCGGTGGTGTCGAAAAAGGTGTCGATCTGCCCTTGATTGAGGGCCTCCGCGCGGATTTTTTCCGCCACGCCGACACCGCTTTCACGGTCCCCCTTGGCATGGCTCAAGAAAACGGACCTGGGCAGGAGATCCGCCCTGAGAGGGTCCCGGCGCAGGCGCAGCTCGCGTACCAAGGTTTGAACCAGGAAGCGACGAATCCGTTGGGCACGACGATCCCGGCGGCGCAGTGCGGCTTGTTCGGGATCCACTCCCCGATCGTCGTCGTCCCAGCGGTCGACGCGCACCGCATTGATGGCGCTGATCACGGGGGCCAGGCGCGAGATGCTCGAGTGGAGCTGGACCGGGATCAGCAACACCCGGCCGCCGGCTTGCCGGGGTCGTGTTGGCGGGCCACCGCTGTCGTCTTGCGGCAAGCTCTGGCGATGGAGCTTGCCGACGCCGTAAAGCCAACCGCGCCAATCCCCATCGTTGACCATGTGCTCGTCGACCAAGGGTATGACCACATTGATCTCGGCATGCTCGAATTGAATCGGACGATGCGGGCTCTCCCAGTCGGACTGGTTTCCGGGCTCGTCCTGCTCGCGGCTTTCGGCGCCGCCGTAGGTCTCATGGATCTTCGAGGAATAGCGGGGTGTCAAGGGGCCGCAGCGATAGTAGACCGGCACCCCGGCTCCCGACCGCTCCACCGCCGTGCTGGGTTTTCGGAACCAATCGTAGACGGCCTTGGCTAAGTGAGCACCGTCCGTACAGTCGGGATGCCAGGCTACGTAGATGGTCAAGGGGCCGGTGGGACCGGGACCTCGGTGCTTTTTGTTCGCCATTCGCTTGTTCACCCTTGTGGTCGGAAGGAAGACTGCTCTCGATGGGTTTGATGGGTTGGTTCATCGTTTGCCGGCAAAAACCTGAACCCAAAGAATCTTGAAGTCGCCGTCCTTTTCGCCCAGGGCCATGCCAGTGCCGATTTCCCTCAATTTTCGGTGGAGGATGTTGGCGCGGTGTCCCGGGCTGGCCATCCAGCCCTCCATCACCTGTTCCACTCCGGTTTGGCCGCTACCCAAATTCTCGGCAACCCGAGGCGGTTCATAGCCGATTCTGTTTACCCGATCCCGGACCGATTTTCCTTCGGGAGAGGTATGGCCATAAAAACCACGTTCGAGCATATCTTCTGCGTATTTTTGAGCCACGCGATCCAACGCAGGGTGGCTATCGAGAGGGCGTAGGCGCAGCTTGCGTCGCTCTTGATTGACGAGAGTTAGAACCTGTTCGCGTACTTTTGAGAGATCGCTCAGAGGTCGAGTGGCGTCTAAATAGTAGGCGACCCTGGAGGTGGCCGCGATGAGGTAGTAGAACCTGAGGCGCCCGAAGTCGGCGCTGCCGATGCCGAGATGTTGCAGACTCGGGTTGTGGAGATTGTCAAAGGTGTGACGTGCACGGACCATCCATGAGTCGACCCATGGCCCCGGCTCACCGGCTCCACCGGCGTAATAGGTGGTGGTGATTTCGAAGTAGATATAACCGCGCGCTTCGAGCAAGGCGGCAGCTCGGTCCGCGGACAGGTCGACCCCCAACCAACTGCCCGAGCGGACCACCTCATCGGCAAAGGTCTGAGCCACTGCTTGGACGTCGGGGTGGCGAAGGAAAGGCTGCAAGCCGAGCGCGATCCGTTCGTTCTGGATTCGTTGCGCCAAATAGGCCGAGATGGGATCGGAATCCGCGACCCTAGGAGAGGCAGGTTCGGCGTCGGTCTCTACGTTGGTCTCTACGTTGGTCTCTACGTCGGTCTCTACGTCGGTCTTGAAGTCGGTTCCTTGACCCAACGAAACCGCCGCCGTCGTTGAGCAAAACCAAAGAAGGCAGATGGCTGCCGCTCGCAACCATCTGCCTTCTACTGGGGACCTAGCAGTCTCGGACTTAGCAGTCTCGGACCTAGCAGTCTCGACCGCGTTCGCGTTGACCACTACCGAGCCGGCCACGGACCGTGGGCGTTCATTGGGCGGTCTTCTCCACCGCACGGAGGTCGGCTGGGATCCGTTCACTCGTAGGTGATAAATCCAGGGTTCATGATGCCGTCGGGGTCAAAGGTCTTCTTCGCTGCCTTGAATCTTTCCCAGGTCTCGGTGCCGAAGTGGTTCTCCCAATCCTCGGGGGTGTTGAAGGTGATGTACCCCGACAAGTAACGCTTGCCGCCGTAGCCGATGGAAAGCTTGCTGACCATGTCGAGGTTTTCGAGCGCCATGTCGAGAAATTGAGGCGGAACCGCCGGCAAGATGCCCCAACCCATGACGAAATCTCCGCCCGGATGTTTGAAGAAAGGCACGTCGGAAGTATCACCACGGGAGGGCCAGAGCAGGATGTGTCCCGCCGGGCCCAGGCTTTGGGGCGGCAAGTTGTCGAGCGCGAATTCGATGAACTCTTGGGCTTTGTCCCACGGCAATACGGATTCCATCCAAGGGTGGGCCATTTGCCAATTGCCGGAGTTGTGCCAGATCTCGAAGACCGGCTCTAGTCGACGACAGAATTCTTCTTGGGTGTATTCGTCGGTTTGCAGGTGGCGATGGAAGTTGAGGTCCTTGAGCAGCTCTTCGTCGTTCGGCTCCTCTCCTTCCTCGTACTCCACGGTCAAGAACATGGGGTAGGTCCAATAGGCGTAGAGCTGAGCACCCTCCCTCAATTTCAAGCCGTCACCGATTCGTTTCATGAAGATCGGGCACGGGGCACAGCGGGACTCGAGGGTGTGGAAGCGGGTGTCGTTCGGATCCATGACGCTTTCTGCGTCTTTCATGAACACACCGAGGTCGTCGTAGAGCAGGTGGTACATGCGGATCTTCTGCAGCGGCGCAGCTTGGTTTTCACCCGGGTGATGATGCCGAATTGGCTGAGCCCGGAGCGTACGCTGTTGAATAGGTCGGCATTCTCTTCCCGCGAGCAAGTGACGATGTCACCGGCTCCGGTGACCACCTCAAGTTCGATGGCGCTGTCGGCTTGGGTGCCGTATTTGTAGGAAGCGACACCGAGACCTGCCACTGAAGTGGTTCCGGCAATACTCACCCCGAGATTGTTGGTGAGCACCGGGGGCACAAAACCCATCGGCACGACTTTGACCACCAGATCGTGCCAAACCACCCCACCGTCACAATCGGCGTAAAGTTCATCTTCGTTGATGCTGTGGATGGTTTGCATGGCGCTGGTATCGACCACCACACCGCCGTTGGTGGTGCTTTGCCCGGTCTGGGTATGGCCTTGGCCACGGGCCACGATCGGAACCTTGAATTTTCGGCAGTAGCGAATCACCTCTGCGACTTCTGCGGCGTTGGTGCAACGGGCGATGGCGCCGGGGGTTTGGAAGACCACCTTGCCGAAGTCGGTCTCAAATTTTGAGCGCTCGTCTGCACGTAAATCGATACGGTCGCCGAATGCCTCGGCAAGTCCTTGGATAGCTTTCGACAAAGCCTCTCCTTCGGCCATGGAACTCATATTTCTTCCTTTTCAGTAGGGTATTCGTTGCTGGAGCTCGGATGCTCAATCTGGGTGGGAGAACCGTCGACGGGCCGTTGAGCAGCTAGGGTGGCTCTCTGGGCTCTCTTCGTGGGATCGCTGGATTCGGTTTCGGGCGGCGGGGCCATATCTCGCCGGACCTTTAAGGGGCCGCGGAGCCTTCCGCGTGCAGGGCAGCGTCGAGATCGGGATAGGTCGGAAAGAGTCCGTCGATCTGGGCGACCTTGAGCAGCTTGCAGATGCGATCCGAAGGTGAAACCAGGATCAGCTTTCGGTCGCGCTCGGCGAAGCGGGAAAGGTATCCCACCAGCTCGCCGATTCCCGTCGAATCGATGTAGTTGATCTTCGACAGATCCAAGAGCACATGCCCTTCATCTCTTTCTAAGGTTCGTTCTAGGCTCTGAACCAAAAACTCGGCGCTTTGGCCGAGCTTAATGATGCCTTCCACGCTCAAGAGCACCATCTCGTCCACTCGTCGCTTGTCGATGATCACGTCGAGGATCGTCCATTTGAGAAAAAAAGTCGTCGGAGCGCCCGAACTCTTCTGCGGTTGGGCTCGGTCGGTCCGGGGCTTCCAGGAAACGCCGCAACTCTAACATAATCCCTTGTCCTAGAAGGCTGGGCCGGTCTGCTCTATCCAGGCCCTAATGGAGGACGAGGTGTAAGGCACAGAGGTCTCTCCGAAGTGCTTGCCGGTATAAGATGCCTCCATGATTCGCCTGGGCATCGTTTCGGATACACACGGTCAATTGCGGTCGCGCGTTTTAGAGCAATTGGACGGATGCGACCGCATTTTGCACGCCGGAGACGTGGGTGATGCCACGATTCTCGACCGCTTGGGCGAACTCGCACCCACGGACGCCGTGCGGGGCAATGTCGATTTCGGGGATCGGCTGAGCGCGTTGCCGGCGGTGATTTCCGGCTCAGCTGAGCAGGTCGCCTATCGCATGATCCACCAACGGGAGCATGTTCCCGTCGACTGGCAGAGTTCGGCGCAGTTGATTATTTATGGCCACAACCATCGACCCGAACTCGAGTGGCGCGGGCGCACCCTGTGGTTAAACCCGGGGGCGGCGGGCCCGCGCCGATTCCACCTACCCCTGACCGTCGCCGTGGTCACGATCCACGAATCCCAGATGGTGCCGGAGATCTTTTCGGTGGAGCCCGAATGAGCTTAAACGACCTGACCTTGGAGGACCCGGCTCTCTGGATCGCCTTGATCACCATGGTCGGCGCTGTCACCTTGGTTGCAGCGGTAGCGAAAAACGTGGTGTCGAGGTTGCGGTCTCGTTCCCAGGAGCTTCGCGAGCAGGACGAGCTGCTTTCCCGTCGGTGCGACGAACTCAGCCATCGACTCGATCAATGGACCACCCGAGATCGCATCGATCATTTGTCGGATCTGGTGCGTGCGGGAGTGCGCGGGGGTCGGTTGGAGCCGGAGGTCGGTCGTCAGCTCGAAGCTTACCTCCGAGAATTGCGCTCCCCCGAGGCCTGATGCGCGTCGGCTTCGACCTCTCCAAGGCCCACCATGCCGACGGAATCGGTACCTGGCAACGGGAAATGGGCCGGGCCTTGGCTGAACAGGTCGAACACCGCGGCGAGCCCGTTGCCCTCCAAGCTTTGTCTCTGACTGCTCCTTGGAGCCCTACTGCGCTAGGCCTGATTCAAAAAGCCATGGGCAGTCAGGCAAGCCTTTTTCAGTGGCCTGGGCTTTCGGCATCGACCGGCGGGTCCGGCATCGCACGATCCCAGGAGATTGCGGGATCCGAGGAGATCGTGATTTCCTCGGCCTGGGCCGTGCCCCCGGGTTTCGGCGGCACCTTATTTTTCGTCGTCCACGATTTGACCTTCTTGACCCATCCCCACTGCCATACCGAGGCGAATCGCTTGCATTGTTTAGCAGGCTGGCTGCGGGCGGCTTTGGTGGCCGAGGGTCGCTTTTTGGCCGTGTCCCAGGCCACCGCGGATGTGCTCTCGGGTTGGTTGCCGGCCGAGGGGCGAACGTCTGTGATCCACAACGGGGTGAGCCCGTTTTGGCGTCCTTTGGAGCGAGACGAAGAGCGAGACGAGGTGGCCGGCATCCTCGACACTTCCTTCACCCTGCGGCCGGATGGTTTCGTCTTGAGTGTGGGCTCTTTCGAGCCGCGCAAGAACCTCGACGGCTTGTTGACCGCACATCAACGGCTGCCCGACGAGCTGCGTCAACGATTCCCGCTAGTGTTGGCCGGCAGCCAGGGCTGGAAGAACGAGCGACTTATGGCACGGTTGGATCGAGACCCTCAGGTCCGGGTCTTGGGTCGGGTCAGCGAGGGGGAGCTATTGGCTCTATATAACGGTGCGGCAGTCTTTGCGTATCCTTCCCTGGCCGAGGGTTTCGGTTTGCCGGCGGCGGAAGCCTTGGCCTGTGGGACTGCAGTTTTGGCGTCCAATTCCTCCTCCCTGCCCGAGGTGGTCGGAAAAGCGGCGGAAATGGTGGATCCCGAGCTGCCCGAGGCCATATCCTCAGCCCTTGCGAAGTTGCTCACGGATTCCCAAATGCGACAGGATCTGGCCGACCGGGGGCCCGCCCAAGCAGCACGGTTCTCTTGGCAAAAGTCGGCCGCAAAGCTCTTGGATCTGATCCTCGATCCTTGACGGACCCGGAGAACCGAAGATCTCGACGAGCCTCCCGGCTCAAATCTATCCAGCCCCCGGGCCTTAGACGGAACCATCGGATGACGACACCCCTCAACGCCTGCACCATCGTGTCGAAGAATTACATCTGTTATGCGCGGGTGTTGTGCGACTCGTTCTTGGACCATCACCCGGACGGACGGTTCTTCGTGTTGTTGGTGGATCGCAACGACGGCTCGATCGACGTCGATGGGGAAAAGTTCACGCTCTTTGAAGCGGAAGACCTTGCCAACATCCCCCGTCGGGATGCGTTTCTCTTCAAATACACGTTGTTGGAGTGCAATACGGCGGTCAAACCCTTCTTCCTCGAGCACCTGATCGAGGCCTACGACCTGCCGAATCTGGTCTATTTCGATCCGGACATCATGATCACCGGCAGCCTCGACCAGCTGGCCCAGTATGTCGAGCAGTATTCGGTGGTGCTGACGCCACATTTAACCGACCCGATCGAAGACCAAGCCTTTCCCAACGAGCAGGCGATCCTGCAATCCGGCTCTTATAATTTGGGCTTCGTGGCCTTCCGAACCACCGAAACCAGCCGACGTGTGATCCGCTGGTGGCAGGAACGCCTCTACGACAAATGTGTGGTGCGCATTGCCGACGGTTTGTTCGTCGATCAAAAGTGGATGGACTTGGTGCCGGGCATGTTCGGTGGGCTGACCGGTGAGGTCCTGGTGCTCAACCATCCGGGTTATAACGTCGCCTATTGGAATCTTCACGGACGTCGGGTCACCATGGGACCCGACGGTCCGGAGTCGAACGGCATGCCCTTGGTGTTTTTTCACTTCAGTGGCATTCGTCCCGAGAGCTTGGACGGCGTTTCGAAACACCAGGATCGATTCGAACTCTCGGATATCGGCGAAGCAGCCCAGCTTTACCGCGAGTACGCGGACAAGGTGATCAAAGCCGGCTATTTCGACTGTCGTCCCTGGCCCTATGCCTTCGGCCGATTCGATAACGGCGTGCGAATTCCCGACGCGGCGCGATCGCTCTTTCACGGCCTGACACCCGGTGAGCAGGCCACTTTCCATAATCCGTTCACCACGGGGGGGGCGAACGCCTTCTTTGACTGGCTCAACCAGCCGGTTCCGGGCGCCTCGGTGTCTCGGCTTCTCCATCATCTCTACCAAAGCCGGAGCGATCTCAACTTTGGCGACATTCTGCGCGAGCCCGGCTGGGTCGCGTATTCGGCTTGGCTGGCGGAATACGGACGTCACGAGCTGAATCTCGATCCGGAGATGCTGCGAGGATTGGATCTCAATCCAGGAGATTGGCTCACCCCCGTCGGGCTCAAGCGCCGAATTCGACATGGCCTCAAGCGGGTCTATCATTCAGGGCTGGGAAAGCAGGCCAAGACCCTGCTCAAGCGGAGTCTGGGTCCTGAACGCAGCCGTCGATTGAAGACACGGCTGCGCAAACCCGTGCCGGTCGCCGCCACCGCCGGCTCTGGAGTGGGCCACTCTAACCGCGGGATCGAGGTGAACTCTCTAGGTCTGAACTTGGTGGGTTACCTCGACGCGGAAACGGGCATGGGGCAAGCAGGTCGCTCGTTGGTGGCAGCTTGCAGAGCGGCGGCCATTCCCGTTTCACCCCACACTCTCGAGTTGGGGGTGGTGGCTCGGCGTCAACATACGGCCTTTGCCGGGGCGACGAGCGACTTTGAGCATGGGATCAATCTCTTCGTGGTCAACGCCGACCAAGCCCATGCGGTGCGCGATCACCTGGGGCGAGACGTTTACCACGGCCGATACAATATCGGTCTGTGGCTTTGGGAGCAGGAGCGCTTTCCCGACAGCTTGCGCGGCGCGTTCGAGCTTTACGACGAAATCTGGACTCCGAGCAGCTTCTGTGTCGACGCGATCAGCGCGGTTTCGCCGGTGCCGGTGCGTCGGATTCCTTTGCCGGTCACAAGTCCCGAGGGCGCGGCAGACGGGACGGATCGAGCCGTCGACGACTTGCGTCGCGAGCTGGACTTGCCCCAGGGCGCGTTCGTTTTCCTGTTCATGTTCAGCTTTTTGTCTTATGCGCAGCGCAAGAATCCGGAGGCGGCGGTCCAAGCCTTCAAACAAGCTTTCGGCGATGCGCAAGATCGGGTTCTGGTGCTCAAGACCTCCCAAAAGGACTTTGCCCCCGAGGCCTACGATCGGTTGGTGGCGAAGATCGGCGGCGCCGACAACATTCGCTTGATCGACGACTACTATTCGTCGGAGCAGGTGGAGACCTTGACCCGGGCTGCAGACGCATACCTTTCCCTGCACCGCTCGGAGGGGTTCGGGCTGACGCTGGCGGAAGCCATGGTCCAGGGCAAGCCGGTGGTCGCCACCCCGTATTCTGGGGTCACGGATTTTTTCAACGTCAACAATGGATATCCCGTCCGGTACCGGCTGGTCACCCTTGAGCAAGACGTCGGTCCCTACCCCGCCGGCAGCGTCTGGGCCGATGCGGACGTCGACCACGCAGCCGAGCAATTGAAGAGATTGGTGGCCGACGACCAAGAGAGGGCTGCTCTCGCCCGGCGGGCGCAGCAGGACATTCGCGACCTCTTGAGCCCTGAGACCGTCGGCGCCGCCATGAAGCGCCAGTTGACCGAAGTCCTCCGGCGGGATGGATTCAAAAAAACGCTGTCAATGCCCCTGGGCTGATGGTTTTGTGGATTCGGTCGTACTGATCCGGCCGACGAACGTGATCGATAGGAGACGGAATGGTTTCGGAAATCTTTGACCCCGAAAAATGGCAGCAGGTACCGGGTTTCGACTTTAAGGACATCACCTACCATCGGGCCAAAGCCCACGGCACGGTGCGGATTGCCTTCGATCGTCCCGAGGTGCGGAACGCGTTCCGTCCGCCGACCGTCGACGAGCTCTACAGGGCTTTGGACCATGCCCGCCAAAGCACCGACGTGGGCTGTGTTCTGCTGACCGGCAACGGACCGTCGCCCAAGGATGGTGGATGGGCCTTCTGTTCCGGGGGGGATCAGCGAATTCGCGGCAAGGACGGCTACCAATACGTCGACTCCCAGGGCGGATCGGAGCCCGGCCGCCTAGGACGTCTCCATATTTTGGAAGTGCAGCGGCTGATCCGTTTCATGCCCAAAGTGGTGATCGCGGTGGTGCCCGGCTGGGCCGTGGGCGGGGGGCACAGCTTGCACGTGGTTTGTGACATGACCTTGGCCAGCCGAGAGCACGGGATCTTCAAACAAACCGACGCCGACGTGGCGAGCTTCGACGGAGGTTATGGCTCGGCCCTACTGGCACGGCAAGTGGGCCAGAAGCGCGCGCGGGAGATCTTTTTCATCGGCGGGAATTATTCGGCGGAGGAAGCCCATCAGATGGGCATGGTCAATGCGGTCGTCGACCACGCCGAGCTGGAAGACTTTGCCCTGGAATGGGCCCGAGAGATCAACTCAAAGAGCCCGACCGCCATGCGCATGCTGAAATTCGCCTTCAACGCCGTGGATGACGGCATGGTCGGTCAGCAGATCTTCGCCGGCGAAGCCACACGACTGGCCTATATGACCGACGAGGCCGAGGAAGGCCGGGATGCTTTCGTCGAAAAGCGTGCCCGAGATTTTTCCCGTTTCCCTTGGCATTATTGACCGCGCCGGAGCCGATTCCTACGGCAAGACCCTCAGGAGTGAGCTACCTCCGGGAGCATTGACCTCGGCCCGGACGGCGCCCAGCTCGCGGAGCTCTGGGGCCGAATCGAGGATCGGCACCGCCGTGACTCCGTCTGGGCGAAGGGATTCGAGGCTGCACCTTCCAAGCTCCCCTTCAAGCTGCGTGTCGTTTAGGGATGGCTCGAATTTAGCGAAGACCCGGATGTAGTTGTCGGTCAAACCGGTCCAGAAATCTCCCCTCCGCTCCTCCCAGACCACGCTGGCGGTTTCGCCGAGTCGGCTTTGCCAGAAAGCTCGCTCGCTCTCCGCCCCGGCTCCACGCAGGATCGCGGTCCGCTCTTTTTTGACCTGATGCTCCACCGGGTCGGGCAGGGTTTCGGCGTGGGTTCCTTGGCGGGGCGAGAACGTGAAAATGTGCGGCCGAGCAAAGGCCAGGTGCTGCACGAATTCAAGGCTCTCGGCAAATTCTTCGTCGGTTTCCCCGGGGAAGCCCACGATCACATCGGTGGTCAGAGCCAATCCCGGAATGTGCGCCCGTAGCTTCTCCGCCAAGGCTCGGTATTGATCGGCGGAATAGGGGCGACGCATTCGCTTGAGGGTGGCCGAGCAGCCGCTTTGTAACGACATGTGGATGTGGCGGCAGAGGCGAGGGTCCTGCCAAAGATCCAATAGGCGGTCGTCGAATTTCCACGGCGCGATGGACGTCAGGCGCAATCTGGGCACGGACGTGCGCTGTAGGATCATCGAAACCAGGTCGAAGAGTCTTCTGCCCGCGTGCTCGTATTCTGAGATTTGCACCCCGGTGACAACCACTTCACGGTATCCGCCATCCGCCAGGGCCTGCACCTCTGCCACCACATCTTCGACGGAGCGACTCCGTTGGCGTCCTCGGGTGGTGGGGATGATGCAGAAGGAGCAGCGCATATTGCAGCCGTCTTCCACCTTCACCAACGCCCTGGACAGGCCAAAGTCGAGTGGCACGTAGGGAATCGCCAGGGGTTCGGCGCTTTGGGCCTGGGGTATCCGGTCGGGAAAGGCCTCATGGACCTTCTGGAGCAGGTCGTCTTTGAGATCGTTGGTGACCAAGAGATCGACTCCGGCCAGGGCTGCCGCCTCTTTCGGAGCTTCGGTGGCATAACAGCCGGTCAACACGGTTTTCATGTCCGGATTCAGGCGATGGCCGCGACGTGCGGTTTTTCTGGAATCCCGGGCGGCCAGATGGGTCACGGTGCAGGAATTGACCACATGTAAGTCGGCTTCGGACAAGGATGGAGCGAGGCTGTGACCCGCCGCCAGAAATTGTCGCGACAATCGGTCGACTTCAGCTTGATTGAGCTTGCAGCCCAAATTAGTGAAAAAAACTCGCATGTGGGAAGGCATCTCTCTACGTCCGGCTGGGCTAGATCGGGTCCAGCAGCAGACTTGAAGGGGGAAGAGCCTGGCGCAGCGGGATCCCGGCGGAAGCTGATCGTAACATGGGGACGAGCAGGTGGAACTCTCGGGAACCGGCTCAAATTTTCGAAATCTCGGCCGAACCCAGCAGCTCTTTGGCCCCGGGATAGCCCTTCAGAAGTACCGCTCGCACCGTCTCGTGGACCAGGGGGCGCAATCGGCGTGCTGCCTGTTGTGCGTTCAGGTTTGCTCGGTGGGTCGCCAAGCTCTGCCACATCTCTTGCCATTCCGGATGGCGTGCCTTGAGTTCGGCGGTGACGGCGTCCAACCACCGGCGCGATGCTTCATGGTCACGAAATTCCCCCCGACCGCGGCCGAAATGGGCGACGGCCAAATAGCGCAGTAGGGCTTGGGCGGCCAAAGAGTCGAGAAAAGTCTGGGACCAGGCCACGGAAGGCATCTTGTCGCCTTTGACCAGCCGATAACCCCGCGCCAGCCCGGCGCCTCCGACCGCACCGAGAATTGCTCCAGCCAGCATACCTCCGCCGAAAGTCAGCCCGCCGGCCAGCAAATCCGCGGCCAGCCCGCCGACCGCGCCGGAGACTACTCCGCCCAATAGGGCTCCACGTTCCGTATCGAGGGCATCCTCCCCTTCCACCGAAAAGGCGTCGAGCTGTTTGTCGATTTCGGCGGCCACCGTGCCTTCCAATTGATGGCGAGCCAAAAGTTCGGACATCAGGTCCTCGCTGCCGTCGACCGCCCGCCGGCCGAGCGCCGCCATGGCCGCATCCTTCTCCGCTCGACTCGGGCGTCGGCTGGCCAGGGACTCTCGGTCGAGGGCCGCGCCGGCCAAATAGCCGGCGATGGCCTCGACGCAGCGATCCATCACGTCGAGGTTTCGGCGATTCCAAGCTTGTCTCAGCTCGTGCATCAAGGGCCGCGACGGCTCGGGCAGCAATGGCTCTAGATCCCGCAGCAGGTGATCTTCTTCGACCCAACAGCGGTTGTAGGCGTCGAGGGCCCCCACACCACGAACCACTTGGAAGCGCCGTGTGTGGTCTCGCCAACGTTCGATTCGCGGCGTCAGGGGTTGGTTTTGAAAGCTGGTATCGCCGGTTTGGTTGAGCAGAATCCATACCGGTACGTCGAGCCAATCCAGCAGGGCGAGTTCGTGGTCTACATAGCCGGCTTCGTCGGGCTCTTCGGTGGCGTTGACCAAATACAGGACCAAGTCCGCCTGCTCGCGCACATTGAGGGTCGCCTGCTGGGAGCACCAAAAAGGTCGATCGGTGTAGCGGTCCCAGGTTTGTTGCAGGAACCACCAAACCGGGCGATCCGACCGCCGGAGGCGCTGGAGCAATCGGGCGGAGTCGCCGAAGCCAGGGGTATCTGCCAACAACAAGCGAGAGCCGGAGTCGAGCTGAATCAGCTCGAAGATCTCGGCCTGATCGGTAACGTGGGCTTGATCCAGAACTTGGCCGACGTCCCGCCGAAGCAAGGTCCTGGCCAGACTGGTTTTTCCCACATTGGTGTGGGAAACCAAGCTGAGGGTGATGTCGGTAGGCGCCGGCAGAGAAGGCTCAGTGGGCTCAGTGGGCTCAGCTTCGGACAGCTTCGGCTGCGGTGAATGCTCTGTTGAGTTTTCCGGGCTCATGGTCGGCTTTCTCGCTGAGGCCAGAGGGCTTCGGCGGCGTTCTCGAGGTGAAGGCTCAAGGTCTCGGATTGATCCAGTTCGAGAAAGGCGACCGGCAGCTCGACGTGATCCAGAACCCGCTGCCAAGCCCGTCTTCGGGATTCGATGCGCCCACCGGAGTCGTCACTGAGTCTCTTTTTGAACGGAGACTCGTCGATCACCACCAAGAGCGACTGGCCGTCGACCCGTTGGTTGCGCAAGTTTTCGAGCCATTCTCCATGCACTTCCAGCTCGGGGGTTTGTCCGGCGCTGAATACCGCCACCCGCAGACCCGCCCCACCGGCTTCGGGCAGCTCGTCGCCGTAGCTGAGGTTCGGTGCCGTTTGAATTTGTGCCCTTGCGCCCACGAGATCCAAGAGCAAAGTCCTCAGGGTAGTCAGGGTCTTCTCGGTCGCACGGTAGCTGTAGAGCAGGATCTGAACTTTTTCCTCGCGGGTATCCACCGAGGCTTCCAGGCGCCGAATGTAGCTGTCCTGGAGATCGAAGGCCACTCGGCGGCGCCAAAGCTGAATGCGCAGCAAATCCCAGCCGGCCAGCAAGAGGCGCGGCACTCCGACTCCGAGGCCTGCGATCAAAGCCCAGGCATGGATCCAGGGCGCTGCGGGGCCGGAAGCGGGCGCAGCGATGGTGGCGGCCGAGGGCAGGTCCAAATCCAGGATGGCTCGGGCCGGTGCCAGCAGGGTCGCCAGAAATCCGTCCACCACCTCGACGCCCAAGAAAGTGCTTTCCCAGGTCGCCCGATATTCGAACGCGACGCCTCGGGCGTACATGCCGACGATGACCCCGAGCACGGCCATCAATGCACCGAGATGGAATGCGGCGCGAATGCCCGCTGCAAGGGCCGGTTGCGCGATGGGCAGCCAAGCGCCAACGAAGCTGCGATGGATTCTCGCTTCGAGGCCTGTGTCGTCGGAGTTCGAGGCTCGACCGGAAGCCAGGGGTGAAAAGCGCTGCCACCAAGGTGCGTCGGCCGTTTCCCTCCGAGGAATCAAAAAGCGGATCGACATCCAAAGATAAATCGCGAGATTCCAAAGCAAGAGACCCACCAAGGGTGGTGCCAGGATGTTGACCGCTCGGTTTGGACCGAGGGCGTTGGTGGCTAAGCCGAAAGCGAAGGCGGGAATCAACAATGCGGCCAACCAGCGGAGAGGAATCTCGCGGCTTTGCAAGCGTCGCCACAGGTCGGGCCGGGTTTTGTGCAAACGTTCGACGATGGCCCTTGCTCGTAAGGCCAACCATTGTTTGGGGTGTGCATGCTCGGCGATGGCTTCGCGGGTCGCGTTCCGTCGCCACTGGACGGGAACCAATACCCCCTCCCGATCCTCCTGCTCCAACGCCCGCGCCAGCAGTACGTTTCGGGCATTGCCGGCGGAGAGGCGAAAGGTCGACATGGGTTCAGTCGTGGTCTGCTTCCCCATCCAGGTCTTCCTCATCCGGGTCTTCCCCATTCGCGCCGAGCCCATCCAAGGGCCTCGAAACCACGCATGCGTTGATGCCGCCTACTCCCATGGACAGCTTGCCCACCGGACCCTGGGGTGCCGGGCATTCCCGATCGAATACGAAGTGGTCGTGTACTTCGGCGATTTGGGAGTTCAGTTCACCCTGGGCCAAGGGCGTCGGAAAGAGTCGGCCCCGTTGGTAGCCCAAATATTGGGCGGTCAGTTCCCAGCCACCGCCCGCGGACATGCCGTGGCCGAAGGTCCCCTTTCGAGCCGAAACCAACACGGATTCGGGCATTTCGGAGCGCACCATCTCCACTTCGTTGAAGTCTCCCGGGGTGGCCGTGGCGTGGAGATCCCACGACGTTATCGAACTCGGGTCGACCGCCGATTCTTTGAAAGCGAGGTGCATGGCGGTGGTCGGCCCGTCTTTCGAAGGGGTGATGATGTGGTCTGCGTCCGAGGTCACACCGACCGCTACCGGCTCCATGCCCAAGGGTTTGAAACCCTTGCTTTCCAAGACCTCCCGGGCGCCGACGATCCACACCACCGCGCCGCCGGCGATGTGAGTGCCGCGCAATTGAGTCAGGGGTTTAGAAAGCTGAGCGTCGGCAGAGATCACCCTGGCGTTGTAGAAACCACCCACCGTGAGGGGGTGGGGCGCGGGGTCCGTCGCGCCGATCACCACGGCGTCGGCTTCGTTCCGGCGGATAGCGTCAAGGGCCAATTTCAGGGTGACCCCGAAGGTCGAGCAGGCCGCGCCCACCGCCAGGGTAGCTCCGGTGATGTGGCCCAACATGGAGATCTGGGCCGCTGCAATATTGTCGATATTCCAAAGCAAGTTAGAAGAGACGGCCTGCCAAGGGGGCAGAGGCACTCCCCACTTCTTCTCCAGTCGTCGCAGACGCCGTTGTTTTTCCTTGATCGCCGACAGCTTGCCGGACTCCACGTCGCCCTCCACCGCCACGCCTTCAATTTCCCGTTGTTCGGCTAGAAATTGCTGAAGCTGCGGGCTATGGCCGGCCCAGAACTGCCACCAGGCATCCTCGAGTTCGTCTCGCTCGTCCTCATGGGCTCCGTGGGGAGAGGTGGGAATTTCGGCTGCGACGACCGGTGGAGCCCCGAAGAGCTGCTCGGGTTCGAGGGCCTGGCCGCCCTCATGGGCGCGGCGAGCGGAATTGTTGTCCACTCGGGCCCAAAATCGATTCCAACGCCGTTGGGCGCGGTAGAGCGAGAGGGACTGCTGATATTGGACGTCCAGGTCACCGAGACCGGTGCCGATATAGACGTGGGTTCGGGTGCCGAGGCTTCGAAGCTCCTCCTCTAATCCCGGATTTTGTCCCAGGGCTTGGATGAAGCTACCGATGGCATATTGAATCGGACTTCCCATTTTGCTTTCGAGCTGGGAGAAACGATTGGGTTTGAATCGCTCGATGACCCACTCCCGGTAAACCGAAAAATCAAATTCCGGTACGCCCACCAGGAAATTGTTCGGGCCGAAGCCGTCGAACGATCCGAGCCAGGAATCGGCCTCCGTCAGCCGGTCGGCAAAGGCGTCGATATTCGGTGAGCGGGGCGCTACCAAGCCCCAACCATAGATTCCCACTTTACGCACAGAAGCTCCTTATAGCTTGCGCCTTTTCTCGGTCCAAGAGTCGAAAGAGTCGAAAAAATAGACCGCTCGAAAGCCGACGGATTATGCCACTCCGCCGAAGCGCCGATCGATGATTCACGGTTTCGTGACCGAAGCCTGAAAGTCGGAAGATGACGAGCTGGACAGGTTTCGGTGTTGGTAGAGCCGGCCGTCCTCGAATCCCAGACCCCGATAGTAATGTCGAGTTCCGATCGCCGAGATGACCGCCAGGTTCTCGAATCCTTCCTCACTTGCCAAGCTCGCCGCCTCGTCCACCAAACGGCGTCCTAAGCCCAGGTGTTGTGATTTCCCGCGTCCCTCTTCTCCGGCCACCCCGCCAAAGGCCACGATGCCGCCATAAACGTGGACCTCGCGAATCATGGCGCTGCGGCCCAATTCTTCGAGGAAGACAGCTTCCGCAGGCAGTGACAATCGGCAGAAACCCACAATCTTGTCGCCGGGGGTTACGAATTGGAGAAAGATCTCGTCGCCGATCGAGGTTTGATAACGGGTTTTGGTTAGTCTCAGCTCGTCCGGATCCACGGCCCCGTCTCGAATCTCACGAGCCCGAATGTCACGGCTTTGGCGGCCTGTGTCCCGCAGCCGTCGCTCGACCACTTCCCGAAAGTTGGTGATCTTATTGCCGTCGACGATGTCGTCACCGGGGATGTCCCGAACAATCCGAGTCAGGCGACAATATTCGGGGGTTTTGAGCATGGCTTCGGTGATCACCTCGAGAAGCTCGTCCTCGGTGTACGGACGCCACAGCCCGGATTCGAATTGCTGCATCAGCTCAGCGGTCTCGATCAAGCTACAGGGATAGATCTTGAGTTCGTCGGGTCGAAAGTCCTTGTCGCCGAAGAGTCGATCGTAATCTTTGATGTCGTTCTGCGGATCGGAGCCGTAGAGATTGGGCATCCAATGGGCGTGCAGCTTGAATCCCGCTTGGCGGAGCAGCCGCACTGCGCGTCGAGTCGCTGCCACATCGTGGCCTCGTTTGTTGGCCTCCAAGACCTTGTCGTCGAGGCTTTGGAAGCCGATTTGAACTTTGGTGCAGCCGAGCCGTCGCACCCTTTCGACCTCTTGCTCATCGATGTGGTCGGGGCGGGTCTCGATCACCAAACCGACGCAGCGGGCGTCGGCGGATTCGTTGAGTTCTTGCGCGGCTTCCAGCTCCTCCCAGGTGGAAGATGCCTCGTGCTCTACCATGGCCTTGCCCAACCCACGGCCCAGGTAGGCGGACACCATTTGATTGTAGGTACGTTCCATGGAATTGCCGGCGACCTCACCCTCAATGGCCGCAAAGTCGAAATCGCCGCTAATCCGAGCCGGTAGCTCGTCGGCCTTCTTGGGCGAGAAGTCGTTCATCGCGTCGAAACAGCGTCGAATGAACCAGATCTGGTAGTCCTCAGGGTAGAAGGACCAAGTTCCACCGAGGATGATCATCTCGACCTTATCCGCTCGGTGTCCGTTGTGATGGTAGGTCAGCAGCCGGCCCAAGGTTTGGCCGTAGGGGTCGAATTGGTGCTGGGCCGCCCGTTGGGCTCCCGGCTCCCGTGCCAAATAGCTCTTGGGCATGCGCACGTCGTTGGGGCAGAAAATGCACTTGCCGGGGCACGGATAGGGCTGGGTGAGCACGGTCACCGGGGCCACGCCTGAGAGCGTGCGAATGGGCTTCATCCGGATCCGCGAGACAAATTCCTGCTCTTCGGTCCAGCCGAAGCGGTCGGCGAATCGTCGGAAAGCCCGAATGATTTCGCTTTTGGAGTATGCTCCCCCACCCATCTTCGGATGCCGCCGGATGATTCGATGGTAGCTTTCGCGGTCCAACGAGGGCGCGGATTGTAGATCCTCGATCAGGGGCACGAGGTGTGCCTCGTGGGCCTCGGGATCGAAGCTCAAATAGGAGCGGTGAGATTGCAGGTCTAGGGTCGGCATGGTTGGGCTCTGGGGAGGTGACGGCTCTTCGGAACCGAAGAATGGGGCCCGATGAAGCTATCACGAATAGTTGTGGGCCTTACGACGGCCGAGGGAGCAGATGGACGAAGATACCCGCCAGGCTCTGCTGAGCATCAATAAGCGCTTTTACGACGATTATTCCGACAGTTTTGGTGCCAGTCGCCAGAGACCCTGGCCGGCTTGGCAAACTCTGCTGGGTGATCCCAACAGCCCCGGGCAGGGTTCGTCGGATGAGCCCCTCAAGATTTTGGATGTGGGCTGTGGCAATGGTCGATTCGGCGCCTTGGTGACGAGCCTGGTCGATCGACCCGTGCACTACGTCGGTGTCGACCACAGCGCCGGCTTGTTGGACCAAGCGCGGGTGGATCTGAGCAGCAGAGTTGAACGGTTGCGGCTCGAGCAGCTCGATCTCGGTGACGCGGATGCCAGACCTCCTGAACTCAAAGGCGGTTTCGACATCATCGGTATCTTCGGGGTTTTGCATCACCTGCCGGGAGAATCACATCGGCGCGGCCTGTTGAACCGGCTCGGCAGCCGATTGGCGCCTGGTGGACAGCTGTGGGCCTCCTGGTGGATGTTGCACCAAACCTCTCGTTTTGAAAAAAAGGTGGTGCCGTGGCATCGGTTGAGGGAAGAGAAACCACCCCTGGCAATGCCCGATCCCGACCTGCTCGAGCAAGGCGATACCCTATTGTCGTGGCAACGAGACGGATTCGGCTTGCGCTACCTTCACTTCCCGTCAGGGCCGGAAATCGATCGCCTCCAACGGCTGGAGAATCTTGATTTCGTCAGAACGCTCGAATCCGATGGCCCGACCGGACGGGAGAATCTCTACCTCGTTTGGACATGCTAATATCCCGCCGCCTCTTTCCGGTCCTACCCCATCTCTTTCCGGTTCTACCTTATTCTCGGCCGAAGAACTTTCGTCATGATTCGATTGCGCGCGCTTTTTAGAACTCTTCTCGTCCTGATCGCCACTGTTTTGGGTTATTCCGGGTGTTGGGTGGCCAAGGGCATTGGTCTTTTCTCTAAGGAAGCAGGACGGCGGCATCGCAACGCCGTCTTTCGTGCTTGGGCCTGGCGCTTGTGTCGCTATTTCGGAATGCGAGTGACCGTAGAAGGGACTCCACCCAGCGGCAGATTCTTCCTGGTGGTGAATCATGTCGGTTATGTCGACATTCCCTTGATTGCTACCGCCGTGGACGCAGCGTTCGTCGCCAAGGCTGACCTAGCCCGTTGGCCCTTCGTCGGCAAAGTGCTGGCGGCCGCAGACACCATTTTCATTGATCGCGCCCGAAAGAAAGACGTCTTGCGCGTGATCGGTCAGGTAGAGGATGCCATGGATCGAGGCCTGGGCGTGGTGCTCTTTCCCGAAGGCACCAGCGGCAAAGGTGACGAAATTCTTCAGTTCAAACCTTCTCTGTTGCAATTCGCGGTCGAAGGGGGGCATGAGGTCTATTACGCAACCCTCGAATACCGGACCCAGGACGGCGATTTGCCGCCTAGCGAAGGGGTGTGTTGGTGGGGCGATGAGGATCTGCTCCCCCACTATCGTCGATTGAGCTGCTTGCGTGGGGGCATTGAGGCAGTGCTTCGATTCGGAGAGCGGCCGATTGTCGGCCAGGATCGGAAAGTGCTGGCCGAGCAACTGCGGGAAGGCATGCTGGAATCCTTCCGGCCGATGCCCTGAATCCCATGAGGCAGCTTGCTGGGGCCCGTCCAGTTTTGGCCTTTTCGAGGATCTAGAAGGCGCGGCGCGCCGGGGGCGCCCAGCCGAGCACGAAAAGCGAGCGTGTCTCAGCGATACAACGTATAAATCGGCTTAAGATCTTACACATCAGCAATTTACGACGGTACTGCAGCGGTGGCGCGAGGTCGGAGCGACGCGCGCAGGGCGCCGCGCCGGCCCACCGAGAATCCATTCCTGGATGGGCCCTTGCTAGACGAAGATCTAGCCCAAAGCGTTGGCCCTGAGCAGGGCGACCACGGTCTTGGCGTCTTGAATCTCCCCATCCAAAGCTAGTCTGACGGCCCGTTCGAGGGGCATCTTAATCACCGTCAGCAGCTCATCCTCTTCTAAGGCCTGGGTACCTGGTTTCAAGTCGGTTGCCCGGTAGAGCCAGATCTTCTCGTCGGCAAATCCCGGCGTGGTGAAGATCCAACCCAGCGGAGCCAGGTTTCCGGGCACGAAACCCGTTTCCTCTTCGGTCTCCCGAGCCGCACAATGCTCCGGCTTCTCACCCGGGTCGAGCTTGCCCGCGGGTATTTCCAGAATCCAGCCGCCCGCTGCATGTCGGTATTGTCGAACCAAGAGGACCTGCCCAGAGTCCAGAACCGGCAGCACCGCCGCGGCTCCAGGATGTCGAATAACTTCTAGATCCCAAACCTTGCCGTCGGGTAGCTCGACGGACTCGACACCGACATCCAGTACTTTTCCGCGAAAGACCTGGCGTCTATTGATAGGGCGCCGATTTGGTGGGCGCCGATCTGAAGGTTCGGAAGCTTCGCTCATGGGGCTCGCTCGGGTTGTATGTTGGTGGGCCGAAGGTTTGCTCGGGAAAGATAGGCCGAAGGTTTGCTCGGGAAAGATAACGCACAAAAACGCAGAAGCGGCGCTTTATGCGCCGCTTCTGCGAATCTCGGTCGAGGGTTGTTGTCGGCAAGGCGCCTGCAAGGCTCAGTTCGCAGCGTCCTCGTTGTCCGCCTCGTTCAGATTCAGAGTCGCCCGATCTTCTTCCGACAAGAATTCCTTGTCCACCAACAGCTGAACCACATGTTTGAGCGTTCGCGCGGAACGTTCAAGCTTCCGCTGAAGCGACTCGGTGGTGATGCCGGGTTGAAGATCTTTTTGGGCAACCTCGGCTCCGAATGAGCCCTTGCCGCCGCGACTGTTGTTGCCGTAAGCCTCGTTGTGCTCCATGCCGTCACCTTCGGAGAAGCGGTAAAGCTCCTTGTAGAAGTCGGCTGGTTCAACATCGATGACTTGAAGAATTCTAAGGACCTGCTCAACTCGCAAGGATTTCTGCTTGGTGAGCAGTTGGCTGATGTAACTCCGACCCCAGGCCAGCTCTGCTTGAACCTGAAGTTGGGTGAATCCTTGCTCACGAATCTTGTTTCGGAGCAGGGTCAAGGTTCGGTCGAGTTCTCTTTCAACAGGGATCATGATGGCTCAAGATTTTACTGATTACTATGGATTTGGCAAGAACAAATTTCACTAAACACAAATATCCGCAGAATCTTGGAATTTCAAAGGTGTATTTGAATAGTCCAGAGGTTCTTTGAAAAGTTGACTTTCACTTTCTTTGCAGAATCCGCGTGCCTTGTGAAGACTAATAACCGTTGTGACCCTCATTTGAATCTCCTTGCCGTATTGTTTCTTGCTCTGCGATTGACTCATTCCACGATGCGCCCGTTCATTTATCTGCGCTCGTCGAATCAGGTCACTCTTCCCCGCCTCGATGCATCGAGTATACGCCTTACTTACGCCTTTTGCAAGAAAACTTACGCCCTGCTTACGCCTCTTACGACGATCTACAAATACGAAGCTATTGAATTAGAATTTCGAGTCGTGAACCCAAGGCCTTTAGATCTCGAATCGAGCTTCCCGACTTGGACAGATCAAAGACCAGGCGAAGTTCTTGGCCGGGATGAAAGCCGAGCCGAATTCTCTTCAGCTCGTCGGTACCTACCGCAATCTCGCTTTTCGGGAAATTTTCCACGCCCAAGAGCGAGACCATCTCTCGATCGGCAGCCCAGGCCAAAGGATCATGGCGAAAGTCGTCGTTTGAGAACGAATCCGAGAATTGGATCGTAATCCGGGTTCCTTGAGAGCTACGGCTCCAATCAATACCGGTTACAGCGCGGGCGCCGCCAATTGCCTGTGCCTGAGCAGCCCGATCCCGGTTTGGCGGTGGGGTCGGCGGAGGTACCGTCGCAGTCGCCGGCTCGATAGCAGGCGAAGACGTTTGACGCGCCGGTTCGTCAAACGCGGGAGCCACGACTTCAGGGGCAGTCTCAGTGATCGAGCCCCCAGGGTCGAGACCGGTCTCAGAACCGCTGTCGATCTCCGGCTCTGCCCCAACTTCAATCATTTCTTCTTGAAGCAGATCTTCCTCTCCGGTGGATTCGGCTTCGGCCCCAGAGGGGTCGACGGCGGGAGCGGGCTGGTGCTTCGGCGCCTTTCTGTTGCCTGCCTGGGCCACTACCTGAGAGTCGCTGCCGCTGCTCAATCCGACTAAGCTGGAAAGGGTGGCGCGGAAGAAATACACCCCAGCGACCAGCGCCGCCACGAGGCCCAGAGCAATGAGGTACCGCCCAGCGCCTTTGCGGGGGGGAGGAGCAAAATCCTCACCTTCGGTCATCCAAGAATCGTCTTCTTGATCCGAATCCGGCCAGGGATCCACGAAATCAGCAGTGTGTGAGATCGGAGGCGGAGCCCCTCCAGCAGGGTCGGATGTCGAATCGGCAGGGTGGGTGCTGAAGAGAGAGCTGCCCGATGACCCGTCGTCTGTCGCCGAACTCAGAGGCTCCGACGGAGCAGCCGAGGCCCCTTGAGGTTCCGCGACCCCTTGGGGAACTCCCAATTCGCTTACCTTCTCAAAGGACGGTGAATCGAAAGACGAAGAATCGAAAGACGGTGAATCGAAAGAAGCCGCCTCGAAAGAAGGAGCTGCCGTGGCGACCTCCTCCCTCGGCGACTGCTCTGAGGTCGTCGCCGGAGTCGAGTCTGAGCTAAAGGACGATAGGGACGCGGTAGGAAGTACGTCGGTGCTCTCGGGAACCGCAGCGGCATCAAATTCAGACGACCCAGCAGAAGCATCATCGAATGACGGTGCTGCCGGCGGCTCAAAAGCCGGCATCTCGGCCGTCGGCTCGAAGGTCGGCATCTCGGCCGTCGGCTCGACATCGAATGAGGGTTGGTCGAAGCTCGTTGGTGGCTCCCCCATCGAGGCACCTTTGCCGAACGAGATTTCCGCCGTGGGCTCAATGTCTGCCGTGGGCCCAATGTCTGCCGTGGGCTCAATGTCTGTTGGGCCCGCAGGGCTTTCCGAGCCTGCCAGGCCGCCGGGTCCGACAGGTGCCTCAAACGCAGGCGCTTCAAAACCAGGCTCGTCGGTCTCTGCTGAGCTGCCGACCAGGCTGAGTTGAGAGTCTGGGGCAAGGGTTGCGGGACCTGGATCAAAGGATATTTCCTCCGGCGGAGGGTCAAAATCGATCACCGGGTCTTCCAGCTCCACCGTGGCCTCGACCTCGTCCGCAGCCTCCATCATGCTGTCTTCGAGAGAAATTTCGCGCTTGTCAGGTGTCCCGGAGGCAGCACCTTGGGCCGGCGGATCCATGCTTGGAGCTTCGGCCGCCAAGAATAGTTCTGGCGCGGGATCCGCGGGCGGCGTTGAGAGAGGCAGAACTCCTTGGTGAGCTTGATTGGAACCTATCAAGGTCGGCTCCTCGGCGGAAATGTCTTCGAGTTTGAATTGTGTATCTGGACTCGAAGCCAAATGCGGCTTGGGAGTGCTCGAAGGAACTTTCTCCTCGATCGGAGGTGCCACCGGAGTCAATACTTGATTCGAGGAGACGGGTGGAACCGAAGGTGCGGCCGGCTCGGACGCGGCCGGCTCGGGGGCGGTCTGCTCAGATGCCGCAGCCGGAATCGTCGGGCGAATGGTATTGACCGCCTTTTCGACTTCTGGATCCGACTCCTCTGCCAGTAGGTCCCGCGGAACGCCCGGGAGCTTTTTGCCCCAGGGGGCGTCGAATCCCAATTGGGCTTGCTTCTGAACCGGAAGTTCTGCGGGGTTGGGCAAGCTCGGATTGACCTCTTGGACCGAAGTTCCCACCAACGTCGGCTCTTCCTCGCCCAGGGGATCGGGATTCACCGACATTTCCGAATCCGCAGAGATTCCACCCTCAGCAACTCTGTCCACCTCGAACGGAGGACCTCCTGCTTTCACCTGTTCCTCAAGCAACTTGAGCACCAGCTGGCGACCACTTTCGTCGATGGCCGTAAATCGAACCCCCATGCCGGCCGGAGAATCCGGACCGAGGTCGTTGGGACGTTGCCACACCACAACCCCTTGTCCATGCAAGAGTCGGAAGCCGTCGGTCAACTTGAATTCGAAATGGACCTCAGTGCCGATCGGCCGAGGACGGTGAGTCTTAATGAAAACGCCGCCTAAGGAAATGCCGGCCCGATACTCTTCAACGAACGAAGAGAATTTCTCGAATCGAAGGGTGACATGTCCTTCCGGAGGAATCTGGCGGCGGAAAGAACCTGTTTCGTTGGGGCCGTCGGTCATCTTTGAATTCGCTGGCTCCGGCTTCCGGGGCTAATGTGAATGGCTCACGTCAGCAATTGGAGGCCATGGGTTTTATTTCACCTGCTGCCTAGTAGGCGGGTGTGCTTTGAGCGGCAGTCTATCGCAAAGGAAAGTTTTGCTCACGTGCGTAGAATGGATTGGCTCGTGGGCACGTAAATATGCATCAGGTCGAGATTCTGGGCAAAATCTCGGCCGATCGAAAATGGACCCACGAGCGACCCACGCCGTCCGCGACTTGCCCGCAAACCGATGAAAGAGTGACTCGGTGCCGAGCCCGGTGGACCGCCCAACTTGTTGAGCATCCGCCGACCCTGGGCTACCATGCAAATGTGAGCAGCCGAACCGACCGCCGAACCATGGACGAGCTGATTCTCCTGCCCGAGGATCAGGCGATTCACGCATTCTTCGACGATTTGGATCGAATCGTGTTGTTGCGACTTTTGGTCGTGGTGGCAGTGGCTTCGGTGGCCGGCATAGTCGCGCTGCTGGTCGAGGGCTCCCCTCTTTGGCTGACCCTGCCCGCGCTTGCCCTGATTCTTGTGCGGGTCATCTTCTCAGCCTCGCGCCAAGCCTACTTCGAGCGTCACTTTCGTCCGATACTGTTGGCATATCTATTGCTGCACGGAATCGGCATCCGACTCTTTATGATGCTCAAGTGGCCCGACTTCTATTTGGTTCTCGATTATTTGCTACCCCTGGTCCTGATCTTTTTCTGTCTGCGCCAGCTTCACCTCTTCTTGTTGCTCGGGCCGATGTGGGGAATCTCCGCGGGCCGTGACCTTGTTTCAGCGCTGATGGGTGCTTCGGAAGTTCAGGTCTTGCCGCTGATCGCAGTCAGCACGGTTTGCTTGGTGGTGTTTTTTTGGGTCGGCCGACAAACCCGGAAGCGACGCCGGGACTTCCTGTTGGTTTGGCGCCGGGAGCACCAAAGGCATCGCGAACGTCATCGAATGCAAGGGGAATTGGATGAGGCGCGCAGGATCCAGCTCAGCATGCTGCCGCGCAGCGATCCGTCCCATCGCTTTTTCGACATCGCGGGTATCTCGATTCCAGCCAGTGAGGTAGGCGGCGACTACTACGAGTATTTTCAGTCCGGAATCGATCGCCAAGCGGTGGTCATCGCCGATGTCGCAGGACACGGTGTGGCCAGCGGTCTGCTGTTGGCGGGCGTTCGCAGCTGCCTCTATTTGCTCAAGGACTCACCCCACCGGCCGGTCGAAGTGTTGGAAAAGTTGGATCGCGTGGTTCGAGAGACCACCGGCCGACGCGAATTTGTGACCATGCTCTACGCCCTCTTCGATCCCCAACGGGGTGAGGTCAGCCTGGCATCCGCCGGTCATCCGCCGCTGCTCAGATACGTGGCTGCGACCGGCCAAGTAGAAGAAGCGGCCTTCTGCTCCCTGCCTCTCGGCACCCGATTGCGCCAGAGCCTAGAGGAAGTCCAAGTGCCCTATGCCACCGATGACATTTTCTTGCTCTACACGGACGGGATCGCAGAGACGGTCAACAGCAAAGGTGATCTCTACGGCAACGAGCGGCTGTCTGGGCGCCTGAAGGCGACCGCTCACGACCGGACCGCAAAAGAGATTCGAGACACCCTTCTCGGAGATGTTTGGAGCTTCAAGGCGGACGGTGAGCAAACCGACGACATCACCCTCGTGGTCGTCAAGGTTCGCTGAAGCTCGGTATCCCCAAGAGCGGCACCGGCAAGGAGCGGCACCGGCAAGGAGCGGCACCGGCAAGGAGCGGCACAGGCAAGATGGGGTCAACGCAAAAAACCCCGGAGGTTCCGGGGCTTTAAGGTGGGAGTCGCGGGTCCGAATTTGGAGCGTCTCACCGAGGTGTCGACTGAGAGATGATCGCTGGCCTTTCAAGGCCTGCTTAGAATCTAGTGGTACCCCCAACGGGATTCGAACCCGTGTCGCCAGCTTGAAAGGCTGGTGTCCTAACCTGGCTAGACGATAGGGGCACGCAAAACGTGCCGGCCGGGCGGGTGTGCTCACCTCCGCGGCGGACGCGCAATGTAGCACAGAGCCGGTTTGTTTTCCAAGAGGTAATTTCAAGTCGAGTCTTCCGAAGTCCATTCAGCCGCCAATTGCCCCGATTCAAGATCCGAACAATCCAAAGGCGAGTCGCGCCAACTGCCCTAGTCCCAAAGCCAAAACGCATGGCCACACACTAAGGGCCCGCTCCCGAATACCGCCCAAGGAGAGTCCGGTGAGCAGGGAGCCACCGATCATCAACGGCCAATGCCAAGCCTCGGGAACCTCAAAACCGTGAGGCGAGATCCACAGCAGGGAGAGGCCGCAAGTGGCGGCGGCAAAGAAGGCGGCGGCATAGAAATTTGGCCGCGAGATGAACCACCTGCCGCCGGCGGTCTGAACCGGGTGGTCGAGGATCAGCAAACCGTGAACAAGGCCGCGAAATCCGAGTTCAACCGCCAGGGCGATGAGCAAAGAGGCGATAACCGTGACCCCCAGAGCCCCCCGGTCGGCGGGCAGCTCGGCTGGAATCCAGGCACCACCTGCTACAGCGCCGATCAGGACCAGGGGCACTAGGAACCACCAGTCGATACCCGCAGGGCGACGCCAGCCGTAGAGCCACATCCATCCCCTAGACACTTGGCGGGTCAATAGCCAGGCAGCCAAGCTCACGACCAACGCCGCCGCCCCCATTTCCATGGCGAGGCCTTGGGGAGTCGCCGCCGACATCTCTAGATTCCGCAGCCCCACTACGCTGACTCCTCCCACCAGCGCCAGGACCAAGATCCAAAGGGCCGAAGTGGCCAGTCGTTGAAGATGTTGAACGGGACGGACTTTTTTATAAGTCAGCTTGAGGATCTTAGCGATCTCACGTGCGGACAAGCCGGTTCCCGTTGGACGCGGGGAGCCGCCGATGTCGTCGGAGCCCCCCCATCGTTTGGAAGCCGGCCGACCATCCACCGCAGGGTCTAAGAGATTCAACTTGTTGTAAGCCGATTCAAGCTCAATGCCCGACAACGCAGCCACCCGGCGCAAGGTGTAGTGATTACGGTCTTTCTGCAAGGCGACGATACCCAAGCGATCGCCCCAGACTTTCTTGAGACGTTTTTCTACATCGTAGATTCCGCCGTCGTCCCGGCAAACTACCGCCACCTTGCCTTGGCCGATCTCCACATGGCCGTATTCTTTGTCGATGCTCGAATAGTCTTGAAAGTCGGAGCCACGAAAAACGAGCTTGTCGATTTCCAACAACATCTCGCGGGTATAACCCGCCAAGTCCTTGGTGCCCCAGGTGCCCGTAGCTTTGCTTTCTAGCTCGATGGCGTGAAGGGCGTCCAATCGCTCCATTTCTACCGCCAAGGCCGCCTGCGGTAGTCCGCACAGCTCGGCGATTTCCAGGCCGTTGGCGTCGATCGCGCCTTCCAAGCGAATCAAAGGAATAATGCGATCCCGAGTTTCTGGGCTCAGATTTCGCAAGCGCCGGTGGTTGAGCAAGATCCAAATGGCAAAAACCGTGTCGAGGTCCGGCTCGTTGGCATAGACCGTCCAGTCGCCGACATCCAGCTCCAGGCCCTTGCACACCAAGATCAGTGCTTGTTCGCAGGTGGCCAAGGTGAAAGCGCGAGAGCAGCCCTGATGGTGATCGAGATTGAAGAGGTGGGCATTGTCGTCGACCAGCGGCGCGAAGGCGCCGGCGCCGTCCAGCAAAATGGAGCGGGCAGGCAGCTTGCGGGCCTCCGCTTCCGAGAAGCTAAAGGAGCGGTTGAGGTGGACGGCAATGCCCGGTGCTTCTCGGCAGACCAAAGCCGGGCCGGTGTCCTTCTCCCGAATGTCGTAGCGGTCGGGAATATCTTCGGGGCCCTTTTCGAGCCCTGCCAATACGCCGATGTGACTGCTGTCGAAGGGCACCAAACCGCCCCGGGGTGAGCCCTTTTTGGAAGTGGACACGATGCTCCCGCCGGCTTTTGATGGAACATCCGACTGGCCTTCCACATCGGCATGGCTACTGTCGGTCGGGTCTTGGGAGTCCGATTCTCTCAATGGCATCACCTCGGCGCCGGCGTCGGGATGAGCGAGCGCCGTGGGCGGATCAGTCTACATCTTAGGGTGGCCAATTATAGCCCCACTGGGATCTGCAAAGGAGCCTCAGTGGCGGGGAGAAGAGCCGGGACCGTCCAGGGCCTGGCGAATTTGCTTGGCCAAACCATTGGGAGTAAAGGGCTTCTGAATCAGCCGAGTGCCGTCCTCCCCTAATCGTTTGCCCAGGATCGACTCCTCGTTATATCCAGACATGAAGACCACCTTCATCGCCGGGCTCAGGCTCAGGAGGCGGGCTGCCAGCTCAGGGCCTTTCATATGCGGCATGATGACGTCGGTCAGCAGCAGGTCAATTTTGGATTTATGAGATTTGAACAAAGCCAGCGCTTCGGAGCCCCCGGCAGCCCTCAAGACCCGGTACCCCTTGGACTCCAAAATTTCACACGCCACCATGCGCACACTGTCCTCATCCTCGACCACCAGGATCGTCTCGTCGCCGACATCCGAGGTGGGCTCGAAGCTGCTGCTCTCCTCGCGCAGGGAGCGGCTTTCTTGGGCTACGGCCGGCAGCAGGATCCGGAAGCTGCTACCGGTTCCGACATTGCTGGCGACCCGAATATATCCCTTGGATTGATTGATGATGCCATAGACCATCGACAGTCCCAGGCCTGTGCCCTTACCCAATTCTTTGGTGGTGAAATAGGGCTCGAAAATCCGGTGCAGCAGTTCGGGATCAATGCCGGTTCCCGTGTCGCGGATGGTCATCGACACATAGCGACCGGGCGGGATGGCGCCTTGTTGGGGATCCTCGTCCACGTGGTCCAAGGCCGAGAGAGCCGTCGAAATCGTGATCGATCCACCTTCGGGCATGGCATCGCGGGCGTTGACCGCGAGATTCATGATCACCTGGCCCATCTGACCGGGGTCGATCTTGACCACCGGCAATCCTTCGGCCAGCTCGGTTTGGACCTCGATGTGCTCGCCCGTCAATCGGCGGAGCATTTTTTCCACGTCGGTGATCACTGTATTTAGGTCCATGGTGCGAGCTTCCATGACCTGCTGACGGCTGAATGCGAGGAGCTGTTTGGTCAAGGAAGCCGCCCGATTGCCGGCATCCCGAATATCGGACAGATATTTGTGGAGAGTTTCATCGGACCGATAGCGAGCGATGAGCAAAGAGCTATAACCCAGGATCACCGACAGCAGGTTGTTGAAATCGTGAGCGACACCCGCAGAGAGTCGACCGATCGCCTCCATTTTCTGGGATTGCACAAGTTGCTCCTGCAACCGCCGATTCTCCTCGACTTCCTGGCGCGCCATCTCCACCAGACGAACATTTTCGATCACCGGGGCGATCTGATTGCCCAGTTGGGTCAAGAGTTCGATGTCGCTGCGCGGATAGAAATCGTCCGGATCCCGGCGGCCCAAGAGCCAAAGGCCGATGACTCGATCTTGGGTGGCGAGCGGAATGCACAGCCTGACCCAAGGAAAACGTTCGTCGGCGGCAAGGTTCAAGGATTTGAAGGGCCGTACCCGCACTCGTAACCTGCGCAGCTCTTCGACGGTCGGAAGCTCTCCCACCAAATCTTGCTCGTAAATGGAGGTCACCCGGCCGTCCTCCATGGCGTAAAGGGCCGACCGGCGCACCATCAGGGTCGGCAAGATTTCTGTGCAGATCACCTTCCGAAGATTGGACCGGTTGAAGGACGACGGGATGAGCTCCGCGAATCGGCTCAGGACCTGATGGGGTTTGTAGTGAATGCCGTAGATTTGCCGATCCACCAGGCGCTCGAGTCGCTGTCGCAAGGGCCCGGCCACCAGCAAAAAAAACAAAGAAATCGCTAGGCTGAGCTGCAGCTGATCGCTCGGTTCTTGAACCCATCGTGAGCAGATCATGAAAACTGCCACGAACGTCGTGATGTAGAGGGAATAGAAGCCGTAGGAACTCAGAATGCGATTGGCGCGGAATTCGACCATTCCAGAGCCATGCCGATAGAGAGCATAAAGATAAGAAAACGGCCAGAAAGGCAAGATCGACACAAACAGCACGCCGTTGAGGGTCGCGTAGAGGGAAGAACCGAGGTTCCCTTCGGTTTGGGTCACAGAAATCAAGACCTGAAGCATGATCGGTAGGAGACCGACACCAATCCCGAACAACAACAACCGATTGATGATCCGATGGGAAATCTTGTCGCCGATCAACAGCCGAAGCAGCAGCAAACAGACCGATAAGAGAATAGAAAGGCAGATCGGCACAACGACCCAGATCTGGCTCAGATTCACTACGTAATCGACCAACGCCAACGCACCACACGCCACATAACCAGGAATGAGCACGATTCTTTCGAGGGCCTTGAAGCGCCGATTCGGCAAGATCAGATGCAGGTGCAAGAGGAGCGGGGCAAAGGCCCAGATCACGAAGCGGAAAACAATGGCGCTGTAGCCGGCTTGGGTCGCCGACAATAAACCCGATGCCCCCCAAACGGCGACGTTGTAGTAGAGCGACACCAAGACCAGCCATTGGGCGTCCCTAGGCCGTAGAAAAATGACCGCCAGCGTGCCTGCGAGCCAAAAAACCGCCGGGAAGACCCACACTAAGCTCGAGGTTTCGAGTATTTCAGTCTGGGTCTGCGGTCTAGTCCAAATCGTTCGTTCGACTCCATTGCGGACAAACGTTACGGGATGATCGACATTTGGCTGTTCTCTGAAGTCTCGGAATAGGGGAATGCTGCGATCGTGGGCGACAGTTTCCCGATCCACGGTTCCCAGACTGAGGACTCGATCCCCCATGGCCAAGCAGCCTTCGGGCTTCTTCTTGCAATCCGGGTCCACCTCCAAGACCTGCCAGGTTGAAGGATGGAGCACGAAGCGCAGGTTGGGACGGCTGAAGTCGAGGTAGGCGTAGTAGAGGCAGCACAGCAGAACAAGGAAAGATATCGCCAACAAGGCGACGTCCGATCGGCCTAAGGTGGACAAACGAGCTTTGAACATCAGGTCGAACCGATCAGGTGATCGATATCACCGAGGTTGAGCCGTTCGAATAGCCGCCTGAGTGGCTGAGCTTGGTAGTCGAGCAGCTCGACCAAACTGCCTTCGTGAGGCAGACCCAGCCCTGCCACGTGCTCGATGCCCTTTTTGTAGGACTCCACCAAGCGAAAGGCGCAATAGCTCACCGCGCCGCTCCGAACCAGGATCTCCTGAGCATCCTTTAAGGCCTGAAAATCGTTCAAGTCCATTGCAACACGGTCCGCAAATTCGTGGAATTTAGCTCGCTCTTCATGCTCGGCCACTCGAGCAAAAAGAATCGGCAGGCATCCGTGTCGACGTTGCCAATCGGTGGTTGCGGGGCGGGCGAGCGCGTCCCCTAGGTCGTCGTTGATTTGTGCGATTTCCCCCAAGGACACACCGAGTTCCCCGACCCGCCGGGCCTGCTCCTCCGTCGCCCCTGCCAAGATCGCCCCGAGGAATAGGGCGCAACGGAATAGCGGCGGGGTCTTTAGGCCAACAATTCGCCAATACTCATCTTCGCCATCGGGATCGAGGGCGTCGAGGTACTGACCGAAGCCGGTTCCCAGGACCGTTTCGTGCAACTGCGAATGCATCATGGATAGGGCTGCGGCCGAGGCGTCCGATCGGCTCAAACACGCTCCTGCAGCAGCCTGGAAGGCCGTCGCCAGATTGAAAGTCGGTCCGAACCCGAGACTTCGGTGTAACCCATTGGGGTCCTCATCTAAGACGTCATCCACCAAATGAATACTGTAATGAAGGCAGAGAATTGCCGCTGCGCCGGGAAATCCAATTTGCCAATCGGAGCCGAATGCTCCGCCGGCGTGGCAAACATACTCCCAGCTCGGCTTGATTCCGGACCTGAGGGGTCGGCCGAGCAAGCGATCAAAGTCAGGCCAGGAAGCGACTTCGGGAATCGAGCGGATGATCTCGACGACCTTGTCGTATGTCCAGGCGGATCGTTCTTGATGTCCGTCCATGGGTCCGCCTTGCACAAAATCCTACCGATGAAACCCCCGTGAGGATCCCAGCCATTATATGGGTAGGCCAACCCCCTACCAAGTCTGCCTCAACCTAGTTTCCACCCTGCCTCCCGAGGATCCGGGCAACAGCCTCTCAGGGGTGGTCGGCGTTTGCCAACGCAGGATGGAGCAAGATGTGGGTCTGATCCACTTCGAGTCCCGGCAAGCTTTGCGCGAGGCCGTCGGGCCACCGAGCCTCGATCCCCAATACCTCGGTCTCGGTTCCTAAGCCAAATGTAAGGATCGTCTCCGACTGGGATAAATATCCCCGGGTCGGTGTGACCTCTTGCCGCTGACGCCCGGCCGCGGTCAGGATTTCAACCTGGGCTCCGAAAGCCCAAGGGTTTGGCTCGGGAGCCTCCAGCCGAAGCCGAATCCAATGACCGTCACTTTGCAGCCGGCGGGCCAGGTGCTCGCGATCCAGCTCATTGCGCAAAATAGTGGGCCGGCCGGAAGGCTGGGTCAGGACGAGGTCCAAATCACCGTCGCCGTCCAGGTCAGCGAAGGCGGCACCTCGTCCAGCCCTCGGTTTGGCGAGATCTCCTAAAACATCGACATCGGCCGGCTTGAACTTACCGTCGCCCTCGCCCCAAAGGAGCTGAGCGGGTTGACGATAGCTTTGGGAAGGGTCCAAGTCGGCAATTTGATCCTCCACATGACCGTTGATCTGCAGCAGGTCGAGCCGCCCATCGAGGTCGACGTCGAGTAGCAGCACGCCAAACGTGAGCACATCGCGGCTGGCGGGTCCCAATCCCGAAGCTGCCGACTCGTCGACGAAGAATTCTCCCCCACTGTCGCCGACATAGAGGGAACTCGTCTCCTGGGAGAAGTTGCCGACCAGGAGAATCGGCCGGAGTATGGGTTGATTATGACGCGGCTGCTGAATAGACGGTTGCTGAATAGGCTGGGCGGGTCTGCGCAGGAAGCCGCTATCCAAACCCATGGAGCCGGTCGCTTTGCCGCCCGCATCATAAGCCAGGCCCACCCACTCCCCCACTTCTTCGAAGCCGCGGCCGGCCCCGCGGTTGCGGAACAGAAAAT
Organism: uncultured bacterium; assembly: GCA_965366625.1. Classification (GTDB taxonomy): domain Bacteria; phylum Acidobacteriota; class Thermoanaerobaculia; order Multivoradales; family J023; genus JAUIJL01. Next base: position 53,035 of record CBDUGP010000038.1, read on the forward strand.
TGGCGGTGGTGTCGTTGGCCACCCACAGGTCCGTCCAGCCATCGCCGTCGATGTCGCTGGGTTTGACCGCAAGGGCTTTTCCGGTCGGCTCGGCCCCCGGGTCCTTGGGCACCCAAATACCGAACTCCTTGCCAACGTCTTCAAACCGCCCCTGACCGTCGTTCAGGAACAGCCGGGAGTGGGTGCCGCTGTATTCCTGAGGTGGCGCGTAGGCCCGTCCGATACCTTCGACGTGAAAATTGAGCTGTCGTTCAATGGCCGGTGACCAGCTGACGTAATGGCAGACGAAAAGATCTAGATCTTGGTCTCCGTCCGCATCGAAGAAAGTCGCACCCGTCGACCATGAATTGGAATCGTCGGCCAGACCCGAGCTGTCGGTGATCTCGACGAAAAATCCACCGTCGTTGCGAAAGAGCCGAGAACCACCGACCGCCGAGATGAATAGGTCCAAGTCATGATCACCGTCGATATCGCCCACCGCCGGGCCCATTCCATAGAGGGTTACGTTCAGCCCCGACTCACGGGTGACGTCCTCGAAACGGCCTGTGCCGTCATTGCGAAAAAGCCCGAGCGAAGCCCGAGGCTCACTCGCTGTGCCGGCGAAGGCCGACCACGAGCTGCCACCGACGAAAAGCAGATCCGGATCGCCGTCTTGGTCTAAGAGATCGACGAAGGCCACGCCCCCGCCCATGGTTTCCGGCAGTAGCTTCTCTCCCGCGGCCCCATTGCGAAACTCGAAGTCGATACCCGCTTCAAGGGTGATGTCCGTGAACAAACCCCGCGGGATGACCTCAGCAACGGACGAGTCCGTCTCGGACGAAAGGGGAAGCACTTTCGCTTCGGAACCCACCGGTGTCGTGGACTCCAAGGGATTTACCCGGCTCACCGACTCCGGTACCGACATCGAGGGTGTATCGATGCTCGACTCGAGCACAGGCGATCGATCAAAACCGTAATCGGCCGCCTGCAGGAGCCCAGGGTTTTCGGATGCGATCTGGGCGTTAATTGGCCACATCCAATGCAGGCTCAGGCCATATAGGCTCAGGCCATACAGGCTCAGGCCGCACAGAAGAAACGCGATCGGTCCACACCAAACCCATGCGGAGAGTTGGCCGCGCTTTCCATCTCGGGCAGCATCCATCGACGGGTCAGAGCGCCTAACGATGATCGGCCGATTCCGAGATCTCATGGAATCCAGGGGTCGAGTTCGGGCTCAAGGTGAACTCGCAGCTCCCACGGCCCCCGCCCCACCCTTTGCCGAATCTGCGGTCTGCGCCGTCTGAGCAGGCACCGGAATTTCGTCGGCGTCGGCGCCGAAGGGGCCATTCACCAGCAGCTCGAAGGGTTCGGAGCGGCGCACGGACGGATCGGTTTCGAACTCAAAGGCTCCAGGCCTCTGAAGGTCGTAAAGCACGATGGCTTCAGCTGCGTGGTTGGCGGCTGGATCGGCAGCCCGAGCCACGGCAACCGCTTGGTCTCTGGCGTTATCGTCGATTTTGTACTTTTGGTAGAGTTCGAAATGCTCCGTCGCTTGCTGCTCGTTACCCAGCTCCTTATGCAACAAATATAAGTTGTAGTGGGCTGAGACGTGCTCCGGATCGAGGCCGAGCACACGCTCGAACATCACTTTTGCTTTTCCGATCAGCTCCAGCTTTTGGGGCTGGCGCTGCTCGCCTCTCTCCTGCCGGGCCCGCTCGTAAAGGGTCTGCCCTAGCTCCGCCAACACCCGATAGTCCTGGGAGAAATCGAATCCGCGACGCCGGGTTTCGGCGTCGTCGAGGTTCAGAATGTTCTCGAAGTTGGCGATCGCCTCGTCTAGGAAGCCGTTCTGCTTGTTGACCAAACCGGTGAACCAGGCCACGGTCCATGCGGGAGAGGCGGGCGACCCTGAAATCGGGTGAGCTTTTGACGCCCGCTCCAATGCTTGGATGGCTTGGTCTTGCACGGTTCCTTGGGCAAAGTACACCCGAGCCAAGTTGAGCGCGCCTTCCGTCCGCCCGAGCTGCTCCACCTGGGTGAAGGCGTGCTCCGCTTGTTTCAGCTCACCTTTCGATTTGCCACCCTTGCGCAGGAGACCGATGCCGTAATCGTTCCAGCGCATCCAAGGGTCGGCGGTGGCCGGCAAGGGATTGTCCAACGGTCCGTGAGCGAAGCCTTCCACAGGGAACGTGATCCGATCCTCGGCCAAGGTCAAAATCGGCAGATCGTTGACCCATTTCGGATTGTCTTCCACCAGAGCCATATAGGTCGTGTCGAATTTGCGGTATTGCAAACGGGCTTCTACCCGAACCGGCCCTACGACCCCTTCAGGAACGGAGAACTTGAAGTGCACCGAGTCCGCCGCACCGGGAGGAATCTGGTGGTTGTAGAGGGCGACGAAGATATCTTCGGCGTTCCTACGATCGATCCGGCGACCGTGACGATCCAGAACATAGGCGTTGACGAAATGGGACCATGGATCGACCCGATTCTGCTCCCCCAATCCCCCGATTCGGCCGATCGTACGAACTCCGTCGGAAAATTCGGCGATCATGCGGACATCGAGCCAAACCTGATTCGAGTCGGCGGTCCCTTGGGTAAAGAGATGGCCCATCTTGGCGGTGCGAATCACGATGTCGAGCAGATAGTCCTGACCCGGCCGCAGCTCGGGCACCGACGGCCGAAGCGGAGCGATTGGGGTGGCGTCGATGGTGCCACCCTCTTTCAAGGCGAAAATGTCCAGACGCATCACGTCCCGATTGAACTCAGCTTGCCGTTGGTTGACCCATTCCGGCATGCCGAGCAGCTTGGGGATGGCGGTATTGGCACTCGCGAATTGATGGTCGTGGACTTTCAGGGAGCCGTCACCATCGAAATCTTGGGCGCCGAATTGCTCCGAAGGCCGTCGGGGCATGTGGCAGCCATTGCAATTCTCTTGCGCCGCGGGTGGGTAATAGAAGCTGGTCACCCCGTGGCCGGACACGCCCGACAAATGGTAAGCATCGTAGTGATTCTGGCCCCGCAGCCATTTGTAATTGTTCAGCTCTTCAGGCAGGTGAACTTTGTGGCAGCTGCCGCAGAATTCCGGGGTCTTGTGCAGGGGTTTCAAGAATGTGCGCTTGTGGAATTCCGGCTTGGCCTTCACCAACTGTTGGTTGAGCCATTGCAAGGACTCCGACTCCGAGCCGGCGAAGGGATAGTGGGTGGGCTCCTCGATGGTGTAGTCGGAATTGCCACGCACCGAATTCACGTGGGTAATGGCGTGGCAAACGGTGCAGGTAATGCCGGCCTGGCCGGCCGGGTCGTTGACGTCGTCGAAATCCGGATCGTCGAATTTGCCGCTGAAGAAAACCACTGGATCATGACAGCCGGCGCAAAAACGGGACGCTTGCACATTGCCGTCGCGAGCCTCAGCCATCCGACGTGTTCCATCCACGGAAAATTTATAGGGTGGGTTGTTGAACGAGCTGAAGCGGTGCATGGAAACCGCCCAGGTTTCATGGCTGTCCTCGTGGCATTTCTGGCAATACTGGTCGTTCATGAGAACTTCTTCGGGGATGAAATCACCGGTCGCCGTGCGGGATAACGACGGGAAGAAATATTGCTCCCCAGATTTTGGTCCCTCGACGTTCCATTGACGGGGATCCTGGGCCTGCCAAACCACCATGATCGCGGCGAAAACCGCTGCCACCACTGCCCATCGGCGTCCTACCTGCCATTTGATCTTCTTGCCGGCCAAGCGATGCAGCACAAATAGCCAGCCCGCGAGCAGAGGCGTGATCACATGTATCCAATATGCGATCGAGCGAGTGGTGGGATCCTTCACCACGATGACCCCTTCGAGCCGGGTCAGCACCACCCCCGACACCAACAGCAAGATCACCATCACAAAGAGGGCGTAACCGGCCTTGACCGCCCGCCGATTACGGCGGTCGTAGGTGTTGTACATGTGGATGAAGCCGAAGATCAGGGCGGGCAGCAGAATTAGGACGCCGAGCACCAAGTGGACCAAGAACATGTTCATGTAGAACCAGTTCTGAAACGTCTTGCCGGTGGTGCTTTCGAGGATCGATACCCCGATCAGGTAGGTCGAGTTAATGGCCAGGAGGGCAAAGAGCCCGAAAACCAGGCTCAGGACCCGTTGCAGCTTGGGGCCGACCGCCTTCTTGTACCGTCTTTTCTTGGGAGCCGGCGTCTTGGTGGGTTCGGCGGGTTTCGACTGAGAATTTTCGGTGCTCATGAATCGCTAATCTCGATGCCTAAAGGCGTCAATGGCTAGGTAGGTAGGGTTGGAAACCCCATTTGGAACCAACGAAGCGCCTATCTTACCCGGTCATCGGTCCGATGGCTGTCAGAATTTACCGCCAGCCAGAACCTACGGCAAGCCAGGACATACCGCCGGCCAGGATCTACCGCGGGCCAGGACCTACGGGCACCGTTGCCGCGGGATCGCCCAATATGATGTGGGATCGGGCGTCGCAGTAGGCGGACCAAAGCTCGAGAAGCTCCAAGGATTCGAAATCGCCGTCGCCCGCTCCCAGGCTTTCGGCCACCAGACGGGTGGCGAGTTCGGCGTGCCGTTGGGCAAAGGCTTCCATGGCCAAACCCACCGGAAGCCCCTTGAGCAGCTGGCTCAGAACCTCGCCAAAGCAATGGGCTTGACCGTCCTCAAAACCACCGAAGCTGTGGCTCGGCATGGCCCGGTCGACGTGGGCGATCACCGCGCCGGCTCCGCCCGCCGGGTGGCTCAACAGCCGCTGGGGCAGACGGGCCACGAACGGATCGTTCGCGAGCAGCCTGCGCTCCCCTCGCCGGTCCTTGCCGGGAGCGCCGAAGGTGTCCAATCTGGGAGTGCCGGCCGTATGGCAACCGAATAGGACGAAAATCCTGCCCGCCAAAGAGGCGTTGTCGGGTACATCGGAGGCGGCAAAGTAGTGTTTGGAATAGGCGGGCCCGGTGCCCGGCCAATCCGCACAGACGATCGCCCCTTGGCAAGGGCGAAGGCGGGCGTTCTCGGGTTTGAAGAGGGCGGCATGGCCAATGGTCATCACCACCTGTGAGCTGCCGTCGGTGAGGCTGCGGCTCAACCTCTCTTTGGTGGCGGCCCGGCCATCGAAGCGCCGAGAGCGAATGCCTTGATGGTTGAGAGCCCGTTCCAACGGGTCGACGAGGGCGCGTCTAGCGGTGTCCGTGGCGGGATCGAGCCCTTGGTTTTCAGGGCCATGTCCGACCGAAAAGAGATCGAGATCGTAGGTCCGGCGAGTCGCCCGCTTCTCCGCCTCGATCAGCCCTTGGGCATAACGGGCGTAAGCCTCCGGCGAGGGCAATTCCAACCGGCCGGTGGCGTATTGCAGGTCGAGATCGAATTGAAATCCATGGGGAATCTCTTCGGGGGAGCCCACCAACAACAAGTAGTAGGGCACCGTCGAGGGAACCACCGGCCCGGGTCCGGCGCGCAGTCGCGACAAAAAGGTGCCCGGCCCTTCCCGGGGCACGTACGTCAGGCGACGGAATAGTGGACCGACCTGCTCGCGGCGCCAGTCCAGAAGCGGCTCCAAAGCCTCGACGATCGCTGGGTCGACGGAGCGATGAAAGACGGCTCCCCAGCCGGCCTGGCGCAAATCCGTGGGGTCGAGGTCGGCCCTCAGTCTGCGACTGCGGGCGATCACGGACTCGAGCCCACGCGGCGCCAGGTCGGGATAGAACGGCCGGCCGGTCTCGGCATCCATGCCGAGAAACCGCAGGGCGATTCTGTCCTGCCCCGTTTGCAAACGGGGCACCTGACGGACGGCGGGCTCGAGGTCCTTAGTTTTCATCGCATGTAGGGCGGGTTCTCAGCCGTCCTCGGTTTCGTCCAAGGGCTCGTCGGCTCCTTCCAACGGCAGGCCTCCCCCCGCCTTGGCGGTATCGTCGGTCTGGGTTGGATCACCCGGCGGATCGTCGCCCGCCCGCCAGGGCCAGAACGGCTTCGGTCCCGGATTGGATCCTCGGTGTTCGAGCTGTAAAGACATCTTGATCTCCTTTCCCCTCAGTCTCCCGAATTGCGGCCGCGGCAAAACGGGAAATTTGATTGGCTGCGCTTCGATGTCTGAACCTGACTCAAGTTCAGTGACGAAACGGCGGCCCACTAATCGATTTCGAAAAGGATAGAAACCGATCGCTGGAAAAGGTTCGTGCCGTGGAGGACTTTCTCGTAATCTCTCGTGGGCCACGACGAGCGGCGTTGAGATCACTGCTTTCCAGGACTTCGTTCCGGTGCATTGAGCCGTCGCCGATCAAGACGAAACCGGCCCAATACGCGGGGTCAGCCCAGGTGCCGCCGTCCAACATGGCCAGCTGGGCGGCGCGCAAGGCCTCGGCAGGCGCAAGCTCGAGGTCGATCAGCTGCCGATATAGCTCGATCATCAGCTCAGCGGTCGGCGCATCGGCCACCTGCCAAAGGCTTGCCACCACCGACGCAGCACCCGCTTTGAGAAATCCCCGGGGCAAGGCCATCGTGCCCTCCCCCGCCAGAATCTCACCCAGGGCCGTGTCGCAGCCCGCCAGGCTGACCAAATCCGCCGACAAAGTCAGTCGATCCAAGTCCCCCAGGCGCAAGGATCCGTCGATCCGGCGACCCTTGGGATCGACCCTCGACAGCTCGATGGCGGCGAGGTCCGGCGCTTCCGGATCGACCTGGGCGTGGGTGCCGAAATGCACGAATCGACTGGCGGCCAGGTGACCGCCCAAGACCCACTCCTTAGAAGCCGCGAGTCCGGTGCGCGGCTGGAAACCCCGCGCTCGGGCGATCGCGTTGGCTTCTACGCCGGAAGCCTCTAATCTCGGCAACTCTATGCTCCAAAAGTCTGACCTTGGTGAGCTGTCGGGGTTCGATCCGGCACTTCGCCGATCTCCGCGAGTGGCTCCCCCTCCTGCCTGAGGCCGGGGGCTGCGGGAGTCTTGGAAACCGTAGATGGGATCGGCCACCACCGTCAGCAAATTTCCTTGGCGGGACGCTCGCTCACGGGCTCGGCTGCGGATGGCCGCCACCGTGGACACGGAATAGGAAAGGCTGATCGGATGGTCGCGCAGCATTGGATGCCCTTCTTTTCCCGGTTTCGGCAGCACCGCAAAGGGCACCGTGGCCAATGCACCCTCGACCACAATCGATAGGGGGCGCCCCGGCCGCAAGCGGTCGACTACCGGGCCCAGCAGCGCTTCGGACAGGGCTCGGGCTTCGGCGTCGGAGCGGGAACGAGCCGCAGGACCTTGGGCCAAGTACCGGAGCAGGGCTCCGGCCGCAGCTTCGAGATCCTCGCCAGGGGGCAAGCCGTCGTGCAATTGGAAATCATCCCGATCGACCGACCAAAGCAAGCTGCGCTCGGCGCCGGGCCAATAGACCAACATCAATACGTCGGGTCCCAATAGCTCCTGCGTGGCTTTCAGGTCTAGGCTCGGTGCCCCTTCCGCCCCGGCAACCCGACGCATTTCCGCTTCCAGGCCCGCCAAAGTCAGCCTTAGCTCCTTCGCTCGGGTCAGCGCGACCGTCGGGCTGACGCCCATGCCTATGCTGTCGTCCATGTTCGCGTCGCCGGAGGCCGAGCCCTCTCGGTCGAGAGGCCCCAATTCGAGGATCTTCAGAGCTGCGTCCAACTCGGCACGAATGCCGTCCAGCCGGGCGCTGAACTCGGGTCCAGCGGCAGAGCGGATGGCATCGATCGGCCAGATCAAGTGGTCTAGAAGACTGCGGGCGCGGGCCAGCTCGGCCACCTCGAACGCTTCCCGTGCCCGTCCGCGGGCGGCGAGGGAAAGTACGAATAGGTCGAGCATGTGTCGTCGGCGAGCGAAGAACGGTAACAACAACTCCCCTTGGCCCGAGGTCCTCAGGGCCTCAAAAGTGCCCAAGAACCATTCCATCGACACGTCCATCTGCGGCCACAGGCCCAGGGCCTCGAAGGCCTGGGCTTGCACGTGCAGGTTGTGCAAGCTCAGGTTTGGATCCCCTAGACCCGCCTGTCTGGCGATCCGGGCCGACCGGCGGCTGGTTCGTATGGCCGACTCAGGATTTCCGAGTCGGAGCCACGCGTCCGCTTGGTTGCCGATCGCGTGGGCCCGATTGAGGGGATTTTGGGCGTCCTTCGCCGCGCGTCCGAAGAACTCCAGGGCCGCCTCGGCTCGTCCAGCTGCCAGGTGAAGGATTCCCAAGGCGTCCAGCCCGGGTACTTCGGAAAGGGAGGCCGAACGGCGCATTTCCATGGCTTCTTCGAGCACTTCGGAAGCGGATTCCAGCTTGCCTTGCTCGGTGAGTAATCTGCCGCTCCAGGTGAGGCAAATGGAAATGGCCAACCGGCCGCTATTTGACGATCCCAGAGCCCGTAACCGATCACAGGCTTGGTCCAAGGTCTGGCGCGCCGCGCGCCATCGACCCATGCGCAGGTAGAGAATGCCCACATTCAAATGGGAATTGGCCCACTCCGAGACCTCACCGAGATGCCGCCACAACAGCCGTGCCCCCGCCAGGTGCTCCAAGGCCTGACGCAGATGCTGTCGTCGGCTTTCGAGCAGGGCCAGATCATTGAGCAGACCGGCCACCGACCGAGCGGAACCGACCCGGAAGGCGGATTCCAGGGCTTGCAAATAAGCGTGGCTCGCCGCGGACGGATCGCGTTCGGCCCAAAGGTCGCCCAGCAGGCCGAGCAGAGTTGCGCGCCCGCATCCGAGCTGGTCGCGTTCGAGCTGCTCGGCCACCGACGAGATATCTCTTCCCAGCTTTTTGAGAGTGGCCGCCGGCACCGCCGCCTTCGCCGATCGAACGGCCTCTATCCGTTCCAGCAGCGGGGTCACCCGTGGGTCCTCAGGCTGCCCCGCACAGGGCTGATCGGGGGCATCCAGAAGCATCAAGACTTCCGGCGCCACCGCTTCGGGACTGACGGGAATCGGCTCTCGGGTATCGCAGCCCCAAAGAGCGAGGAGCGCGATCCAAAGGGCTGACCTGGCGACTGCCTGTGGATCGCCCATGGCGGCCGATTAATCCTGAAAGCGGACGTCGAAGGAATAGGCGGCGAAGATCGAGCCGCTTTCCGGATCCCGGAGCTCAACCGTCGCTTGGCCGGGTTGCAGGTGGCCCACCGATACCATCAGCATGTAATGGCCTTCCTCTTGGAGCTTTACGGACGTCTGTGGCAGCGCATCATCACCTTGGGTCAAAGTGGCCTCGGCCACCGCCGGTAAATCGAAACCCAGATCCAAGCGGGAAGGTGGATTGAGGGTCAGGACCACCGACGAGATTTGACGGCTCACGTGCAGAGTCGATGTTTGCCCAGTGGACGAACGTTTCGGACCCGCCGAGGCACCGAGGGATAGCGACTCGGATTCGAGGTTGCCGGACATCGCGGGTGCCTTCGGCTCCATCAGCGCGATCGTCAGGCCGGAGGCGAGCACCATGGAGGCTGCCAAAGAGATAAGCGGATTGCGCGCAACGAAGGACCGGAAGCGAGAGGGCCATGGTCGCAGATTGGGCTCGCCGGTGGCGAGTGCCGCGGTTTGTAAGGTTTGTGCGGTTTGTGGCCGTGAGATCTCCGGCTCGCCCGTCGATTCCGCGGCGGTGGCTGCTAGAAAGCGCTGCCAGGCGGCCGACTGCTGCTCGGCGTCGACCCCGGCAGCGGCCTCGAGTTCCTCCGGGCGGTCGACGTCCAAAAGGGCCTGAGCGAGGTCCGGGTTCGCCACCAAGGCCCTGCGGGCACTCTCGGCGGCCTCACCGTCGAGCCGGCCTTGACCCAAAGCCATCAACGTGGCGAAGTCGAGTTCGGGCTCGTCTAGGGTCTCGGTGGCCGAGCGCAGGGCTTCTTCCAGCTCCCGTTCGTCGAGGCTCATGGGTTGCCGTCCTTTCCGACCTCAACCTCGGACCAAGGTTCTTTCAACCTTTCCTCGAGCTGTTTTTTGGCCTGAAAGATCTGCGATTTTACGGTGTTGACCTCAATGCCCAAGAGACGAGCGATCTCCCGGTATTTCAATCCATGCACAATCCGCAGGTGCAGGGCATGCCTGCGGCCTTCGGGCAATTGGCGAATTGCCGCTTGCAGCTGGTGTCGCCGCTCGTCTTCGAGCAATCGATCTAAGGCGGAGTCCCCCGCGGGCCGGGCTTCAGCCGCTTCCGCGGTATCTTCCTCCGACGCCAGGGACAACGGTCGCACCTGACGTTTGAGGGTCCGGGAGGCTCGCAAATGATTCAGCCACACATTGCCGGCGATCGAAAACATCCAAGTGGCGTCCGACGCCTCTCGACGAAAGCGATCAAACCCGCGATAGGCGTTGAGCAGGGTTTCCTGCACGAGATCCTCGCTCTCGGATTCCGAGCACCCTCGGTTGAGAAAGAAACCCAAAAGCGGCCCATAGAAAGTGTCAAAGAGAGCTCGAAAAGCAAGTTGATCAGCCCCCGGGAGCTCCTCCCGCAAGGCGGAGTCCTTCCCCATATCCCGTCTCCAATCCAAAACTCTGGATTCGGTTTGGTATTCAGGGGTCAGAATAGCAGAAAAGTTTTTCCATCGTGCCCCTTGGAACGATTGGCTGAAGCACCTCAACCCTGCACCTGCTAGACCCTGCGGCGCAGGTGAATGGCTCGGCGAACGCAGGTCCAGTCGTCGCGGTGGCGTAAGGCGGGCTGGATTCTGCCTAGGGCGAGCAGACTCTCCAAACGGTTGGCACCTCGATTAGCCGCTTCTCGATGGGCCACGGCAACATTCTCAGGCTCATGGATTTCGGTGGTGATCCAAGAAAAGTCCGTCGGGCTGGTGGTGGCAAACACCTTGAGGAATCCCAAACCCTGGGGCGGTTCCCCAGGGTGGGAAGGCGGCGGCAGCTCTTCAGCGGGCGGGAAGATCAGCTCGAGCTCGTCGTAGGTTTGTTTGCCAATACTCAACTGAAGCCCCGGCAGCAACAGCTCGGCGCCACCGGGCTCCGGAAAAATCTGGGTGACGTGGTCGCTGAGGCCGAAATCGAGCACATACACGTAGAGGCCGTCCGGATAGGAATGCTCCAGGTCGATGGCCAGAAGATCGCCTTCTAGAAACTCGGTGGAAAAACCGTCCTTGGACGGGGCCCGCTCCCAGACTCCGTCGCCCTTGCCTGTGAGCAACTGCAGGTCGAGGAGACCGCCCAAGCGGCTGTGGGGATCGCAATTCTCGAGCTGGAGACCGAGCCGGGCACGGGCACGGCGTTCGAGGCGCTCCAAGCATCCGGCCCCGTGGGATTCTGCCGGTAGAGCAAGCCTTGCGCCGAGGTGGTCCGTGGCCTGTCCGTCAGGCCAAAGGTGCAGGGATTCGGGCGGAATCGGCTCGTCGATCCCCAACTCCCGTAAATACGGTGACGAGCGAACCTGCGTAAGGAGGCGGCTGACTTCGGCCTCGGGCTTTGCAAGCAAATCGCAGTGGATCGCCACCGGCAACCGTCGGTCTCCGTAGGCGGCTTCGACTTCCAGCGCCCACAGGGTCCCGTGGTCGATCTCTGGGTCACTCGGAACGGCCATGTCTACGGCAGCGGCTTCGTCGATCTGCAGCAGGCTTTCGAACGGGCCCACTTCCGAGAGTTCGAAGGGGCCCCAGCCGGGCGTCGCTGCCAAATCTGTGGTCTCTGTGGGCAACAGGCGCCAGCGGGAACCAGGGCTCAGGCCGAGGGCTGCTCCGCCGGAGAGCACCCAGCGATCGGCGGACCGGCGGCGGGCCTTCAAATGCCGGGCGAAGGGCAACCGCTCCAGGCCGAAAACCCGTCGCTCGCCGTCGCCGAGCAACATCGGCCATTGCTCGATGCCCTCGGCGGCCAAGGTCGCGGCTGCCCGCTCAAAGACCTGGCGCGCGCCCATGCCGCTCTGCATTTGCTCCAGGGCCTGGACCAGCGCCCAAGTCCACTCACCGAAAAAACTGCCGGCCAGTTCTCGCTCACCCGCCAATTGATCGTCTCGGCAGGCCGCAAAGATCAACCGTCGACGGGCCACGGCATTTTTAAATAACGACCTTTGAGGATTTGCTGAGCGAAGGGCTCGACGACTGGCGGTGGGCCCGGGAGGCGGTAGACGGCGGATTCGCGTTGCGGCATGGCTGCGGTGAGCGTGTCCGGAGTGACAACAATCGAGGTTGATCGTCACGAACGCGCCGCGGCGCTCCAAACCCGCCAGCCGTTGGGCGATTTCGTGATCGGAGATGTCGCCGCTGAAACCGACACCGTCCCGGCGACCGTCGTAGGGCACCCAGGTTTCGTCCAAGCCGTCGGCTTCGTCGCCGTGGACGTCGAGAATTTGGGAGCCGTGACCGCTGAAGTGGATCACCACTTGATCGCCGTCCCCGGCTCGTGCCACTAGCTCGTCCAGGGACCTGAGGATCGAGTCACGGGTGGCGTCGGCGTCCACCAAGATCCGAAGATGCCGGGCTTCGAAGCCAAATTTGCCCCGCAGCACCCGGCCCAGGGCCCGGACGTCGTTGGCGGGCCCGAGCAAGCGGGCCCGCTCGCCGATTCGTGGATATTCTCCGATGCCGATCAACAATCCGAATCGGCGCGGGCTGCCCGCACTCATGGCGACGAGGAGCTGTCCTCTTCCGGACGCACGAAATCGCCGACCTTAAGACCCTTGCAACCTTCTGTGATCACCGCCGTCGCCATGAGTGGGTCCACGGTGGTGACTTTCAGGCTGCCGATGACCTCTTGACTAAAACCCAGGCTCTTGCCGCTCTCCGGGTCGATCATCTCCTTGCCCTTGCGCACCGCCCGGAAGACCTGCCCTTTAGACACGCCGCGGTTCTCACCACCGTTCAAGATCACCAAATCACCCGTGACGTCCACCACCGCCCCACGCCAGGGCCTGACCTTCAAGTCGTTGGCGATGGCGTAAGAAGCCTTGTTGAGACAAGCGGCCAGGGCGTAATTGACCGGGCTGATGTCCTGTTGACCAAAGAACGGTAGCCGAATCGATCGATTCCTGGAGGTAGCGCGAAATGTGTCGGCAAAAGAGACCTCAGCGGTTTCCGTATCCACCACCCGGAGGGATAAAGCGACCTCGGCAATCGACTTGCCGACGCCTGGAATTCCGCGGGTCTTTTTCTTTGGGGTCCATTCGTTGATGCTGGTAAAGAGGATGTAGTCGGCGCCCAAATTGCGGCCGATTTGCGCTGCACTTTGGATGGTCACCCGTTCGCTTTCACCGAAATCCTGCTCCGCCAGGACCGTTTCGAGCTGCTTGCGCTCAATCACGTCGAAACGGTTGGTATTGAAAATACTCGAAGTCAACATATCTTCGATGGCTTGCAGCGGCGCAACCGAGGTGCGATAGACCATTTGCCAGAAGCCCAGGCTATGGCTGGTCTCCGTGGAGTGCATTCCGATCTTGTCGATCACTTTCCAAACCGCGATGCGGCTGCGGTTGCCGGTGAAGTCCGTGAATTCCAGGGTCATCCAATCTTCATCGGAATTTCTTTCGATTGGTTTGAGCAAGTGGTAACGATGGCCTTGCTCATCTTTGACATAACCCTCCCACTTGCCCGAATCCTGGAACGGTGTCTTCTTGGCGGCGGCCTCAGCGGCCTTCTTCTTTTTACTTTTGGGCAACGCTTCTGCAGCCGGGGCAGTGATCGTGCCCAAAACCAAAGCGACGGCTAGGCCGACCGCAGTCCAACGGCCGGTCCAACGGCTACGTCGGCCAAAGGACGATCCGAGTTTGATCGGGCTCAACATGAGTTTGCACATCTTTCTCTCCTCCATTCAGAGCTTCGTCCCCTCGCCGAACCGGCGGGGATCCATTAGGGCCACGGGAGGGTAGAAACGTCTTCTCTAGGAAGGTTCATGGCGAGCCGCCTGAAACCGAGGCGGATACCTCGCTCAGGCGAGCCGTCATCAGCCGATAGCGGTATCTGTCGGGATTCGAGCTGCTGAAGAGGAGGTCAAAGGCCTCGTCACCGTCGAAGCTACCGGCAAACTCCAGCCAGATCCGTCGGCGGGCGCCCCGAGCGAGTGTCTGCTCCACCACTCCCCGGCCGATCGGGCCTCTGTTGGTGGCTTCCAAGCGGAAGGTCTGGCCGCCCATGATCAGCTTGGTGGCTTGGGGGTCGTAACCCACGTTGAGAGATTGGGACCCTTCGTTGTAAAGCTCGATATGCCAGCGCAGCCGTCGATTGCCCAGCCGGTCGATGGCGACCAATTTGGCCCGCAGACCCGGGAGGGTGGTTTCGATTTCGTGCTGGCCTTCCGCCAGCTCGAAGGAAGCGATCGAAACTTCCTCGGTCTTCGAATAACTTTCCGGGTAGTCGGGCAGCTTAATTTGTAGGTTCTGGGCTGCGAGGGCGCGTCCGCGAAGGGTGAGTTCAAAGACCGAGGCCCCATTGCGCGGCGATTCCGTTTCGAGCCACAGATCATGACCCAACCCCGGAAGAAGCTCAGCTCCGGCCCCGTGTCCGATCACCCGATATTGTCGACCGATCACATCGACCAAGGCTGTGCTTCCGGGCAACAAACCGACGGTCCGCGGGCGCCGACCCTGGTTGAGCAAAAGGATATTGAACCGCATGCGATCGTCGGTGAAGAGGTCGATACTGTGCAAACGGGCGGAAAAATCTCCGGAAACCGTCTTGAGGGCGAGATCCATGGGTAGGCGCAAGGCTCCCGGCGGCGCCCCGGCGGCCGGTTTCCGAGGTGCCGGCCATTTCAAATTGCCGACTCGGGCGGGTTCGAAGGTCGAGCTCTTGGGCACCGCCGACTGCAACCAAAGGGTCAGAGCTCCGGCGTCGGCAAAGGGAGCCTCAAAATCTAGTTGGGAAACAGCCCGGGCGCCCGCCAACAGCTCGGCACGGAATCCTTCACGTTTTACGTCCGCCTTGGGCTGGGCGGCGAGCAGATCGTAGCGGCGGCCTTTTGAATCCGAGACGTAGATCTTTGGATAGTCCAACCCCCACAACAAATCGTCAGCCGTGCGATTCCACAAACTCAACCGCCAGCGCATTCGGCGTGAAGGTAAGGCCTCAATCGCGACGATTTCTCCCTTCAATCCCTTGAGACTAGAGTCGATAGGCACAGCTTTCGCGAGCAGATTCGAGTCGTTGGATTTGGCTATTGCCTTACCGGCCAAGCCATCGATTTTCAGCTCCGCGTTTTGGAATCGCACACCGCTCGACGCCTTGGTCGCCAGGCGCAAGGTAAAGCTGGTGGCTCCGGGTTTTGGTGGGCCGAAGTCGAACCAGGGTTCTGCCCGGAGGCCCCGTCGGAGACGGAAGCCTTCAAAGTATTGCTTGCCCGCGTAGGTGCCGAAATGCTTGGCGCGATAGGAAAAACCGAGATTGTCCACCAGGGTTACCTTGGAAAGATCGAAGTCGATGCCCAGCTGGTCCACGGTGCGATTGATCATCGCCAAGGTCCAGCGCATGGACTCGTCCCCTTTCAGCTCGATCCTGGCAACTTGGGCTTCCAGGCCCGATACCGTGCTGTCCAAGGCCTGACCGCTATCGAAAATCTCGACGCCGTCGCCCACGGGCGGGGCCTCGGAGCGCCGACCCAGTCTTTTCGGGTACTCCGGCAACTCCACCTCAAAGAACGGATAGGCCACATTCGAGCCCTCGGTTTCTGCCAAGGCTATGCCCATTTTTCGCGCGCCGTCCAACGGCGCAGGCACGTCCACCCAAACGGCTCGGGTCTCACCCTTACCGAGAGTCTGGTTGAGCCGCGGGGCGTCCAAGGGGCCGCTGGAACGGATCACCTCATAAGCATGGCCCATTTCATCGGCCAAATAGGTTCGAGCGAAGTCCAGACCTACTTTCTGATCTTGATCCGTATCATTGGTGAATTCGAAAAACAGGCGCATGGTGCCGTCGGGCATGATTTCGACGGTTTTCAATAAACCGTTGACCCCTTCCACGCTGGTGGCGAACACCTGCTCCAAAGCCAGAACTTCCGAGCTGCCGAAAAGACGTCCACCGATCGGCGAAAAAGCTAACAAGACCAACAACAGCACCGAGCAAGCCGAGATCCAAAGACTTCGGACGGTTGGGCGCTCGGGCGCGATCACGGGTTGGGGTCGTTCGAAAACACCTCCACGTTTGATCCGGGCAAAGAAAACCGGAATCATCCACTCCACACTCTTGGAAGCCGCAGAGTGGATGGCTTGACGCCCTTCCACCAGGGCTTCGTCGGCACAGGCACCCCCCGACAGACTGGTGTAGAAGGCATCGCTGAAGGCGATCGCCGCGTGGTCTGAAATTGGGCGCTGCATGGCGATGACCGCGGGCAAACCGCCGCGCACCAACGCCGCCGCCACCCCGGCAAAGGGATCTTTGCCTTGGCCGCCGGCCGAGGTCGCGGTTTCGCAGGCATTCAAGAAAACAAGACCGAGGTCGTCGAAATCCAACAACTTGGCAGCTAAGGCTTGGCCAGTGATCGGCTGGGCCGAGCGATTAGGGCCTTCAAAATAAAGCAGCCCCTCACCCGTTGCCGGGTCGAATCCTCCGTGGCCCATGAAATGCACCACGTGGAATGGGCCGTCTTCGGCCAGTCGGCGCCGGAGAGAGCTGACCGAAGCGCGCCGCTCCACTTCCACCTGCCAGCTTTCATATTGCTCGGAAAGCCGTTGCAACCGATCGCATTCGGCCTCCAAATTCAAAGCCGCCAGCCCCGGGGCTTCGGGCTCGGCCATCACCACCAGAACCCGCAGCTTCTCCGGCAAGGGAATGGGTTTTGAGGGACGGGGCACGTCCAAATAGCGGACGATCGAGGAATATCGATCCAAACCCAAGAAACGCCCGGCATCCTCGCGGTACATCAGTTCCCAGGGCAGCCCTTCGAGGTCCCCATCGGTAAGGGCCTCCGAATCCAAACGGAGCTTTAACCGCAGCCCAACCTCATCCTGACCTTCGAGCTGGCCCAGGCTACGATCGTAGAGGGCGCCGACTTGGCCACTAAAAATCGAGTCGAACAGCTTCTTTCCCACCTCTTGAGCCGTCGGACCCGGAGGTCTTTCTCGACGACGTCGGCTGATGTCCCGCGTCGTGGGCTCGCTGTCCAGGTCTTGCTGCGAGTCCGGCGCCCCACCCTCGCTCTCGATCCTAGAAATACCCGGCACCACTTGGAGCGTCGAGGGAATGGGTGGCACTCCTTCGCGTCGATCCTCTTGAAATTGGCGTAGCCGGCCATATAACGAGCCCACGTCGGCTCGACTCATCGGCGGCTCAAAACGCCCGGCACCCTCGCCGGCGGGCGATTCCAAAACCCGTACCGCGTAGCCGTCACCCCTCTTGCCACCAATGTGCAACACAAAATCTTCGTAACGCATGCATCCTCTCCGGGCTCGTCTCCACCGGGACGGTCGAGCATTTAGAAAGGTAGAAACGTTGTGGCCGGATTTGTTCGTCCTCCTCCAAAAAGGTGCCAACCATTCCTCCGAAAGGGTGCCAACCATCTAGAAGGAAGGCTGATTTGTTCGTCCTCCTCTAAAAAGGTGCCAACCATTCCTCCGAAAAGGTGCCAACCATCTAGAAGGAAGGCTCGGCGTGCGCCGCCGATTCCTCTAAAAAGGTGCCAACCATTCCTCCGAAAAGGTGCCAACCATCTAAAAGGAAGGCTCGGCGTGCGCCGCCGATTCAGCTCACTGGTTGCTAGAAGTGCCCTTCCCACGACCCTCCAAGACACAACTCCTCCTTGTCGGACGAATCGTCCGACAAAATCCTGGATGTCAAAGGTTCTTAGGGCCGAGTCGGAGCTTTTCCAGCAAAGCCTACCGACTCAAGGCCTCATCACGGTC